>JAIFMW010000085.1:0-10163 GCA_020048105.1 Deltaproteobacteria bacterium | reverse complement strand
ACCCGATCCAGTTCCGCCATGCCCGTGGGCATCCGTTCGGTCTCGCTGGTTTCCACATCCAGCAGCGAGACCGGCCCGCTGTACTGGCTCTGGGCAAAGGCGCTGCGACTCCGAGTGAGATCCTTGCGCAGGCTCCCGCGAACTTCTTCGATGCTATCAAAGGCACCACATGCGCCACATTTGCCCATGGGGCTGGAATAGCGGGCACCGCAGGCAGTGCATTCGAACAGGGATGATGTCTTGGCCATGGATCAAGAGTACCTGGACCGTTAGGAGCCCGCCCAAGTATTCTCCGGGAAGCTAGAGGCACGGCATGCTTGGTATTAAGGAAAGGGCTTGCCGGCACGGCATCGGCCCTCTTTATGTGGCTGCTGGAACGCGTCATCCACCTGCGTGGGCAACATCTCTGGCTCTTGGCCTTGCTGCCGGTGTTTGGCGTCACCAGCGCGTGGATCTATCAACGCTGGGGGCACGAAGCGGAAGGCGGTGGCAGCCTCATCCTGGATGAAGTTTTGGAATTCAAGGGCCGGGTGCCCTCCCGCATGGCCCCCATGGTGCTAATTGGAACGCTGCTGACTCATTTGGGTGGAGGCTCGGCTGGACGCGAGGGCACCGCCATTCAGATGGGAGCCAGTCTGGCGCGATCCGTGGGGAAATTGCCCTGGGCCTGGCTTGGCTTCAATCAATCGCGGCAACGACTCCTGTTGATGGCGGGCGTTTCCGCCGGCTTCGGTTCGCTTTTTGGAACGCCAGTCGCCGGGGCGATCTTCGGTATGGAAGTCATCGCCATCGGCAAGATGCACTACGAAGGCTTGCTCGTTTGTGGTGCGGCCAGTTTCGTGGCGGATGCCGTTTGTCGCGGGTTGGGGGCTCACCACATTCACTTTCAGCCCGCGGCCCTGGACCTTTCCGTGATGGTGGCGCTCAAGTTGGCCCTGTTTGCGCTGATCGTGGCTGTGGTCGCTGGAAGTTTTTCGGAACTGAGCCACCGCTTGGCGCGCTGGACTCGCTCGCGCCTCGTGAACCCTTACCTTCGCGCCCTGCTGGGCGGCTTGGCGGTCATTGCCTTGGCGGCCGTTTTTCGCAGCACCGACTTTCTGAACCTTGGCACCATCTGGTTGCCGAGAGTGTTTGAAGGCTCAGCGCCCGTTCCGCCCTGGGCCTTTGCCGCAAAATTCCTGTTCACGGTGGTCACGCTGGGCTTTGGTTTCAAGGGTGGCGAGGTGACGCCGCTCTTTGTGATTGGGGCCTTGCTGGGTGCGGCACTAGCGCCCATTCTCGGGTTGCCAATCCCCTTTGTGGCTGCGGTGGGCTTCATCGCCATGTTCGCGGCGGCCAGCAATACGCCCATCGCCTCAACGCTGATGGGCATAGAACTATTCGGTGGAGGCTTCGCGGGCCCCTTGGTCATCACCTGTTTCCTGGCCTACATCCTGGTAGGGCACCGCGGCATCTACGGTGGGCATCGGGTTCAGACCGCCAAGTGAGGACATAACGTGAACGAGTCGGTGCCGGAAACTACCCAACCCAAATGGCTGAATGCCACGGTCTGGGGCATGGCCATTACGAGTTTTCTTTCGGATCTCGGCCACGAGGCGCAAAGCACCTTGCTGCCAGGCTTCATGGCGGCGCTTGGCTTGCCGCCCCTCGCGCTGGGTGCGGTGGAAGGCATCGCCGATGCCGCCTCCAGCTTTATGAAACTAGGCGCAGGCTGGTTTTCGGATCGCCTGGGACGACGCAAAGGCCTGATTGTGGGCGGCTACATGGCCACGGGCGCGGCCTCGGGCATCATGGCTCTGGCCGCCGGGTGGCCCCTGATCTTGTTTGGCAAGTTCTTCGGCTGGTTGGGCCGCGGGATTCGCGGACCGCTGCGGAATGCCCTGCTTACCGATAGTGTTCCGGCCGAAGCCCGAGGGCGGGCCTTTGGGTTCCACCGCTTCGGGGACACGCTGGGCGCCATACTGGGGCCCTTGGCGGCGGTGCTGCTGTTGGCCTGGGGAACGTCCAAAGGCATGCCCTCCCTTGGCCTCCACCGCACCCTGCTGGCCTGGACCTTGGTACCGGGTGTGCTTTCGGGCCTAGCCTTCGCATGGCTGGTCAAAGAACGGGCGCGCACCAAACCGAAGCTCTTGGCTTTTCGCCATGCTTTAAGCCAGATGCCCACCCGTTTTCGAGCGTACCTGGTCAGTGTGGGAATATTTGGCGCGGGAGATTACGCCCATACGCTGCTAATCCTGGCCGCCACGCAACTGCTTTCACCGGCGCTGGGATTCGCCAAGGCCGCCACCTGGGGCGGGCTGCTGTACGTTTTGCACAACGTTGTCTATGCCCTGGCTGCCTATCCCGCAGGTGCTCTGGCCGATCGTTTTCGCAATCATCGCCGCATCTTAGGGATGGGCTACGCGGTTTCGGTCACCGTACCACTGCTTTTAATCGTCTGTTTTCAAAGAGGCCATGCCTCTTTGCCAATGCTGGCCCTGATTTTCAGCCTGGCGGGACTCGTGAATGGCATTCAAGACACGCTGGAAGATGCCACAACGGGCGATCTGGCACCGGCGGATCATCGCGGACTCGCCTTCGGGCTCTTGGGGGGCGTGAATGGCGTAGGCGATCTGATCTCCAGCCTTGTGGTTGGCGGGCTTTGGACCCTGCATCCCACCTGGGGGTTTGGATACGCCGCCGTGATGATGGGTGCGGGAGCCGCCCTGATGTTGGTCAAGAACAAATGAAAATCGGTGCGGAAAACCTTGCGGATTTCTCCTTAAAGCCGGGCATAAAGCCCACAGTTTTCACCATTTCGGCACAATGCGAAGTTTACCGCGATTACACGCATTTAAATGATTTCATTAGACTTATGAACACCAGCCTTACAGCGATTGGACTTGCCACCCCTGCGGGGGTTATCCACAATTTTCCAGTTTCTTTCGCGTTGACATCTGCCGGGACTTTCTGACGACTCGGCTACGGACTTGTGACAGGTTCATGACGTGCGGAATTTTAGACCAGTTGCTGAGCATCTCGGAGTTGAACGCTGACCAAGCGACTGATGCCGCGTTCTTCCATCGTCACGCCGTACAGCGTGTCTGCGGCCACCATGGTGGGTTTTTGGTGCGTGATGACGATGAATTGCGTTTCGGTTTTCATGCGCTGTACGAGCTTGGCAAAACGCCCGACGTTGGCCTCATCCAGGGGCGCATCCACTTCGTCTAGCACACAAAAGGGACTTGGCTTGAACTGAAAAATAGCGAAGAGGAGCGAAATGGCGGTCAAGGCTTTTTCACCACCCGAAAGCAGCGTCAGTGCCTTGGGGGTTTTACCGGGTGGTTGGGCCATGATTTCGATGCCGCACTCCAGCAGATCTTTGGGATCCTGCAGGGAAAGATGCGCCGTGCCCCCGCCGAAGACCTCGCGGAAAACCTCGGTAAATCGGGCATTCACAAAATCGAAGGCCTCGCGGAAGCGTTCCTCACTGGTGAGATTGATCTCCTTGATGGTGGCTTCCAAATTATTGATGGCCTCCATCACATCTGCCCGTTGTTCATTCATAAAGGTGAGGCGGGATTCGGCTTCTTCCAATTCCTGAATGGCCAAAGGGTTCACACTGCCCAGATCCAAGCGCCGTCCTTGGTATTCCGAAAAGGCGGTCTGATGCACAAGCTCGCCTTGCTCCCAGGCTTCGCGCTCATCATCGGTGATGGAAGCAATGAAATCGGGCACCGACAAAGAAAGTGCTAATTCGATTTCCTTGGCCATGGTTTCCAGGCTGCCCTGCACCTGAGCACCGGAAATCAGACATTCCTGGTGAAGTTGGCGCGCGTTTTCAAGGGCCTGCTGCAGTTCACGGGCCCGGCGCTCGTGAACGCGCAATTCTTCGGCCACATGTTCGATTTCAGGCTGCGAGACCCCTTGTCGCTCCACGAGCAGTTGCCGTTCCTGCAGACGCTGCTGGGTCTCGGTTTCGAGTTCTGCCACGCGCAGCAGGGCCTGCTCTGCCCGTTGTCCGGCCAAGTCAATATCTTCCTGGATCCGCTTTCGCTCGGCATCCAGATCGTAGGCTCCCCGCTGCAATTGCAGCACCTGTCGTTGCAGGCTATCGCGCTCGGCCCAGGCCGAAGCGCGCATTTGGGTGCATTCCATGAGCACTTGTCGGCGCTGTTCTAATTCGCCCTGAGCCTCGTGTTGACGGTGCTCGGTTCGGTGAATGGTTTCTGTGAGCTCGGCCACTTCGGGATTTTCATCGGGTGCTTCCAGATCACGGAGCTGAATGCGCAACGCGCCGATTTCGTTTTCAAGCTGCTCCCATTGCTGGTCCGCACGCTCTTGAGCTTCCTGGATATCGCGGAGTTGCCCTTTCACGGAGGCCGAGCGACCCTTCAGGTCCTCCCGATTCCGACGGAACTGCAGGCGGTCCTCTTCCATTTCTCGGGATCGTTCGGCGCTTTCCTGCAATTTGGTTTGACGAGTCTTAACTTGTCCTTCGAGCGTTTCCACACGATCCAGTAGCTCTTCGCGAGCTTTTC
Source organism: Deltaproteobacteria bacterium (assembly GCA_020048105.1). Lineage (GTDB taxonomy): Bacteria > Acidobacteriota > Holophagae > Holophagales > Holophagaceae > JAYREN01. The sequence goes on along the minus strand of JAIFMW010000085.1, from coordinate 5,643 downwards.
GACAGGCTGCGAGGTCGGCACGAAGTTTAAGCGGAGAAGCCTCCGGTGCCGCAACGCCCACCTGCACGGGGCCGAAGGGCAGTTTCACCAGCCGTGGCGAGACAAAGCCAAGATCGGGATGAGACGCCGCCAGTTCTGGCAACGCGGCATCCGCACAGCGGAAGGAGCGGACAAGAAGGGCTTCCAAGGGCCTCGGCATGCCCGTGCGCCAGCGGATCGACGAGGCTAAAGCCTCGCAGTCGCTGGGTGGTTCCGAAGGTTGAAGCTGGGTGGTCGTAGCCACTTGAAGCTGGCCTGGGATCTCGTTCAGTAGACTCAGGGCCGATTGCCCCAGGCAAACGGCCTGCAGCCAGTTCCCGAGAAGGCGCTCCACGTCGGGGCGGGCGGCCTCATCCACGGTAAAGAGGTCGGAGAGGGCTTGAGGATCTTCGCCCTTGGTCTTAAGCCAGGCCAACGCTTTTTGCGCCTCTTCGGAGCCGCTCACCTGGCGTAAAACATCACCGAGTTGCTTCAGGCGACGTTCTTCGGCATCGAGCGCGCCTTCAGCTTCCCGCAGACCATTGGCGGCCTGGCGGTGACTCTCCAGGGCTTCACCATGCAAGCGTGTTTGCACCTGCACCGATTCTTCCACTTGCTCGAACTGGGCTTCGGCGCCTTCAAGCGCACGCACGAGGCGCTGGTCTTCGGATTGCAGGCCTTCCAGTCGCGGCGCCCGCACGGATTCTTCGTGGTTGAGAGCATCGAGACGACCTTCGATTTGTGCAATTTGCTGATGCACAACTTGGCGCTGACGTTGGAGAGCAAGCCCTGCCCGCTCGGCTTCGGCCCGGCGAGCGCGGAGATCTTTGAGTTCGGCCTCGACTTGGCGCAGAGCACCCCCCGCCAGGGCAACGGCCTCTTCCGCATCCGCGACCAAGCCATCCCGCGCTTCCAGGGCCGTCGCCGCTGCCTTCAGAGCAGTCTGCAATCGCTCCATTTCAGCTTGCGCATCGCCCGAGCGCGTGGAAAGTTCCAACAGGCGCTCTTGCGAAACGATCTGTTGCTGACGGTTTTCCTCGATGCGTTCTTCTTGAAATCCCCGATCCTGATCCGCAAGGGTCAGCCGCTGATCAAGGGCGAGAATGGCGCGGTTGCGACCATCTTGAGCGTGATTCAGCTCGTCCAACTTGTGTCGCTGGGCTTCAACTTCGCTGGCCTTTTCCGAGGCTTGAGCCGTGAGCGCCGCGATGCCCCGCTCCAAGGTATCGAGCTGGTCGACGATGCGTGCCTTGGCCTCATCCAACTCCGTGGCCTTGCCTGCCAGCAGAATGCGTTGGGTGGCCTTAATGGCAGTGTCGAGTTCGAGGGCACGGCGAGCTTTCGCGGCTTGGCGCTTCAGCGATTCCTGTTGCTTACCGAGCTCATGCAGGATGTCATCCAGGCGCAAAAGATTTGAGCGGGTGTCTTCCAGACGGCGCTCGGCATCGGTACGACGCAGCTTGTAGCGCGTGATTCCCGCAGCTTCTTCAAGCAGAGAACGTCGATCCTTGGGCTTGGTGGAGAGAATGAGATCGATCTGGCCCTGCTGAATGAAGCTATAGGCACGGGTTCCCATTCCCGTGTCCATCAGCAGATCCTGGATGTCCTTGAGGCGGGTTTCTCGGCCATTGATGCGATATTCGCCACCCGTATCACGGTACAAACGGCGAGAAATGACCACTTCCTTGTGGGTGCCGGGATGCGCGGGATCGGGCATTTCAAGGGTGAGTTTGACCTCGGACATTCCCAAAGGTTTGCGTTCGCTGGTGCCCGCGAAAATTACATCGGACATATCATTGCCGCGCAGCAACGTCGCGCGCTGTTCACCTAAAACCCATGCCAGGGCATCGGAAATATTGGACTTTCCGCACCCATTGGGCCCTACCACAGCCGTCATCCCCCCTGGGAACACCAGCTTCTGGGGATCGGCAAAGGATTTAAATCCATGTAACTCGAGGGCAACTAAACGCAATCTGATACTCCGGCGGGAACCATTCTCCCGCATAGTTCATCATTAACCGAGCGTAAGGACCCTTGGGATCTGAAGGCTCGGGACGATAGACTGTCATTCTCCCCGTTTCTGGAGTTCCCGTGACCCCCCTTCCTGAATATTCGCCTGCGGCCCGGACCACCCTCCGGCCCACACGCCGTCTGAAGGGGCTGCTGTGAGTGTGTTTAGCCTGAAATCCGGCCCTGCCTCGCGGGTATGGCTGGAACCCCATCGCCTCGTGGCAGGAGGGAAAACCCTATCCATTGAGGGATTACCTTCGGAAGAAGCCATCGCTCGCAGCCTTCAGGCTCTGCCCCAAGGGCCGACCTCATGGGTGGTCGATGACCTGTGGGCGCCTTCGGTGCTTCTGCGGGATGTGGTCGCCGTGCCTTCCAGCACCGAGGCTCAGGATTCCTTCTTCCGTTGGAAATTTACAACGAGCCTGGCCCTGGAAGCCCCCTTTTCGGTTCAGGCCCTGAATTTGGGTGAGGGAGCCTGGCTTCTGGCGGGCATTCGTGAAGATCTCCGTGAAAGCTGGCTACAAACGGCGTTGCGAGTTGGGCGGCCCATGCACAGCCTCTTGCCCCGCTGGCTGCACCTCTACAACCGCCTCGCTCCCAACCTCGATCTTCCAGGCATGCTGTTATCCCTTTGTCCTCATCCCGAAGGGGGCTTTACGGGCACGCTGGCCGCTTGGGGTCGCAACCTGACCTTGCTCCGCCAATGGGCCGATCCCGCGGATCCGCAGACTTGGATGGACGAACGCATTGCACCCACCGCTGCGTATATGACACGGGAATCCAAACCACCTCAGGAGCTTTGGATCTGGGGCGTAACGGCCTGGCCCGAGGGTGACATTCCCCATCGCTTGATCCAGCCCGAAATTTCCGCCCAGGAGGCCCTCTAATGGCCATCCCGGTTCTCAAGCTCAATCTGGCACCCCCCCCTACCCTTTGGCGACGGCAGCACACGCTGCTCAGTTGGTCTGTCTTGGGCCTTGGCATTCTCGCCTTGGCAGCCGTTGGTGGCCTGACTTGGCGGGCCTATCACTTGGCCAATCGTGTCGGTCGAGAAGCCTTTCTGCTCTCCCGGCAAACCCAAGACTCCATCGCCCGCCAAGGCAGCATTCAAAATCAACTGAAGGCCATCAATGTTCAGAAGGAGCTGCCCCGCTGGCGCTTGGCTGAACGCATCCTGGGCGAGCGAAGCAGTCCGTGGTCACGATTGACCGCCGAATTGGAGCGCAGTCTGGTGCAAGACATGCGGATCCGCAGCCTACAACGCAGCCGTGGAACGGATCAGCAAGTGATCGTGAAGCTCAAGGGGGAAGCCCGCACGCGAGCCGCCGAGGCGGCCTTTGTGGAATCCGTAGAGAAGAACCCGTACTTCGCTCAAATAATCCTGGACCGCGAGAATGAGCGTCCCGGTGGGGGAGTCGAGTTTGAATTCACCATGCCCCTTGCCCTCACTCCCCCGACCTACGTGGCGCTGCCCACCTTTGGCCCCCTCCGAAAAGTCGAGCCATCTAAGGCGGCCGTACCCGTCAAGCTGCCTGTGAAGCCGATTTTGAAACCCGCACCGGTTTCAAATACTCCAATGGCAGCCATGCCAACCAACCCCACGGGGCCACGCCCCGGCATCATCGCTGCCGGCAACCAACCCCAAGGCGCCCCCACTCGCCCCCTTCGGCAAGCCCCAGAACCAAATTCTGAAGAGGAAGGACCTCGCCGTCGTTCCAGGTCCCTCAATCGGCCCAATCCGGAGGAACGGCGATGAATCGCACGCTTCGCGCTAGTACCATCCGTTTGGTTTGTGGGTTCGTGCTCCTGGTCGGTGCCCTTGGCGTGGCCATCGTGCTGCTGCCGGATGCCAGCCAGAAAAGGGTTCGACAAGAAAAGGCCTTCCGCGACGCCAAGGCTCAGTTGGGTGTCCAGGAGAGTGAGCTTGGCAAGTTGAAGACCCGCTCCGAGAATTTGCGCATCAGCCGCGAGCGCATGGAAGAGATTCTCGCCGGCATGCCCAACGAGAATGAAGGTCAACTCAAGTGGAAACTCAGCCGGGTGCTCTTCGATTTATCCGCCGCTCACGGCACCCAGATACAGACCGTCAAATATGGCGCTCCCACTCGCGAAGGGGCCAAGGGTACTGACCTGGAAGCCTTGGACGTGGAGTTGGTCGCATCGGGGATTTACGCCAATCTCAAGGCCTTCATGCTAGGGCTGGAAAGCAGTAAATTGCCCTTTGGTCTCGCCAGCGGCAAGCTCGAAGAATCGCCCGAAGGCGCTCGCCTTACCATTACCCTGCGAGCCTTCCGACGCACCGGCATCACCAAGGCTGATCCTGCCGGGGAGGAAGCATGAGCGTGCCCGCCTCGGGAAATCGGTCACAGGGCCACTCACAGGGGATGGCCTGGCTTGAAGAGCTCAAGAGCAACCGCCAAACCCAAGCCGGCCTGGCAGCCTTCGCTCTGGCCCTGACCTTTATGGGCTACATGCTTTGGCCCGACGCACCCAAAACCAAGGCTCCAAAGGTCGTAGCAAGCTCGAACTTGGCCACTCAGGAGAGTAATCGAACGCTGCAATCGCTGGAAAAATTGCCTGATCTTGCCCGGCTGGGCAAGGCCGGCGAACTCCCCTCCGAGGCCCGGATGTACCGCGACCTTTTTCAGTTCGATGGTCCACCACCACCGCCCCCTCCTCCACCGCCGCCTCCGCCGCCACCCAAGCCACCCACCGACGCCGAACTCGCTGCGATGGCGGCCCAGCGGCTCAAGGACAGTGCCTTCGAGACCCGTCCCCAGGGCCTTCGCTATTTGGGCTATCTCGAACGAAAATCCGTGGGGCGTTTTGGCGCCTTCATGAAAAACGAGGAGCCTGTCTCCATCAAGTTGGGCGACACCCTCGGCGATCAATGGCGCCTGATCACCCTGACCGATACCTTTGCCGAATTCCAGAACCATAAATATCCCGAAATGCGCCATCGCATCGAAGCTACCGATGCGAGCGGAACCCGCGGTAATGCGATCTCTAATCAATTCTGATCCGGATGGTACCCATGTCGAAAATGTCCACCTCGCTCCGCACCCTGGGGATTTCGGCCTCAGCAGCGGCGATTCTTGTTCTAAGTTTGGGTTGCAGTCTCTACAAGGCGCGCAAGGCCTTCGACCGAGGTCAGTTCGATGAGTCGGTCAAGGAATATCAAAGCGTGCTGCAGAGTTCCCCCAACAATATCAACGCCAAGATCGGCTACCGCCGAGCCGCGTCCAGAGCCGCCGAAGTTCACCTCAACTTAGCCCGCGAGGCCGAAAAGCGGGGTCAGAACGACTTGGTTTACCTGGAAGTCCGAAAAGCCGCCGTGCTCGACCCCGCCAATGCGGTGGCTGCAGATTGGATCAATAATTTGGAATTGGCGCTCCGCGAAAAGAAACTCGAGCAGGAAGCCGAAGAAAGCATCGACGCCCAGCGTGCTAAGTCGGAATGGCAACCCGCTGTCACTTTGAATCCCCGATCCATCGAAGGTATGGATCTTAATTTCACAAGAAAAGTCAGTCTCAAGGAGATCTTTGCGAGCCTTAGCAAAACGTCCGGCGTGAACATCATTCTTCACACTTCCTTCCAGGATTCTCACATCTCAGC
>JAIFMW010000050.1 GCA_020048105.1 Deltaproteobacteria bacterium | reverse complement strand
TCTCCTTGGAGGATTCAAATGGGAACGCGTGGACGGGAAATCGTGGGAATGGACGTCAGCGAACTTCTGACGCTCCTAAACAAGGCCTTCGCCAGCGAATGGTTGGCTTACTACCAATACTGGCTGGGCGCTAAGTTGGTAAAGGGCCCCATGAAGGATGCCGTCGCCGCAGAGCTCACCTTGCATGCAACCGAAGAGCTGGCGCACGCCAACCTTCTGGCCGGACGCATTCTCCAGCTTGGTGGCACGCCCGTTCTTGAACCTCGTGATTGGTATGAACTCAGCCCCTGCGCCTATGACGCTCCGGCCGATCCATTCGTCGGAACCCTCCTGGATCAAAATATCGCCGGTGAGCAATGCGCCATTTCGGCCTACAAGAACCTGATGGATATCACCAAGGATAAGGACATGGTTACCTACAACCTTGCCCTCACGATCCTGACCCAGGAAGTGGAGCACGAGGAAGATCTCCAGTCCTTGAAGGAAGATCTCGATTTGCTGGTCAACCACCCGCGCGGGTGAGAGGTAAAACCCAAAGCCACGAAGGAGGATCACCATGACCAAAATCGGCATTATCATCTGCGGTCGATACCAAGGGTGCGGTGGCGGAAAATGCTTTCGAGCCCTGCGTGAACGCCGTGGCGCCTTCGCCATTTATCCACCCGAAGAGCCGGTTGAAATCGTGGGCTACTCCACCTGCGGTGGCTGCCCGGGTGGCAATGTGGAATATGTACCCGAGGAAATGAAAAAGAATGGAGCCGAGGTCATCCATCTCGCCACTGGCTTCTTGGTGGGTTATCCACCCTGCCCCAGCATTCGCCAATTCAAGGCCTTCATCGAATCCGCGTACGGATTACCGGTGGTCATCGGCACGCATCCTATCCCACAAAAATACATGGATCGCCACGAGCAACTGCCCTTCTGGCAAGACGCGAACATGACCGAACTGGCCAAGCCCCTGCTGGATGAGGCCTGGGAGATCAAGAGCGCCTACAACTGAAGGACGTCCAGCCTGGGGTCGGAAAGAATGCACCACCGAGACACGAAGAAAACGGAGAAATGAGTCAGAGACGGCAAGGCTTAGTAGGACTTGTTCTACGCTGATTTTCTTTGCCTCTGTATCCTCTGTGTCTCCGTGGTGATCTATTTTTTTGCTCTGCATGGCAGTGAAAAGACACAAAAAGGAAAGGAAAACCATGGTTGAACGAAATGAACTGCAGGTATGGGCCGCGGTAGAGGCCATCCGGCAGCGGAGGCCGGTGGTTCACAACATCACGAATTTCGTGGTCATGAACACCACGGCGAACGCACTGCTGGCCCTTGGCGCATCGCCTGTGATGGCCCATGCCGAAGAAGAAATGGCAGATATGGTGGACATCGCCTCGGCCCTCGTCATCAACCTGGGCACCTTGAGTAAGGTTTGGGTTTCGGCCATGTTCAAGGCCGCAGAGCGTGCGGCAACGCGAGGCATTCCCATTGTGTTGGATCCGGTGGGTGCTGGCGCCAGCCGTTACCGGACCGACACAGCATGTGAATTGGCAACCGCTACACCGCCCACGATCATTCGCGGAAACGCCTCCGAGATCATGGCTTTATGTGGTGATCACACAAGGACCAAAGGCGTGGACAGCACCGAGGCATCCCGTGATGCGCTAGCTGCTGCCCATACCCTTCACGCCAGCCTGGGCTCAGTTGTTTGTGTAAGTGGCGAGACGGATTACATTGTGGGCGGCCAGAAGACCTTCCGAATTGCAAATGGCCATCCCATGATGACTCGCGTGACCGGCCTTGGATGCACGGCCACCGCGCTTTGTGGCGCCTTCGCGGCAGTGACACTGGATCCTGCGCAGGCAGCGGCTCAGGCCATGGCCGTAATGGGCATTGCGGGAGAGATGGCGGCGGAAAAAGCCGAAGGCCCTGGCACCCTGCAGCTGCATTTCTTGGACGCTCTGTACCGCTTGACGAAAGCCGACGTCTCCCAGCGCCTGCGCCTGGAGTGCTGAAGATGAAGGGCCTCTACCTTGTTACAGATCGCAGGCTCTGCGGCGATCGGACTTTGGAAGAGATTGTCCGAAAGGCAATCCAGGGAGGCGTCGCGTGGGTGCAACTCCGAGAGAAGGAACTTTCCACACGGAATTTTGTGGAGGAGGCAACCCGAATCAAGGAATTACTGACCCCCTGGAATATCCCCCTGATCATCAACGACCGAGTTGATGTGGCCTTGGCAGTGGGAGCCGAAGGCGTTCATGTGGGGCAAAGCGATATGCCCTGCGAACGTGTCCGACACCTGATGGGTCCGAAAGCAATCCTTGGGCTCTCGGTGGAAACCTGGGAGGACGTACGCCGCGCAGAAAACCAGCCGGTGGACTATCTCGGCGTGAGCCCCATCTTTGAAACCCCGACCAAGACCGATACCCAACAAGCCTGGGGGCTTGAAGGCCTGGCACGTATCCGGGCCTTTTCTCGTCACCCGCTGGTCGCCATTGGCGGCTTGAATGCAACGAATATCGAGGATGTTATTCATGCAGGAGCGGAAGGAATTGCGGTTGTTTCCGCCATTTTCACCGCGATCGATATTGAGCAAACCACGCGTCACTTGAGCCAACTGGTCGGCTCAGTTTCTTATGGAATTACAGGAAAGCAGGCCCGAATCCCAGAATGCAAACAAGCCCTTGAACCATCGTGCAAAGAGAAAACATGAGCAATGAGTTTCGTATCCGCGACTATCAAGAAGGCGATTTTCCCAGAATTGCACAGCTTTGGGCGCACACGGGGTTGGGTGGTTCGAACCGCGGGGACGATGCCGTGGTTATTGCGAGAACCCTGACTCTTGGAGGCATTTTCCTTGTAATGGAAGCGATCCCATCAGGCGATGTGATCGGATCTTCCTGGATGACCAGTGATAGCCGCCGGATGTATCTGCACCATTTCGGTATCGCACCGGATCACCAAAGGGCGGGTTTGGGTAAAGCCTTGCTTGAAGCAAGCCTTCAGCGTGCAGCCTCCAGGGGCTTACAAATCAAACTGGAAGTTCATCGGAACAACACCGCGGCGATTGCCCTATATCAAAAGTATGGCTTTACCTACTTGGGTGATTACGACGGGTACATTATTCGTGATCTAAACGGAGCTGTTCCCTGATCAAACCTTTGGCCAGCGCTGCAATATGACGAGCATCTGTGCCGCAACACCCTCCGAGCACCCGCAACCCGAATCGATTCTGCAGTGCGCACATCTCGGCAGCAAATAGCTCCGGTGCCTCCCCTTCAAGCTCATCTGAACCATCCAGTTCTTCAGGGCTCTTAGGTGATGTATTGGCCTGAAGCCCCAGTAGTCTGCCCCCAGCCAAGGCCCGCTGACCAAGCGGGGTACCAAGGGCGGCCTCCAAAGCGGAGCTGTGGATGCAGTTCACCAGGTAGCCAAGGGGGCGCGAACTCACCTCATCGTCCACGCGCAACATGGCTTCATCCAGGGGCGTTCCATCCAAAAGGCAACCCGAAGGGCGAACGATGAAACTCACGAGGTATGGACATCCGGTGGAAGCGAGTGCTTCTGCCATTCCCAGGGCCTCATGGATCTCGGGCATAGTCGAGGCCATGAGGTAATCAACTCCTGCTTCAACCAGTGCCCTGGCTTGGATCAGGTGAAAGGCTCGAGCCGCCTCCCTTGGCAGTGCCTCCTGCGGCTTATAGGCGTCACCGCGGCAGCCCATGAGCCCGCCGATGTAGATCTTCGATCCGTACTCCCCAAATTCATCTCGAATGGCTTGGAGGAAGCGCACGGCGTCCCCATTGAGATCGCGTTCCGCAAGAGCCGAAGCCGCGAGCCGGTCTGAATTTGCGCGCCAGGTGGGCGCAAGGCTGAGCATAGGCAGGTTCTGAAAACGCCCGATATCCATGTACTCGAAGAAAATTTGGCGCAGCAATGTTCGACCCGCTTCGCTGTAAATCAGGGGCGCGTTCATCAAGAGAGGATCCAACAAGTTCGGTGCATCCCGCCGAACGCGCTCAACCACCCCGCCCTCCATGAGGATTGGGGCGCCATGCGATAGAAGTTTGGCCAGGTTTTGCCGCAGATTCACCGACACCTTTTTCTCGGTAGAACCAGTGATTTTTTGAAATTCGGGAAGGCTCATGCCCTCATGCTACGCCAACGGCTTCACAAGACCGAACCCTCCGTGATGACTCTTCAGGATGATGCCTGCCTGGAGGGCTTGGCATCGATGTCCTGGAATGTTCCAAGTGCTCCGGTCGGATGTCGCGGATCACCTTCCTTACCCAAGCGGGGGTGATCCGTTGATTCCTCAATGCCATCGCCAATCAAAACAACCTTCGATAGGGATGCCCAACTCCACGGGATGACGATTTTCAAGTTCTCAAAGCCCAGCTAGCCCGATTGGCGGGCATCCCCTTGTTCAAGGACAGATTGACCTGCAAGAGAACGATGCGATCCTTGTCGAATCACCAAAACCCTTGCCGATCTAAACCGCATCTGCCCCAGGAGTTCTTGGAATGTCTATCGCACTTTCCCTACTTCTCACCCCAATGCTGCTGTTGACACTCGACAAGACCAAAGTCGATAAACCTGGCAGCCAGGATCACCACCTCTTTACCCGAATGCCTGGCTTCATCATCGAACGCTACCGCAGCGCCGACTTCGATACCCACGCTTTTCCGATCAATAACGGCGACCGCGAGGGCAAGCAAACCATAGAGGGAAAAAAGACTTTCATCGACTATCAACTTGCCCAGGGTGTGAACCCGCCCTCGCCGATCGAAGTCGTGCGCAATCACCTCCAGGCCATCAAGCAGGTTGGCGGTGAACAGCTCTGGCAGAGTAAGGATGGCAGTAAGGCCACACTGCGCCTGCGGCAAAACGAGAAAGAAACCTGGGTCTACCTCCATGCCTACGGCGGATGCACCTCCTATCACCTCACGGTGATCGAGCCCTGCCCCATGCAACAGAAAATCCATGCCACCGCCCCGTCGCCCGGAAGCCTCCAGCAGCAGCTCAGCCCGGCAGCGGGCCCTGCGGAGCTTGCTGTCGTCACCCACCCCAGCAACCCGGCACAACTGGCCGTCGCTCCTCGTTCCTTGCAACTGCCAGGGGGCGTCCGCCTGGAGCTGGTTCCCATCCCGGCCGGCAGCTTCACCATGGGATCTCCGGCGGCCGAACACTACCGCGACGCCGACGAAGGCCCCCAACACCAGGTCAATATCAGCACCGCTTTTTCCATGGGCAAATATGAGGTGACGCGGGCACAGTGGCACGCCGTGATGAGCCCGAATGCCCAAACTCCGCTGCGGGAGCAGCCGGATTACCCCGCAGCTTTGGCCAGCTACAACAGCATTGCCGTGGGTACCAGCGAGGCGCCGGGTTTCCTAAGCCGGTTGAACACCCTCACGGCGGGCCAGCGGCCCGCGGGCTTGGCCTTTCGGTTGCCCACCGAGGCCGAATGGGAATACGCAGCTCGTGCTGGAACAACCACCCGCTATTACTGGAACGACAACCCATCCAACCAGCACATTGGTAGCCGCGCATGGTACGCCGGCAACGCCGAACAAAAAACTTGGCCGGTCGGACAGAAGCTGCCCAACCCCTGGGGGCTTTACGACATGGCCGGTAATGTCTACGAATGGTGCCATGATCGCTACGGCAGCTATCAAGCAACGGCCCAAGTGGATCCAACCGGCGCCAAACCACCCATCCTGCTCGTGGGGCCCTATGCTCAGAGCAGCGAGTACGTGGTCAGAGGAGGTGCCTGGAGTCGCCCACATCAGGAATGCCGCTCCGCCAGCCGCTTTCGTCTTCGCCCCGAATGGGAGCGCAAGGATCTTGGTTTCCGAGTCGTCCTGGCTGCCCCCGTGCGCCAACCCCTTTGATTCCTTTGCCGGCTATCAGCTAGCCACCTGGACAAGTCGAACAGGGCTCTGAACCACAAAATCCAGCAAGCCGAGTGGATGCTGGAGATTTTCAAAAAAGTCTGCGGATAGGGGCCGGCTCCCCTCCACCTGCGGCTGATTGCCCAGGAAACCCTGCCAGGCTGCGCAGTCGAAATTGGTGGTCAGTATCGTGGGAAAGCGGTTGCAGCGCTCCTCCATGAGCTTGAAAAAGATGTTGGTCTGCTCGGGCTTCAGGTTCAAAAACCCCAGTTCGTTGATATGTGTGCACCACATATCGACGATGTCGGTCATGTTGTGTTGCAAAACTGAGCCATGGCTCTAATACTACCGATTAGAACCCGGTCTGCATCTTTGCTAATCCTCACGTGCGGCTCTCCATCACCTCTGATGGAATTAGAGACCGCCCCTATCCGGGAGGTCCCCATGGAGTCCCTGGGCCTTTACCCCACTTGGCTTGCCCCTTGCATTGGTAGCGGCTGGATCGTGGGGATCATTGCCACGATCCACGTGCTGTTCAGCCACACCTCGGTGGGCGCGGCCATCTTCTTCGCCTGGTTGGCGTCCTACGCGAACCGGACGGGCCAGCCGAAATACCTGGAGTTCATCCGCCGCTATGGCCTCTTTCTCCTGGTGTTCTCCTACGTGCTGGGCTCCATTACGGGGCCTGGCATCTGGTACAGCACCACGGTGGCCAGCCCGCGTGGCATCAGCGCTCTGATCCATAACTTTGTCTGGATGTGGGCCACGGAATGGGTCTTCTTCCTCATCGAGGTAACGGGCGTCTATTTGCTGACCTACATGGCCACCAAGGTCGACCGTGCCACCCATCTCCGCCTGACCCTGATCTTTGGCTTGGCGGCCTACACCACCATGCTGGTGATCATTGGGATCCTGTCCTTCATGCTGGGGCCCGGCAAGGAGGCTTGGTTCACAAGCGGGGGCTACCGCCTCGGTTTCTTTGGCGCGAACACCTTCGCCCACCTCGCCATGCGCACCGCGTTCATGTTCACGATGACGGCGCTGGTGGGGGGGATCGTCGCTTCCCGCTTTGAGGACCGGGACCTGCGTGAGGATGTCGGGCGCAAATTGGCCTGGCTGGGGCTTGTCGCCACGGCCATGGGCGGGCTGCTCTTCCTCTGGTACCTGCGCACCTTGCCGGAAGCCGCCCAGGTGGTCATGGCGAACCGCCTTCCGGCCTCCTTTGGTCCGGCCATGCTGGCCGCGGTGGTGGGGATGTTGGCGTATTTCGCCACGTGGCTGCTGCGCCCACGCTTCCTCCATCCGGTGGGAGCCTGGGCCGCCACCGTGGGCATCCTGCTCCTGGGGCTCTGGCCGGAGGAAGTCGCCCGGGAATCCATCCGGAAGCCCTTTGTGGCGGGCCAATACGTTTACTCCAACCAGGTGGTGGCGCGGGATGTGCCGGGGCTGGGGATTCGATCCGAGATGCCCTTGCTGGAAGCTAAAGGCTTCCTGGCCACCCATCCGTTCATCCCGACCTCACTCCGTACCGTCCATGACGGCAACCGCCTGGAAGCGGGTCGGATGCTTGCGCTCATCGCCTGCAGCAACTGCCACACGCTCGAGCGCACCGGCATGCGCCCCTTGGGAAACTACCTGGGTGGCAACCAGGATGTCGCGGCCCTGGCGGGTCACCTTCAGGCCACCGTAGGAACCGGCCACGTGCTCTACATGCCGCGCATTCCCCTCAACGACGTGGAGGCGCGAGCTCTGGCCACCTATCTCGTTACCCTGCCTGCGGGAGGTGCGCGATGACGCCCGAACAGCTGCTCGCCCTGCGGGACCAGGCGGGGGTTCCCTCCCACCCCGGGATCTTCCTGGCCCTGGGGGTCCTGACCTTCGCTCTGCACATCGCGGCGGTCCAGGTGATGTTGGGTGCCGCGGGCTTGACCCTATGGGGCGCGTTCCGACAGGACGTCCGCTGGAGACGGCTCGCCACCTTGATGCTCACCACCGCCAAGGTGGCGGTCTCCGTCGCCATCGTGCTGGGAGTGGCCCCGCTGCTCTTCGTCCAGGTGACCTACGACCCGTTCTGGTACACCTCAAACGTGCTCTCCGCCCGATGGGTGATCGCCTCCATCGTCGTGCTTATCGGGGGCTACCTAGCGATCTACCTCTACTACTGGAAGAACCCCGCCGGTGCGGAGGGTCCGGTACGTTCCCCTTGGCTCATGGTGCTTTCCTTGATGTTGCTGCTGACAGTCGGCTTCATCATCCACGTCCTGACCTACCAGATGAACTTCCCCGAACTCTGGATGACCTGGTACGCCCCTGGGGGGGTCGTGGATCCCAGTGGTTCGGGCCTGCATGCGTTCCACCTGCCACGCTTCCTGTTCTTCATCACCCTCTCGCTGCCCGTGATCGGAGCGTGGCTCCTGGCCCTGAGGCGCTACCTGCAGGTCCGTCCCCATGAAGACGCGGCCTTCCTGGACTTCCTGGGGGCGCTGTCCAATCGCTTGACCATGCCTGGAGGCTTGGTGGCGCTGCTCCTGGGCGCTTGGTGGATGGCCACCCTCCCTGCCAAGATGGCGGCCTTCGCCCTGTCGCCCTGGGTGCTGGTGGCGGTGGTGATCATCCTGGCAACGGTCTTCCTGCCCCGAATTCTCGGGCCGAGGCTCGATCAGGGATTGTGGGGCTATGCCACCTTCGCCCTCGGGGCTGCCGCGCTGATTCTGGTGGGAACCGCCCGGGAAATCCTGCGCTACCGGACGCTGCTGGGCAGCCACGGCTATGACCCGCTGACCTACCGCATCCAGATGGACTGGTACAGCACCCTGACCTTCTTCCTCACCTTCGGCGTGCTCGGGGCCGCGACCCTGGGCTACATGCTCACAGTGGCGTGGCGGGCGGGACAGGTGGAAGGCGTCTACACGCCGACGCCCGGCCTTGCCCGGCTTGGGCGGTGGGCCACGGGGCTCATCGTGCTCTGGATCCTGCACTACTTCGTGCTCGGCTTCATCACGTGGGGGGCCTGACATGGACCCCACGAGAATCCTGCTGTCCAGCCTGTTGGCCCTAGGCATGGCCGGGTGCCACAAGGCCCCGCCCAAGGCGCCTCCCGCACCGCCACCTGCGGGGCCACCCGCCGTGGACCTTGCCAAGCTGCCACCGGTGGATGGCGTGTCGCTAGCGCACACCTGCGCGGGCTGCCACGGCACGGAGGGGCGCATCAAGAGTGCTGCTTTCGTCTCTCTGGCGGGACTTCCCGCGGCCGACCTCGTTCGGACCATGAAGGACTTTCGCACCGGGAAGCGGCCCTCCACGCTCATGGGTCATGTGGCCAAGGGGCTCTCGGACCGGGACCTGGAGGCCCTGGCCGCCTATTTCGCCAAGCTCCCCAAGGACGCCGGAAAGGGAGGCCAGCCATGAAGCGACGCGATGCCTTGACCCTGCTTGGACTGGGCAGCTTGGCGCTCGCAGGCCTGCCGAGGCTGGGGGGAAACACGCCCCGGAAGGGCCGCGTGGTGATTGTGGGCGGCGGGGTGGGAGGCGCCACCTTGGCGAAGTACCTGCGGCTCCTTGATCCCGGGCTCCATGTAACCTTGGTGGAACGCAACCCGATCTACATCCGGCCCTACGGCTCCACGGAGGTCCTCACGGGCCACATCACCATGAAGGATCTCGACGTCACCTACGATGCCCTGCACGAGACGTACGGCGTGGAGGTGTTGATCGACGCGGCGGTGGGTCTGGACCCGGTCAAGAAGCTGCTGCGCACGGCCGGCAAGAAAGAGCTGCCCTACGACCGGCTGGTGGTTTCACCTGGCATCCAGCTCGATTACGGTGCCATCCCCGGCTATAGCGCCCAGGTCGCGGAGACCCGCATCCCGTCGGGATGGATTCCCGGGGCCCAGACCGCCCTCCTTGCCAAACAGCTCCAGGCCATGCGTCCAGGGGGGCTCTTTGTGCTGGTGGCACCGCCCAACCCCTACCGTTGCCCGCCGGGGCCCTACGAGCGCGCGGCCCTGGTCACCGAGTGGCTGCAGCGCCACAACCCCACGGCCAAGGTCATCGTTGCGGATCCCAAGGATGCCTTCGTCACGGACGAGACCATGCTGCTCGGCTGGAACCGCCTCTACCGCTACAACCCGCCGGACGATTACGCAAAGAAGCTGGCCGCCAAGGTAGAGGTGAAGCGCCACTCCGAGGGCGGACCCATCACCTGGATCCGGGCCAAGGACGGCGGCAAGGTGAAGCGGCTGGAAGCGGGCAGTCTGCAGATCCACACCGAAGGCGGTGTGCTCAAGGCCGATGTGGTGAACGTGGTGCCTCCCATGAAGGCCGCCACCCTGGCCTTCGACCTGGGTCTCACGGATGCCGCGGGGTGGTGCCCGGTGGATCGCAGGACGTTCAAGTCCACCAAGGTTCCGGATGTGCATGTGATCGGAGACAGTTGCATCGCCGACGCCATGCCCAAGTCGGGTTTCTCCGCCAACAGCCAGGCCAAGGTGGCGGCCCGGGCCATCGTGGAGGAGTTGGCGGGACGGCCCGTGCCGGAGCCCGTCTGGGAGAACACCTGCTACGCCTTGGCGGGCATGCACTACGGTCTCTTTGTGGCCGATGTGTTCCGCCTGGTGGACGGCAAGATCGCCCGCACGAACGGCCCCGACCGGTACCTGCCTCTGGATGCCAGCCCCGCCCAGATCCGGCTCGGCGCCCGGTACCAGCAGGCTTGGCTTCGCACCTTTACCCAGGATGTCTTTGAATGAGGAGCAGCCCATGTCCATGATGCGTCTCCGCATCCCGCTGCTGGTCAGCGCGGTTCTCGTCTTGACTCATCTGGTGAACGCGGAGGAACCGAAAAAGGACCGTGCGCCCATGACCCCGGCCATCTGGCGTCAGCACCTTGCCAGCATGCCCAATGGGGATCCGGGGCGGGGCGAGAAACTGCATCGCAGCCTTTTCTGTGCGAGCTGTCATGGCGACCAGGGCGTCGCTCCCACCGCCAATTGGCCCCACCTCGCCGGGCAGAAGGCCATCGCCACCTTCAAGGCACTGCTGGACTACCAGCAGGGAACCCGATCCGGCACGGCATCCGCCGACCTCATGAAGGACGCGGCGGATGGGGTCATGCCCCAGGAGATGGCGGACTTGGCCGCGTTCTATGCGCGGCAGAAGGGCCACGATGCGATGCCGGGGAAACCCTCGGTTCCCCTGCTGGTGCGTCAGGGTGATCCGAAGCGTCTGATTACGCCCTGTGCGTCGTGTCATGGGGCTGTCGGGCAGGGCGGGCGTTTCGAGGCAGGCGCCCTGGCGGGTCAGCATGCGGGCTATCTGGCGGAAGCTCTGAAGGAATTTAAAGCGGGTATCCGGAAAAGCGACCTGCAGGGCAGCATGCGCCAGCCTTCGGCACAGCTCACAGATGCAGAAATAGAGTCGCTTGCAACCCACTATGCCGGGCAGCTGTTGAAGAAGTAGGCACGATGGGCAGGCCTGTGGACGAATAGGGCGACCGCTTTTTCTGCATCGACGCGGTTGACAGTTCTGCGCTTAGGCTCAAACTGGCTTGAGCTACGGAAATTCTGCAATTTCCGTTTATTCCCTGTGAGTACAGGGTTTGTGGAGGATTCATGAAACTCGTTAAGTTGGCCTTGCCGTTCGCCTGGATGGCTGCAGGCAGCCTTGTGGCCCAGGACCTGAAGGTGAATGCCATTGTGGACGTCTGGTACACCCAGATGCTCGACAACAACCTTCGCTTGAACAGCGCCTATTCGGGGAAGTACTACCCGCTGCTGCCGGCCTTCACCGAAAACGGCTTCAGCGTACGTCGCACGGAGTTGTGGCTGAACGGGACCATCAACCCAGATATCACCTACCAGATCATGTTCGACCCGAGTTTGAGTACCACGTCTGGTGCAGTGACGGGCAACAATCCAACCCTTCTCAATGACGCCAGCATCAACTGGAAGGTCACACCGAAGCTGAGCGTGAAGGTCGGACAGTTCAAGCCGCTGCAGACCCTGGAAGGGAGCATGACTGGCACCGCTGCCATCCTGTTCTACGACCGTTCCATGATGGCTAGAGTCTTCGGGGATAAGCGGGATCGCGGTGCCGTCGCGACCTACAGCGAAGGGGATCCCAAGGCCTTCAACTGGAAGGTGAACCTCGGTGTCACGAATGGTTCTTCCGACTATGACTTCGGCAAAGGGAACGATCGGAATGCTCAGAAGGATTGGGTTGCCCGCGTGGAGTTCGCCCACGGCACGACCCATCGCTACGGCGCTTATTATCGGTCCGGCTCCACCGATGCCGCTGATAAAGGTGCGCTTGTCGCGGGAACGGGGCTCGGGGTGCCCCCCTCCGACATCCTTGCCCATAAGGATGAAACGACGAACCTCGGGGCCTACTACGCCTTTGACTCAGGGCCGTGGCAGGGTTCTGCCGAGTTCATCACTGGGCTCCTGGGCCGGCGTTTCCCGACGGTATTCAACACGTCAAACGCTGCCATGCGGCAGCACCTCGATCAGAAATTCCTCGGGTACACCCTTTCTGGCGCCTACAAGATGGGCCGCCACTGGCTCACCGCCCGCTATGACTTCCTGGACATGAACGCGGGGGATGACTTCTACG
>JAIFMW010000146.1 GCA_020048105.1 Deltaproteobacteria bacterium | reverse complement strand
GATTGCGTGAGCAGATCCTGCAACCGTGGCGGGAAGTCCCGTAAAGAAATCGCGAAGATTGACGCCATCCAAACCAAAGCCCGGGTTATGAAGAGCATTCACGCGAGTGCCAATTCGCGATGCAAGTTCATCGAGTTTCTGTTGAAAACCTGGAAGGATTGTGTCTCGAAGATCGAGGTTGGCGCCTAATGCGCCTTCCTTCACGCTTGCTGTAATATTCACGGAAATAGAACCAAGGTCCACATCCACTCGATAAAAATTCGGAAGTGCAGGATCAGGAGTTCCCTTTAGGCTATAGGCCGTGATCCCACTAACCAATACAGCAGCACCACTATCAAGTGTGATTTGCATTTGGCCCTTGCTATCTTCAAAGACTTGCACACCAACTAAGTCAGCCAATTTGTTCGCCAGTCCCTGGCGCTGGTCCCGCGCGTCACTATCGGAACCCGGTGTTGGCTCTCCACCGATGCGGGCGTTCAATTTTGCGATTTCAGTTGTTATGGTGTTGATCTCAGTTATCAGGGTGCCGATGATGCTATCCGCCTGCTTGCGCTGATCCTGAAGCAACTGCCAGCGACTCTCAATTCCGTTGACCATGCTCTGGGCACGGCCAATGAGTGCCGTACGTGCTGCACTATCTTCCGGCCGAGCAGCAACGTCTTGAAACCCCGAAAAGAAATTCTGAACCAGAGCATTTAAATCCGAAGCGTCACCCGTTTCCATAAAGGCTGGAGAAATGCCCTCCAGGGTTGAATAGCGCGCATTCGACCCGCTTTTGCGCGAGGTTGCCTGAGTGATCTGCATTTCCAGAAAGCGGTCCCGAACCCCCAGGATGTTGTTCAGGTTTACACCCTGACCAAACTGCATCGTACCGAAAGACTGGGAATCGTTATTGGCTAATAACGCCCGCTGGCGACTGTAATTGGGAGTATTTACATTGGCAATGTTGTGCCCAACGACATTCAGGGCAGCCTGGCTGGCTTGGAGTCCAGAAAGGCCAATGCTGAGGCTGGAATTTAGACCGGGCATGACCGGCTCCTAGACGTGTTCAGAGAATCGAAAGGAAAGAGAGGTCGGGATCGCCACAGCTCCCTTGGAACCGTAGCCCGCAGATTCCGTTAAGGCCAGAAGCGTCGCTTGAAGTGGGGCTTGCAGGCCGTTGATAAGAGCGCTGATGGAGGCAATTCGCAGTTTGAGTCGTTTCGCCTCGGCGGGATCCTGAGGCCACCCACCCAGATTCGGCCAACGCACGGAACCAAGAAGGGGCAGCGGGTCCTCACCAGCGATCAATCGCCGCTCAAGATCGTCCAGCATGGCGGGCAGTGAGTGCAGCATAAATCACCTCCTGCCACCCCATCCGCAAGGCTCATACCAGTCCAGCCAAGCCCGGTCATGCAAGGAAATCCAGGTGCGAATCGGCATCTTTTGCCTTCTGGTTCTGCCCGTCGTCCGTGCCTTCTTCTTCCTTATGAAGGCCGGCTCCGCCCTGCCTTCGCCCCTGTTGACGCTCTTCAGTAATAATCCGCTCCGAGCCAGAAATGCCGTGAACCCCTGCCTGGTCTTCCGCCACCCGGTCATCGGCCGTTTTCTTCCGAGCTTGCTCGCGCTGGATCTGCTCACTCACCTCTAAGGAGGCGCGAACAGCTTCCACGTTAGCAGTCTGAAAAATCTGACGTTGACCTAGGGGGGTGATCACGGGTTCACATCAGGGCTCGTGGCGAGGCGGGGTATGCTCCCGCACAAGACCATCGGCCACAGCCTCTCCGTCGGGGTTATAGCCATTGGATTCGAGCTTGGCTCGAAGAGCCTCGACTTTGGCCATGCGAATTTCCGGCACTTTCGCAATTTTGGCCCGAACTACGGCAATGAATTGGGCTGTGCTCGAAACACTGAGAGCATCCCCCACCACACCCGTGCCCGAAGCCGCAGCGGCGGCAGTCGCGCCCGATGCAGGCTTGGCCCCTCCCACACCAAGTGGGGCCCCAACACTGCTGGACTTGCCGGTAACGCGCATGAACTCACCTCGACAAACTCTATATCGGCAGCTTTTCAGATTCCTTCAAGTCCCGAACAGGATTTGTCTGGGTCCAGCTGCGCTCAATCCGTTCGGCTAGGCCCCAACCCTTGCCAGCCGCCATGGCGTGACTCACAACCGCCTGGTCAAAAAGGTACTCGTAGGTCTCCCGAGCCTTGCCTTCATCGCCGAACAGCCCCGATGGCTTGACTGTTTTTCTCAGGCTCTGAAAAAGCTGGGCCATCAAAAGCCCCTCAAACTGCTTAGCGGACTCTTTCGAGCTAGTTTTACCATTGAGCTTGGGCAGGTCTGCACTGACTAAATCGCTAGGCGCCTGAATCTTAAGATCGCTCACAGGATTCGAAGCTCCGCGTTGAGGGCACCGGCATCCTTGATGGCCTGAAGGATTGCCACCATATCCCTTGGCGTGACGCCCATCGAGTTCAGCATTTCCGCCAACTTACCCACCGAGACGCCGGGTTCAATCGATAAAGTCTTCGGCTTTTCCTCCACCACAGCGACCGTCTTCTTTTCCGCTGTTTCCGTTTTCCCTTGGCTGAAGGGCTTGGGCTGGCTGACCAAGGGCGTTGAGGTCACCACAATGGAAAGGCCGCCCTGAATGATGCTCACGGCCCCGATCTTGACATCCGACCCCAGGATCACCGTCCCGGTCTTTTCATTGACGACGACTCGCGCCTTGGGATTCAGCTGAACGCTAAGGTTTTCCAAGCGAGCAACCAATTCCACGGCTCGACCCTGGAACTCCTTGGGAGTGAGAACTTCAACCGTGCGGGAATCAATGGCTCGAGCAGCTTTTTCGCCCAGTTCCTCGTTGATGGTGTGAGCCACCCGAATCGCGGTGGTGAAGTCTTCTTCCTGAAGGCTGTACCGAAGATTGGGGCGGTCGTTGAAATTTCCGGGGATCTCCCTTTCCACCATGGCGCCATCGGGAATGCGGCCGGCCGTCGGATGATTCTTTGTCACTGCGGCACCCCCCGCAGCAGCACTGAAACCACCCACGAGTAAAGGGCCCTGAGCCACGGCATAGACCTGGTTATCGGGTCCTTGCATGGGCGTCATCAAGAGCGTGCCACCCGCCAAACTCTTGGCATCGCCCGTGCTGCTGACGGTGACATCCATCTTTTGCCCGCTCTTGGCAAAAGCCGGAAGTTCAGCCGTAACAATCACCGCAGCCACATTCTTCACCTTAACCGCCGTGGGGCTAACACTAATACCCTGGCGTGCCAATAGATTGGTAAGGCTCTGCACGGTGAACTTTGTCTGGTCCTTATCGCCCGTGCCGTCCAAACCCACGACAACGCCGTAGCCCAAAAGCTGATTCCCACGTACGCCCTGAAGGCGGGCAACGTCGCGAAGCTTGGCTTCGACTTTTTTATCGGGAATCCCAAATAGCGAGAGGCCGACCAAGAACATGGCTGCAATGCGCATTGTCAGTACCTCAGAAAGGCCAGAGATAGTTCAAAAGGCGGCTGACATAGCCCGGCTTGACGGTTTCATCCACTACCCCTCGGCCACCATAACCAACCCTCAATTCAGCAACTTGACCCGAAGCAATACTGTTGTTGTTATCCAAGCGCAGGGGATCAATGAGGCCGGCAACGTAGAGGCGCTGCGTTTCGTTATTGAGCTGGATATCCCGGAAACCTTCGAAAATTAGGTTTCCGTTGTTGAGCACTTTCACAACCCGCACGGTGACCGTGGTCGTAAAAGCGGCGCTACGCCCCGTCGTGCCATTACCGGAGAACTTGTTGGTGGTGCCGGTGCTCTTATCACTGGTATCACCCGATGTTATGCCCAAGCCCCCCAAGCGGGAGAAGAGCGCCGGGGCGCTCCAAGCGTTTGAGCCCTTTCGGCTCGTGTCCAAGTTTGCTTTGGAAGTCGCATTGGTACTTTCGCTGATGCGAATCGTCACGAGATCGTTCAAACGTCCTGCTCGAAGATCCCCAACGATGGGCCGATCCTGCCACAAGGATCCTTCGGAAGTGGGCCCCTGCAGAGGAGCTTCTTCCACATAAGGAATCTTGGGCTTCTTGGCCAAATTTGCATCGTGGGTCTTGGGCAGGCTGCACCCCATCACCAAGAAACCGGCGAGGATGGGCAACATTTTCCGCATGACGAACCTCCACCCAAGGACAGTGCAGGGCTCATGCCAGATAGGAATCAGACCGCCATGAGCACCCGATCATGACCCGCCAAATCCTGGTGCACCTGAATGCGATCCCACCCGAAGGCCAACCCCTTTTGCCTTAGAACCTGCCCTTGCCCTGCCCCAATTTCTAACACACAGGCCGCAGCGGCCCGGCGCTTAGCTTCCAGAAGCAATTCCAAACTCAAGGCCAGACCGTGATCGTCTGCAAAAAGGGCCGAGGCGGGTTCCCACGCTAATTCGGGTTGCAGTGAAGGTTGATCGTCTGGATCCACATAGGGAGGGTTGGAAACCACTAAGCCGAGCGAGCCAAGAATGGGATCCAGCAAGTGTCCCTGGCGAAAGTTGAGGGTGGCTTTTAGGGCTTGTGCATTCTGCTGGGCCACGTCCAAGGCACCTTCGCTAATATCCGTGGCGCTAATTTCCCAGTCGGTCTCAAGAGCCATGGAAATGCCTAAGATGCCGCTCCCGGTGCCCACATCCACGGCACGGCTTACCCTCAAGCGTTGGCCTAATTCAAGAGCGGCTTCGAGCACCATTTCGGTTTCGGGCCTGGGAATCAGCGTGGAGGGATTGACGGTAAAGCGGCGCCCCCGCCAATCGGTCCATCCCAGAAGGTACGCCCAAGGCTCCCCGGCCTTCCGTCGGCGAAGCCAATGGCTGATCTGGCCCCGGACTTCGTCGGGAACACCCTCATCACCGTGCCCAGCCATCCAGGTGCGGCTCCGCCCAAGTCCTTCCTCAAACCACCGGATAGCCTCGGCATTGGCCTCGAGCGGATCAAGAAACTGGGCCAGGGCGGTGGCTAGATCAAGGCGAAGTTGGTGATAGGTCTGCGGCATCCTTTTAAGGTTACCCCATCAAGGCCTTGGCTCGGTCCTGACTGGTGGCCAAGACTTCCTCGTGCAAGGACCCACCGTGGCTATCCATGGTGACCACCAAGGGGAAATCTTCGACCTCGATGATCCAGAAGGCCTCGGGGCTGCCAAATTCCTCCAGCATCTTCACATCGATCACTCGCTTAACGCGTTCTGCCAGCAGAGCCCCTGCCCCACCGGTAGTGTGGAGATAGCAGGCACCTACCTTCTGGAGGCCGCCGCTGGTCTTTTTCCCCATGCCGCCCTTGCCGATGACGCCGCGCACGCGATAGGTCTCCAGAACATCCGCTTGGTAAGGTTCCTCTCGAATGCTGGTGGTCGGCCCCGAAGAGACAAAGCGCCAACTACCATCGGCATTCTTCGCCACCACCGGACCGCAGTGGTAAATGACGGCGTCCTCGAGGATGGGCTTAAGCCAATCAGGCTTCTGCTCCACCATGAATTTGTGGCCGGTATCTCGACTAAGAATCACCTTGCCGCTGAGAAGAACTTCATCGCCCACCTTGAGGGCACGAATGGCGTTTTCAGTAATGGGAGTCGTTAGCTTGATCATGGCTTCTCCTACTCGAAAACGGCAAGGCCATCGGCCGCGACACGAAGGGTCATGCGACGGCTGCTCCAACACATGTAGCTGATACTCACGTAGAAGCTAGCGGGGTGCCTCCAAAGTTCTTCCACGAAAAGCCCCAGCACCGTGGTTTTACCGCCGTAGCCCATGGGACCGATACCCAGAGTATTCAAATCAGCCAGGAGCGCTTTTTCGAAATTTGCCAATTCGGCATTCGGATTCTCACTGGTGAGTTTACGCAGCAAAAGTTCCTTGCTGCGCTCGTAGCCCACGACTCGATCACCGCCGATGCAGACCCCCAGAATGCCGGGTGAGCACCCTTGTCCCTGCGCCTTCACCACCGCGTCGATGATGCATTTGCGCACACCCTTGAAGTCTCGGCCTGCCCCCAAGGCAGCGTCGGGCAAACGGTACTGAGCACCTACATTTTCGCAACCACCACCCTTAAGCATGACTTGCACTTCGATGCCTGGATGCTCCCACTCCTCGAAGTGGATGACGGGATGGGTTTCAAAAAAGGGATCTAGATTATTTCCGAGGTTCTTGCCCGCCATGGCTGAGACGCAGTTCGGGCGCAACCAACTGCGTTTGGTGGCTTCCACCACTGCGGCGCGAATCTGTGTTTTCACGAGTCGCTGACTTACGCCCAGGGGGTGCCTTACCCAAAAAATCACCGTGCCTGTGTCTTGGCAAAGCGGTGCTCCGTGATCATCCGCGAGCACTACATTCTCGATCATGGTGTCCATCGTGTTGGCGCCACGGCTGCCTTCGGCCTCTGCATTACGGCCATTCACTAGGGCATCAATGATGTCTTGAGGAAGGCGCGAAGTGGTGCGCCGAAGGAGTTCAAGCACTGCAGGCTGGAGATCCAGCGATGTTGGATTCGCCAGATTCGCGCACCAGCCTTTTGGCAAAACCGATTTGCCTTCGACCACTTCTGCGGATGTGAGCACGGGTACAGGGCAGGATGTCATCGACACTCCTCTTGGATAGGGTTCCGGAATGATAAAACCGAACCGATATCAAAGGGCCCAATATCTGGAAAGTGCGAGGGTGAGTCCAACCAAGGGCATCTGACCGCCAGAAAGAGCTGTCCCCTTCAGGTCCAGGTCTGTTTGGTTCACAAGCCGCAGTAAGCGCGCGGCACCGTCGGGTCCGATCTTATCGACCACTCGAACATACCCATCCACCAAAAAGGCCTGCTTCGGGCTAAGCCCCAGAGCCGCCAATAACTCAGAGGCCTTCAGGCCCCTAGCCCTGGCTTCCATAAGGCGGCAAAGGCGGTCGACTTCGCGACGCGTCTGGCCCAAAAGCCCTAGGGGCGCACCGTTGGGGTCATCTTCCAACGCAAGGTGCAGGGTGGACAAGGCCAGCGCCGTTTGCCCCCGCTGCCAAGCCTGGGACCAGGCAAAGGCGTTTTGTTCCCCGAGCCGGAAGGTGGCTTGGTCCACCAGCACGCCATTCACCTGACGATCCTCGGCCAGGAGGTCCAGCACTTCAAGTGTCCGCTTCAGCACCCCAGGGTTGCCGCCAAGCCGAGCGGCCAATCGGGCCGCGATTCCGCTCTCGAGGCGGAGGCCGAGGCTACGCGCTTGAGATTCCAGGAAAGCAGCTGCCTCTTTATCATCCAGGGCTCCCACTTTCAGAACCCGACCCTCCTTGACCCAATCCGAAAAAGGTTTGGTCCCCAATACCCGGCCAGGTGCGGCACTTAGGGCGGCCCTGGAAACCAGCAGCAATCGGGTATCAGAAATCGGGTTCGCCAGCAGTGCCTTGATGGTGGGAGGAAGCTCCTTTGGCTTTTCGAGCAAATTTTCGGCTTGGGGCACGATCACCACCCGACTCGCACCCAGGGGGGCAGACTCCGAAAGGGCATTTTGCACTTCGGGCCAAGGGCAGCCTTCACTGCAAACCAACAGCGAGAAATCCGCCCATTCAGGATCGACGTGCCGAGCCTTCCAGGCCTCCAGGGCCTCCCTTCGTCCTTCGGAATCTTCCCCATGCAGTAGGGCAAATTCCTGGTTCAGCCACGCCTCGGGAACGGCCATCAATCGCTCCCTTCCAGGAGCTGCGTTAGAAAACTTTCTGCAAAATCGTCGGCCAACGTTTCCACGACCTGCAATTCGCGGTTATCAAAACTGGCAAAATTCTGATCGATTCGATACTGGTTGCTGAAGGTCAGTTTGGGGCGGGAAATGGCCACGGCGCCGGTTTGACCATCCAAGAGTTGAACCGAAACCACGATCACCACTTCCAGTCGGCTGGCCGTCCCCGCACTGCCCTTGGACTGGGCATTACCAAGGGATAGACCCAGGGGACGCAGTTCATATTTTTCCAGCGTGGCCTGCAACACCCAACGAGAAGCTCCGCTCTGCGGCAGCAAAGTCCAGGGCGAGGCCGCCACAATACGGTTTTCGAGAGCCTTGCGGAAGGGCTCTTCCAACCCCAGTCGAGGGGTATGGTTGCGAAAACTGGCGATGCGGATGGTCTCGCCTTTCACCATCCAGGCCGAGGATCGGGGACGCCGATCCAGGCGCTGATAGCCGCAGCCCACCAGCGTCACTAAGTACAAGAGAAGGAGAAGGCGATGCATTAGGCGGGGTTGTAGATTCCAACGTAGGGCAGGTTGCGGTACTTGCCATCAAGATCCAGGCCGTAGCCAACCACAAAGTGATCCTCGATAGTGAAACCAACGTAATCCACGGGCACCTGCACGCGGCGACGGCTGGGCTTATCCAGCAAGGTGCAAACCTTGAGGCTTGCCGGTTCACGATCCAGGAGCAGCTTGCGCACTTTGTTTAGCGTCAGGCCGGTATCAACGATGTCTTCCACAATCAAAGCGTGGCGACCTCGGATCGAGCGATCCAGATCGTGCAGAATTTTCACTTCGCCGGTACTTTCGGTGCCGCCGCCATAGCTGGCCACCTGCATGAAGGTGATGTCAAAATCGAGATCGGTATTGCGCGTAAGGTCTGCAAAAAACTGGAAGACGCCGTTGAGCAATCCAATGACTACCAAGTCTTTTCCTTCGTAGTCGGCGGCGATTTGGGCGCCCATTTCCACCACGCGTTCCTGGATTTGATCGAAGGGGAGCATGGGGTAGATGCGACTTCGCGACATGGTCATTGGAAATTCTCCTGTTCCTTCATTCAACCCGATGCACATGGGCTGGGTCTACCAGGAAGCGGAAATTCACGAACCGCTTGCCAATCACCCCGAGTCCTCCAATGATAGCCCTGGCCACCCAAGAAACCTTGATGCTTCCTGATTCTGACTCCCCCTATCATGCGCCGGAAGTTCGGGCTTGGGTGGAGGCTGCCCAGTTGGGGGATTCCTCGGCCTTTGCCAACCTAGTGGAGCGTTTCCAGCGGGATGTCTATGGCAAGGCCTTCTCCATCCTAAAAAACCACCTGGACGCCGATGATGTTGTCCAGGAGACCTTTCTCCGGGTCTATCGCGCCCTGCCCGGCTTCCGCTTCGAATCCAGCTTTCGAACGTGGCTCATCACCATCGCAACCCGCCAGGCTCTCAATTTCCTGGATCGCCAGCGATTCAGCCACGAATCGCTGGATTCGATGGAGGAAGGCCCCGAGCATGCAGCCCTGCGGGTGGAAGATAACCAGATGACCTCGTTCCTGGACCAGGAGTCCAGGCGATTGCTGCAGGAAGCCCTGCCCCGGCTACCCAAACGCCAGAAACAAGCCTTGATGCTAAAACTAGAGAACGACTGGAAATACGATCAAATTGCCCAAGAAATGGGTAGCAGCGTCGGCAGCGTTAAGGCACACATTTTCCACGCCATCAAGAACCTCACCCGCTACATCCAAGGAGCCCAATCATGAGCGAGGCTCGCCTCATTCCCGACACCTGCCAGACAGCTCTTGCGGCCATTGAAGCCGATCCTCTGACACTCAGCCCTGAGGTGCAGACCCATATCCGCACCTGTGCTGCCTGCGCCGAGGCCCGGGTCCAATGGTTGGCACTTGAGGAAGTGCCCTTCGCCCTAGCCCCGGCAGGTTACTTTGAAAATTTGCCGGGCCGAATCCAACGCAAACTGCCAACTCGAACCACCCAGCGACCTCGCTTCGGACGTTGGATTTGGGCAGCCGCCGCCGTGCTCCTGATGACTGGCGTTGGCATTACCGGTTTCTGGCTGGGTCGTGCCAACCAGCAACCCCTGGTGGAGGCAACGCTGCCGCGAACGCCGAGTGACGTGCAGGAACTGCTTCCCGAAGCCCCCTTTCAAGATGCCGAAGATGCCATGGCTCAGCTTTCCAGTCTTTCCAAAGCCGAGGCCGAGGCCGTGCTGAATCGCATGGATAACGCAAAAACCGCAAAGCCATGAACTTAAACTGGAGTACGTCATGTTTCGAGTCGCCCTGTTCCTAATCCTTCCAGCCGTCATCCTTCCGGCTCAGGGAAGGATGCGTCCCGAACGCCCCCGTCCCCAACTGGAGCGCCGCGAAGCTCGACGGGATCTAAAACGGGACATGATCATGACCCGCATCCACCAGATGCGGATGAACCGAATTCAGAATGCCTTGGGTGTTTCCTCGGACAAGGCCAGGGCAATCTCTGATCGTTGGGCCCAGTTCGATCAGGACTCCATGGCTCGTCGCCAGGACACCCGCAAACTGCGTGAACAGGTCAACAGCATCCTGATGGGCCCTGGCTCCGAAGACGAAAAGAATGCCAAGCTCCGCCCCATGATCGATCAGTTGACCGTGCACCAAAAGCAGCAACAGGATGCCCGCCAGATATTTGAAACGGATATTCGCAGCGCACTAACGCCCGCCCAACAAGGTCGATTCATCATCTTGATCGAGGAGTTTCAGCGTTCCATGCAGGAAGCAATTGCGGAACAGAAGAACGAGAAATAGCGACTAGCTACCCTGCGGTGGCGTCAAGAATCATCGGCACCACCATGGGCCTCGTTTCAGTGGTTTTCCGAATGATCCGGCGCAGGGTTTGCCGCAGGAGTTCGATGAGCAGATCTCGATTCTTGCGGATTTCCGGCGGAGCCTCGTCAAAGGCTTTCCGTACGGCGCCCCGCAGCAGTTCACCGTAGGATTCATCGTCAGAAAGCACCACGAACCCGCGCGTGAGAATCGCAGGATCTCCAGCCAATTCGCCGGTCAGGGGATCCACCAAGAGCGTTGCGATCACAATGCCATCCTCCTGCATGATCAATCGATCGTGGACCACGCGGGCATCCACTCGATGGGAAACACCCTGGTCCACAAAGCATTTGCCCACGGGTACGCTGCCTACCATGCACGGTTCGGCCTTTCCTAGGAACTGAAGGCACTCCCCACCCTCCATGAGCAGCACCCGTTCCTTGGGCCATCCCAAGCTCTCGGCGATTCGCCCATGAGCTTGAAGGTTTCGATAGTTGCCATGGATTGGCACCATGGTTCGGGGACGCAGGAGGCGGATGAATTCTGCGGCTTCCTCGCGCTGACCGTGACCCGATGCATGGATCGGACCCAACTCATCAGAAGAGGTTTCCACACCTTGCCGGGCAGCCACATCCTGCATTCTGGAAATGGCCACTTCGTTGCCGGGAATGGACCGAGAACTCAGCACCAGTCGATCTCCCGGTGCAAACTTCAGCCCCTTGACCTCCCGTCGAAGCAGTCGGGCCATGGCACTCATTTCCTCACCCTGACTCCCCGTGCAGAGCACCAGGATTTTCTTTGGGTTAAAAAGTGGGGCCTCGTTCGGCTGAATAAAAATATCGTCCGGAAGCCGCAAATGTTTCAATTCGCGAGCCACGCCCACATTCCGATCCAAGCTACGCCCGAGGACTACAACCTTGCGGCCTTCCTCGTAGGCCAGGTTCAGCAGCGTCTGAATGCGATGAATATTGGAACTGAACATTGCGATAAACAGCTTGCCCTTGGTCTGTCGGAAGGCCTGCCGAAGCCCTTCACGGCACGTTTCTTCCGATGGCGAATGACCAGCCTTCATCACATTGGTGGAATCCGAGAGCAGGGCCGCGACGCCAGCATCGCCCAAGGCCCGAAGGCGTTTCACGCCGGTAAGGCGCCCATCTGTGGGCGTTTCATCCAGCTTGAAATCCCCGCTGTGAACGATCACCCCCTGAGGGGTATGCAGCGCGATGGCACAAGCATCGGGAATGCTGTGGGTAACGGGAATCCACTCAGCCTCGATCTCGCCACACCCAATCTTGATCCGATCAAAATCGTTCACCCGGCGAAGCAGTTTGCGATCCAACTCAAATTCCCGCATCTTGCTTTCCAGCAACCCAAGGGTAAATGCCGTGCCATAAACAGGCACCGGCCAGCGCTCCAAGAAATAGGGCAGCGCACCCAAGTGATCCTCGTGTCCATGGGTGAGAAGAACCGCATCGATTTGATCGCCAAAAGGCTCCAAATACGCAAAATCCGGAACAATGCTATCGATCCCAGGCTCGTCATCCGAGGGAAACAACTGCCCGCAGTCAACAAGAAGCAGGCTCTTCGCGGTATGCACCACCATCGCGTTCATACCGAACTCACCCAACCCACCAATAGGGATCAACCGCAGTTCATCCGCCGCAGGAGGGCTTTGCCAAGATTCAAAAAGAGAATTAGGTGCTTGCATGGGATACCCAAGGAAAGAACTATATCTTATTTTTACAATTTCACAGTCTTTGGCATTTTCCGTGGTTCCAATTCCGCATTAGCCAGGAGGTGAAGAAAGCGCACAAGAAATGCGTAGCTAAACCGTTGATTGGTATCTCAGCCGGAGACCTCAGTAACCATCTTCCCATGATCGCAGCCTTGCACCCGCTTCAGCAGTTCCATCCAGGTTTCTACTGGCACCGCCTCCGCCCGAACCTGCGCTGGAAGCTTCAAAGCTTCCAAAATTTCCGAAGTTTTCCCTGGCTCCAATAAACCCTGCCAATTATTGACCAAGGTTTTCCGACGGTGGGCGAAGCTGCGATGCAGGAGTGACAGAAGCTCTTTACGAGCCCCGTAGTCGGGC
>JAIFMW010000142.1 GCA_020048105.1 Deltaproteobacteria bacterium | reverse complement strand
GTGGGACTTGCTCGACCCACGGCTAGTTCGGCAGAAGACCTGCCATTGGCCGAACGTTTTTTTGCCGGTGGGCCCGGTACCCATCGTGGGGTAGAACCGGATTCGCTGGGCGCCATCGGCGAAGTTCCGCTCACGGGACCAGCGCCCGCCTATCCCCCACTTCTGGATGCAAATGGAAACCCGCGCACCTTATCCATTCCGTTGGGAGGTCAGGGATTGGCCCTATTGAATCTGGAATACCGCTTCCCACTGTGGGCTCCCGTTCTCTGGGGTGAGGTTTTTCTGGACTCAGGGCAAATTTACCAATCCCTTCGGGACAATGGGATGTCGTCGCGATTCCCCCCATTTCGCACGGCAGTTGGGGCAGGGCTGATTCTTAAGATCGGGCTGCCCATCAAACTCGAATATGCGGCGGACATCAAACGGATTCTTGGCCGTCCCCGAACGAATCTGGAACGCGATACCCAGCTCAAGAGCCTGCTCGTTTCTGCTGGATTCCAATTCTGAAGCCAGTGTAATCCAATCAAAAAAGCCACCCGTCTGGGTGGCCTTTTATCTGGTGGACACGAATGGAGTCGAACCATCGACCTCTTGCGTGTCGAGCAAGCGCTCTAACCAACTGAGCTACGCGTCCGCGAAGTATCTATTGTAGCTGGGCTGCGCGAAAAGTCGAGCCCTCTCCTTAGGGGCGGCGCAAAAATAACCGGTGCGGTTTTGGTTGTTTTTGCCCGGCCCCTTATGCCGGACCACCGTATCAGTGCCCGAGTTATTGCTGCGCAACGGCTTACTCTACCGTTACCGATTTGGCCAAATTCCTCGGCTGGTCCACATCGCAGCCGCGCAAAACCGCGATGTGGTAGGAGAGGAGTTGCAGTGGTAGCACGTAAAGAATGGGCGCGAGCCAGGGGTGGACATCGGGCAATTCCAGCACGTCCTCAGCAATGCCATCCAGGCCATGATCGCCTTGGGTGACCAAGCCCAGGATGCGACCATCCCGCGCCGCGGCTTCTTGCAGATTGCTAAGGGTCTTTTCGCGGTGGGCATCTTTGGGCATGAGCGCCACCACCGGCAGGTTTTTATCGATCAGGGCGATGGGTCCATGCTTCATTTCGCCGGCGGGATAGCCCTCGGCATGAATATAGGAGATCTCCTTCAGCTTTAGCGCGCCCTCCAGCGCGATGGGATACAGCGGGCCTCGTCCCAGGTATAGGAAGTCGGAAGCATCGCGGTATTTTTGCGCCCATCGCATGATCTGGGGTTCGAGCGCATTCAGGTGTTCCAGGTGGGCAGGCAGTTCCCGAAGGCCTTGGAGCAGTTCTTCTTTCTGAGCGGGATTCACCGTGCCCTTGGCCTCGCCAATGCGCAGGGCCAGCAGGGTCAGCACGGCGAGTTGGGTGGTGAAGGCCTTGGTGGATGCCACACCGATTTCCGGGCCTGCGTGAGTCAGGATGGAAGCCTCCGCGGCGCGCGTAGCGGTGGAGCCCATGACATTGCAGATGGCGAGAGTGCGGGCCCCTCGCAGGGCCGCTTCCTTCATGGCCGCCAGGGTATCCGCAGTTTCCCCGCTCTGAGTGATGCCGATAATCAGAGTGCCTTCGGGAATGACGGGCTCGCGGTAGCGATACTCCGAGGCATAGTCCACTTCCACGGCTGTGCGGGCGAGCTGTTCGATCAGAAACTTTCCGACCAGTCCGGCATGCCAACTGGTGCCACAGGCTACGATATGAATCCGCTGCAGGGCTTTTAGTTCCTCATTGGAAAAGGGGAGATCCAGGGGAATGGGCTCTCCGGGTTCAATCGGCAGGCGGTTTAGCAAGGTGTTCGAAATCGCCTGGGGCTGCTCGAAGATTTCTTTCTGCATGAAATGTTTGAAACCTCCCTTTTCCGCTGCTACGGGATCATAGGGAATGTGTTGCTCGGGGCGCTCCACTCGGCTGCCATCCAAGCGGCTGATTTGAGCGCCGGTGCGAGTTAGCTCGGCGATATCGCCGTCTTCCAGAAAGATGACGCGCCGCGTGTGACGGAGCAGGGGCACGACATCGGAAGCCAAGAAGGTTTCACCTTCGCCTAGGCCGATGACCAGCGGTGGCCCGCTGCGGGCCGCTAACAAACGATCGGGGTCATCCGCATGGAGGCAGGCGAGCGCATAGATACCTTCCATCCGACCCAGCGCCCGATGAAAGGCCTCGCGAAAACCCAGCCCAGCTTTCATAAAGTGGGAAACCATGACGGGGAAGGCTTCGGTGTCCGTTTCGGAACTAAAGGTTTCGCCCAGGGTCTGGAGTTCTTTCCGCAGTTCAAGGAAGTTTTCGAAAATGCCATTGTGTACGGCGACGATTTTCCCATCGGCGCTGCGATGGGGATGGGCATTTTCTTCGGTGGGACGGCCGTGAGTGGCCCACCGCGTGTGGCCGATGCCCAAGGTTGCTGGATCCTGGGCATCCATCTTGTTTCGAAGATTGATCAATTTGCCCGAGGCTCGAGTGACCCGAAAGGCCCCGTCCCCGGGGGCCAGGGCAATGCCGGCGCTATCGTAGCCACGGTATTCCAGGGTCTGAAGTCCATCCAACAATAAGGTGGCCGCCGATTGATGACCGATGTATCCAACGATTCCGCACATGGGTTGTCCTCTGGAAGAGAACCGAGGATAACCCTAGAGATCTCTGCCAGCCAATGTGGCTGAACTATCACAGTGTGTGGCGGAATCAGCTACCACACCTGTGGTTTTCGTCTTAAGAAAGACTGCGAATGCGGGTATCGGTGCTTTCAATCTCGGTGATGCGGAAGGCAAAGTTGCCATCCACGACCACCACTTCGCCCTTGGCGATCTGCTTGCCGTTGACGAGCAATTCCACCGGAGCATCTGCGGCACGATTTAGTTCCAGGATGGAACCCGGAGTTAGTTTGAGCAGTTCGCCCAAGGCCATTTCGGTCTGTCCCATGCGCACCATGACCGGCAATTCAATATCAAGCAGCAGGTCCAGGTTGCCGGTATCAACCGAGGATTGGCGGGAGCCCGCGTTGGTGGGGCCAGCGGCGACCGGGGCTGATGGAGCGGCGGCGGCCGATGCTGCGGCCGGTGCCGGTGCTGCTGCGATTGCCGGGGCAGAAACCGCAACAGGTTCTGGGGGCAGGCCCATTCCCAGCTTGCGTTTTAATTGCTCCGTAAGCATGTCCGGGATTAGGAGATGAATCGTAGTGGCCAGATTCTCCTGAGTAGTAGAAAGGCCTAAGGTGTCGAAGGTTCCCGTGCCCAGTAGCTCTTGAAGGCCTTCAGGCTGGCCCCCTTCGGTTGAAAAAATTTCAACATTGGAAATCGAAAGCGTTTCCCCTGCCATATCAGAAAGGGCCTGATTCGCACTGCCCATGATCTGATTGAAGGTTTCGGCGAGGGCATCTCGGGAATCGCCCGCGAGTTCCGTTGAGGCAGTGCCTTCGCCCCCGAGCATGAGATCCACCAACTGAGTGCCTTCTTGCAAGGGCAGCGAAAAGATCATGTGCCCCGAAACACCTTTGGTATACGTGGCTTTGACATACACGATGGCGCCAGTGTGGAGATTGCTGATGGCTTCGTGATCCATGGATTCCGCGGTCCCGGGGGCCACGGCGAATTCTCGGCCGGTGAGCATCGAGAAGACCGAACCCATGCTTTCCGCGAAGCTGGGACCGATTTTTTGAAGGAGTTCGCTCGTCGCAGGATCCATCTCATCCCTCCTGTTTGGTGGACGTGACCTGGAAGACACGCTTCTGGTTTGCGTTGAGTGCAACGTACCCCTGGTAGCGAGGGATGCCATCCACGGTGAGGTCTAATACGGCGTCGAACCGTTTGGTGAGGGGGATGATATCCCCGCCTTGAAGGGCCAGGACGTCTCTTAAGCGCAAGGAGGTTCCGCGAATTTCGGCGCAGACGGTCATGTTGCAGCGCTTGATGCTTTCAATCAGGAGTTTGGCTTCTTCGAAGGTGTTCGATTTCTTATAGCCTGTATACATTTCCTGGTCGAACTTGTTGGCGACGGGTTCCAGAATGATCGAAGGAATGGCCAGATTGACCATACCCACCACGATGCCCATCTTGACTTCGAATACCACGAGCAGAACGACCTCGTTGGGGGCAACGATCTGAATGAGCTGGGGGCTGGTTTCCCGAGCCTGAATCTTGAAATCCAGATCGATAATGCCGCGCCAGGCTTCCCGCAAATCATCCAGAAGCAATTTGAGTACGCCCTCAAAGATGCTTTGTTCGATATCGGTCATGGTGCGGATCTGCTTCAGGGCATCGCCTGGGCCACCCAACATCTTGTCGATGATCGGAAACACCAGCTGCGGATTGACTTCCAGCGCAAAGGCGCCCTCCAGCGGCCGAATGCTGATGGCGTTGAAGCAGGTGGGATCGGGCACCGAAAGCAGAAATTCCTGATAGGAGAGTTGCTCAACGCTGACCAAGTTCACTTCGGTGATGGTGCGGAGGTAGGCCGAGAGTGAACTAGAGAAATTTCGAGCGAAGCGATCGTGCATGAAATGCAGGGTTCGCATCTGCTCCCGGCTGACTCGATCGGGTCGGCGGAAGTTGTAGAGGCTGACTTTCTTTTGTTGCTGGGCTTTTTTTGCCTTAACGCCGGGAGCCGGTTTCTCTACATGGGCAGGCGCAGCCGGAGCGGCCTTGGGTCCCTTGGTGTGGGACTTCAGGAGGGCATCCACCTCTTCTTGGCTGAGAATCTTGGCCATTTCTTACCCGCTTAACCTTCGATTTGCCGTTCTTTGAGCTTGCCCCGGAGTCGGAGCATGGATTTGGTATGCAATTGCGATACCCGACTTTCGGTAATGTTCAACAAAGTGCCAATTTCTTTCATGGTGAGTTCGTCGAAGTAATAAAGCTGCACGACGAAGCGCTCCTTCGTGGGCAATTTGTCGACGGCGCCCTTCAGCATGGTCCGCAATTCTCGAGCCTGAAGGGTGATATGGGGGTCTTCGGCGTCCAGGTCGGGAACGAAGCTGATCAGGTTCTCGCCCTCGCCATCCTCGCCGGCATCCACGAAGGTGCCGAGGGTGACGCCTTTGAGTTCGTCCAGGGATTTGTGAAGATCTTCAAGGCTGCAACCCAGGTGAATCGCCACTTCCTCATCCGTGGCGGCACGGCCCAATTGCTGTTCCAAGAAATGGTAGGAACTCTCGATATCTTTCTTTTTGCGCCGCAGGGACCGAGGGACCCAATCAAGGTCTCGCAACCCGTCTAGAATTGCACCGCGGATACGCTGCTCGGCATACGTCTTGAACTTAACGTTGCGGCTGGGCTCGAATTTCTTGATGGCATCCATGAGTCCCAAGATGCCGGAATGGATCAGGTCGTCCAGTTCCACATGGGCGGGAAGTCTGGAGCTAATGCGATGGGCCACGAACTTAACCAAGGGCAGGCATTCGGTAATGAGCAACTCTCTGTCATTGAAAACATCCAGATCATCCGAAAGATCTGGGCGGGCTGGATCATTCGGTATTTCCGGTAAGAAATCGAGATCCGGAAGGTCTTCTTCGTGGTCCACCACCGGAAGCGTGGCGGTTTTTTGATAGGCAACTGTCGCCGCTCGGCCAGCACCCGGTTTGGGAGCGACCTTTGCGGGTCCCGCTGCCTTTGGCAGCGAAGGCGTTTCCTTCTTTACCGGATTCATGACTCCTCAAAACTTAATTGTTTCCAGAATGAGGCAAATCCGTCTTTTTGTAAGGGCACCTTTTTCTTCAGTTGATCGGCGATCTGGCGGAAGGCCATGGCCGATGGACTGCGGGGGAAACGCTCGACAACGCCCCGCTGTTCTCGCACGGACTGCAGCAAACATGGATCCGAGGGAATCATGCCCAGGGTCTTCAGCTCTCGATCCAGAAAACGTCGGGTGGCGGCCTGGAGCTGTTCGATGGTTTCTTCCGCTTCTTCCTCGCTCTGGGCATTGTTGATCAGGAGCCAGATGGGTTTTTGCGGATCCCGCAAATGCATCACCTTTACCATGGCGTAGGCGTCGACCAACGAGGTGGGCTCCGGGGTGGTCACGAGTAGCACTTCCTGGGCTGCGAGAAGCAACTTGATCACGGAATCGTGAATGCCCGCTGCCGTATCGATGAGCATCCAGTCCGTGGTTTCAGAAACCCGCTGAAGGCCTTGGATCAGACGCAGCTCGGCGGCCGTGTCCAGGCGGGTAAGCTCCTGAATGCCACTGGAAGCGGGGATCATCCGGATTCCCATGGGGCCATCCAGAATGATTTCCTCCAACACCTTTTCCCCGCGCAGCACATGCTCCAGGGTGTGGGTTGGTGAAAGGCCCAGCAGGATATCAAGATTGGCGAGGCCGAAATCGGCATCCAGAACCGCCACGCGCTGACCGGTTTGGGCCAGGGCCATGGCCAGACCTGCTACTACATTGGTTTTGCCGACGCCGCCCTTGCCCGAAGTAACCGCCATGACGCGGGAACTGAACAGAGTGGCTTCTGGAATCTGCTGCCGTGCCATGTTCCGAAGTCGGGAGGCTTGGTCGTTCGCGGTCATGCAATCACCTGCGGCACAGGAAGAATGAGGTCCGCCACTCGGCGGCTGGTGGCTAATTCAAGGTCGTTGGGCACTTCCTGGCCGATTCCGAGATAGGACAGGGGGCGTTTGATCCGGACCAGGGTGGACAGAATGGGCCCGTAGGTGGAGGTCTCATCCAGTTTTGTAAAGATGAGCCGGCCAGGCTTCAGCGGCTCGAAGCGTGCGGCAATATCTGCTAGATCCTTGGGCTTCGTGGTGGCGGAAAGCACGAGGTGCGTTTCCACCATGGGGAGTTCTTCCAAGAAGCGCCGCATTTGTTCCAACAGATCGTCATTCTTGGGGCTATGGCCCGGCGTATCGATCAGCACCAGGGTGCGGTCCTGGTAAAAGCGCAGGGCTGAGCGCAGATCCTCGACCGTGA
Source organism: Deltaproteobacteria bacterium (assembly GCA_020048105.1). Lineage (GTDB taxonomy): Bacteria > Acidobacteriota > Holophagae > Holophagales > Holophagaceae > JAYREN01. The sequence continues at coordinate 5,691 of JAIFMW010000142.1, read as the reverse complement.
GCGCAACATGCATCGGCACCTGCAAAATCTGAGCGTATTGCTGGAGCTGATCCACGGCGGCGACGCGGAAAGTATCCAGGGTGATCAGGGCCACCTTTTGTTTGAGCTCGAGTTTCGCGTAGGCCGCGAGTTTGGCGATGGTAGTGGTTTTGCCCACACCGGTGGGGCCCACCAGAGCTGCGACTTGAAGCTTTCCGGGTTCCAACTGGATGGGAGAGGCCACGGGGATGAAGTTGGCGATCACTCGCCGCATAAAGAGTCGCGCCCGTTCGGGATCCACCGTGGCAGCATCGCCTTCTTCGGTGAGGGCTCGTTGGGTGTATTCGCTCAAGCGCAGGGCGATCATTGGGTCCACGTCGTTGGCCAGCAGATCCCCATAGAGCTCCAGCAAGCTGGGAGGAAGCTGGATTTGAGCGGAGGGCATGCCTTGGCGCTGAATCCGGGAAAGCAGGGCCTTCATCTGGTCAAGCTCTCGCAGAATCGTAACGTTCTTAGAGTCTTGTTCCTTCAGGGCTTCCACAGCTCCTTTGATTTCCAAGAGTTCGCGGCGGATGGGCTGCAAATCCATGGGGGGCGGAGGCGGGGTCGAAGTTGTGCGAATGGCCGGGGCTTGAGGTTTTGGTGCGCTGGGGGGTTCCGGGGTTCGGGTGGTCAAGGGTGGTCGCAGGCCGTAGGTTCCGCCGCTCACCGGCAGCGGGGCCTGGGGCGTTTGTTCATCCACCGCAGCCGTCACTTCGATAACAGCATCTCCACCCAGGCCCAAAGGCCCTTTCCCGCGTTTTGTCTTGGTGGACAGGATGAAGGCCTCTTCGCCCATATCCTTCTTGATGATGGCCAGAGCCTCCTGCATGGAGGCCGCCTCGAAGGTCTTCACGCGCATGGATCACCCGATACCGCGCCGACGCGCGAATGAGAAGCAGGCTTGTTGGTGTTTTTTTTATCCGTGTTCATCCGTGTTCATCCGTGGACAAATGTCTGTTTTTACGTGACCGTGCCTAAATTCACCACCCTCACATCGATGGGGATTTCGCTATGGCTCAAAACGACTAGGTGGGGCAGGGTGCGTTCCAGCAGGCGCCGCAGGTGAGGTCGCACCACCGGATTGGTGAGCAAAACCGGCTGCGCACCGGGCAAGAGTTCGGCTATGCCTGAAGCGATACGGTTGAGCAACTCTTGGATTCGATTCGGGTCCATGGCGAGAAAGCTGCCTCGATCCGTGGATTCGATACCGCCCTGAAGGGTCTGTTCAAGCTGGGGATCCAGCACCAGCACGCCCAGTTCATTGTTTTCGCTGATGTGGGGGCTGGTCAGGGCCCGACCTAAGTGCTGGCGCACATATTCGGTGAGCATGACGGGATCCCGGGTGATGGTGGCGGCATCCGCGGTGGCTTCCAGAATTCGGCCGAGATCCCGAATGGAAACGCGTTCTCTCAGCAGGTTTTGCAGCACCTTTTGCAGGGCGGCCACGGGTACGACATTGGGGATAAGTTCCTCGACCAACTTGGGGCTCTGTTCCTTGAGCGCCTCAACCAAGTTCTGAACTTCGGGTCGGCCCAGCAGTTCGGGGGCTTGTTGCTTGATGATTTCGGAAAGATGGGTGGTGAGCACGGTGGCTCCGTCGACCACGGTGTAGCCCAGCAACTGGGCTCGATCGCGTTGGTTCTCCTGAATCCAGAAGGCGGGTAACCCAAAAGCGGGCTCCGTGGTGGCCGTGCCGTCGATTTCCTCCACGGCCGTGCCTGGGTTCATGGCCAAGTACATGGAGGGAATAACTTCGCCCCGCACGACTTCTTCACCCCTTAGCAGCAACCGATACGTATTGGCGGGGAGCTGGAGGTTATCCCGAATCCGGATGGGCGGAACAATAATGCCCAGGTCCTGAGCCATCTGCCGCCGGAGAGCCTTGATTCGTTCAAGCACGGTGCCGCCCTGGGTGGCATCCAGCAAGGGAATCAAACCGAAGCCCACCTCCAGGCCGAGGGGATCCACCTTGAGCAGGGTCTCCACACGCTCCGGACCGTCGGAGGGCTTGAGGGCTTCCTTGGCTTCCGCCATGGCTTTTTCCTCCTTGCTTCGAGCCCCCAGTTTCCAGGCGGCGTAGGCCATGAGCAGGAACAGGAGGCCCATGAACCAGAAGGGCAAGATGGGTAGGCCGGGCATGGCGCCAAAGAGCAGCAGTACCACCGCCGCGATGGCCAGAGGCTTGGGGCTCCCACCCAATTGGCCCACGACCTCGCTTCCAAGGTTGAGGGATTCGCTGCCACTGCGGGTGGTCAGGATGGCGCCGCCCACGCTGATGAGCAGGCTTGGAATGGCCGTCACTAGGCCGTCACCCACGGTCAGGAGCGTAAAGGTCTCCATGGCCTGGATGACTGGAATATCGTATTTCACGATGCCAATGAGGATGCCGGCCACGATATTGACCACCAGGATGATCAGGGCGGCGATGGAATCCCGCTGCGTGAATTTCACCGCGCCGTCCATGGCGCCGTAGAAGTTGGCCTCGGTGGTTAGGTCTTTACGTCTCCTGCGGGCCTCGACCTCATCGATATAACCCGCGTTCAGGTCCGCATCGATGGCCATCTGCTTGCCGGGCATAGCATCTAGGGTGAAGCGGGCCGTCACTTCCGCGATACGCCCGGCGCCATGGTTGATGACGATGAACTGAATGGCCAACAGGATCAGGAACACCACTAGGCCGATGATGTAGCTGCCGCCCACTACGAAATTGCCGAAGGCCTTGATCATGTGGCCCGCGGCATCGGGTCCCTGCTCGCCGCCGTAGAGCAGGATGCGACGGGTGGCCGCCACATTCAGGGCGAGCCGGAAGAGCGTCACCATCAGGAGAATCGAGGGGTAGGCGTTGAACTCCTGGGGGCGAGCGACATACATGCCCACCATCAGGATCAGCAGTGACAGGGTGATGTTAAGAACGATCAGCAGATCCAGCAAAAAGGCCGGCACCGGCATGATCATCACGATCATCACGATGATTACAAAAACGGGCGCAGCGAGATCCACCCGTTTCGACAGGCGAGTGAAGTATGGCAATAGACGATCTAAGAAGGTCAGCATTCTGACACCCGCTCTGCGGATGGCGAAAGCTGTGCCAGGGCTCTCTAGAGAAACCCAAGTCTCGGATAGTTGGACCCAAGCAGAGAATTTGTTGTGGTGCTCGGCTGCCCCAGCCATCGATCCAGCACCGTGGCGTAGAGGCTGCGGAAATCGGCGGTATCGCTATAGCGCATGTTGCCGTTGGCATCCAGGTTGTTCAGATCAGGATAACTTCCGTAAAGGCCGCCCTTAACGGATTTTCCAAGACAGAATGCTAGGCCGGCCGTCCCGTGATCGGTGCCGCCGTTGTTCTCCTTTACCCGCCTTCCGAATTCGCTATAACCCATCACCATCAAGCGGTCTTGGGCATTTCCTGAGGTGGTACTGATGCTTTTGAGATCATCGTAGAAGGCTCGAAGTGCTCCGCCGAGCACCCGCTGAAGGTTGGGGTGATCCGCAGCTTGGTTGCTATGGGTATCCCATCCTCCTAGGCGAGCAAAATAAACTTGGCCCGGTAGGCCCGAGGCGATCATCTGGGCGATGAGCTTAAGTTGGTTACTGAAGCCTGTGCTGAGATTCCCCCCATCCAGGCGTTTTACGGGATAGCTCGCATCGCCAGGATACAGCGCGGAGGGGGTGCGGGCGGGAAGCTGGCCATTCGTGCCAAAGCCATTCTGGGCGTCCAGGAACAATCGGGTCGGCAGGGCCGCCAAGAGGTAGCCAGGGTCCTGGTTGGGGGTGTTAACTGCGGTGTAGAGGCCGGTTTCCAGCCTTGCCGCATCAAATGGTGCGCCCACAGCGTTTCCCGTGAGCTTGGCGGGAAAGACATAGCCGCTGCTATTGGGGATGGAGACAAAACTTCGGCTGCCGCCCTTGAGCATGATGGGCATATCCGAGGTGACCGTAATGCCGCGCAGCACATCCCCGGCCGCATTGAAGGCGGTGTCGGCAAATCGCCCCAGCCATCCAGCGCCGCCTGGGACTGCGGCCCCCTGGCCCCAAAGATCGCCAGCCGTGAAATGCGAAAGGCTGAAATTCGCCATTCCGATCCCGGGAATCCACGCCACCCGGCCTTGCTGGCTTAGTTCCCCAAGGCCAGTTAGATCATTGTTGAGCCCAACGCCGCTGCCGAGATCCAAGGTAGTGGCAGGATCGATTTTTAGCGTTGGTCGAAGGTTTTGGTATGGGGCGGTATTGCTGCCCGAAATGGGGGGCAGAACGTTCAACCAGTCATACCCACCATCTATATTGATTACAACGAGGATGGGCGAGCCCGGCACCGGGTTCGGTGGCACGGTGGGTGGGGTGGCGGTTTGGGTCGTTCCACCGCCACAGGCACTTAAGCCCGTCAGGGCGATCCCGGTGGCACCGGCAGTCAGGAGGAATTCGCGTCGGGTGCTCATGGTCTTTCCCCTAGTAGAGCTGGGCGGCAGGCGAACAGAGAATAAGGAAAGCCAACTCCCTAACCTTGGTCTTGGCGGAGGCATCCCAGACAAAGCTTGAAGGCCAAAGGGCTGTCAGCCAGGCATCACGAACTGCCGTGGGAATTGGCGCCGGTTGAAGAAGGGCCACCAGGCGGTCGTAGGCCGCCAGAGCCGTGGCCGGGGGCGTGGGATACCAAGCGTCGACGTTCGTGGGGAACAGCGTCAAGGTCTCGGAACCGGTGTTATAGGTTTCAGCCAGGGTCAATGCCGAGGCCAGCTTGGTTCGGTACCGAATCGTGTTGCTATTGAGCCAAGCACTATGTTCATGCCAACCATTGGGGCCGCTGGGATCCAAAAGCTTCATGCCCGCCTGATCGAAGTAGGGATTCGTAATTGAGCGCCAGGCTGGGAATCCCTTGGGGCTCTGGCTATCGCCGCTGCTCAGGTTGGGTCCCAACATGCGTGCCGCACGAACGATCCAAGATATGGGCCCCTCCACCAGGGCGAAGCGCTTGTCGGCGTTGAAGAAGTAATTGGATTTGAACAGGGTTTTCATGACCGCAGCTATATCGAAACCCGCCGTACGAATGATACTGGCGAGATCTTGGTAATCCTGGGTCGTGAAGTTGGGAGTCACGAAGTGAAGCAATAGGCGCTTTGCCAGGAATTCCGAGCATTGTGTGGCTCGGCCCGAAAGGATAGATCGCAAGGCGTTTTCGCCCGGCGCCTGACCCGCTGCAGCAGTCACGATATTTAGGCCCGCCTGCCACTGAAGATTGATGGTGGTCGTGTCATTGGCGGCACCTGTCGGGTGCATTCGGCTCAGATTGGTGGGAGTGCCGCCGTACCACGCTCGGCTGTTGGCAGGCAGTGCCTGCCCTTGATAGACCGTGAAAACGGCGTCTCCTGCCTTGAATTGATTGGGGCTGGAGGGATTCACGATCCAGTTCGCATTTGGGATCACGAAACTCCATCCCGAAAGCGCTCGAGCCAATTGGGTGATATCGGATTGGTTGTAGCCGTTGTCTACGCCGAGGGAATAGAGTTCCATTACTTCCCGCGCGTAGTTTTCATTGGGAGTGCTGGTGCCTGCGGCGTTATTGCTGACGGAATCCAGCCACAGGGCCATGGCCGGATCCTTACTCATTGCCACCAGCAGATCCCCAAAATTCCCCAGTCCCAAGCTGCGCATGAGCTCGTACTGCTTGAGCAT
>JAIFMW010000181.1 GCA_020048105.1 Deltaproteobacteria bacterium | reverse complement strand
CCCACACGAACCAGCGTGGGCTGAGGGTGGAAGGTGCGGCTGGCCAGACGGTAGGGCTCCGCCATGGGAATGACTTTTCGAACGCCCGGAAGTTTGCCGAGTTCCGCGCGGGTCTTGGCATCCACCGGGCAAACCAGGCCAATGGCAGCTCCATCATGGCCCGCAGCGTGGGGCACGAGCCCCATGCGAGCCAAGCGATCCTTGAGCGCCTCGATGACTTCCGCTGAGGCTTGAGCATCCAGAATCAGCAGCATGGCGCACCTACGACATCGAGGGCATCACGGAAGGGCGCCAGAAACGCCCGAGCAGCCCCGGGAAGGTCCTTTGGATCGGCCGAATCCAGCGCCTTGGCGAGCGCACTACCCAGGATTACGCCATCGCAGGCCCGTGCGAGCGCTGGAACCTGTTCGGGCCGGGCCACACCGAAGCCCGCCAACACCGGCAAGCCCGAATGCCTCCGAGCGCGACTCAGGAAAGCCGGTACCTCGTTACTCAAGGCGTCTCGCGTGCCGGTAACACCAAGCACGGACACCGCGTATAGAAAGGGGGTGGAAAGCTTCCCTAACGCTTCCAAACGCGAAATAGGCGTGTTGGGCGCCGCAAAGGGAATCAGCGAAGGAAGCCCGGGCGCTTGAATCAGTGGCCAATTTTCGGGTGGCAGATCCGGGATCAAGACGCCTGCGATACCGGCCTCATGGGCCTTTTCAGCGAAGCGCTCCCGGCCCATCGCCAACACAGAATTCGCATAGCCCATCAACAACACCGGAACCTCCGGCCTTCGTCGCTGGAATTCGGCTGCGATTTCCAGGGTCTTTTCTAAATTCATCCCTGCGCGCAACGCGCGAAGGGATGCAGCCTGGAGCACTGGTCCATCAGCAAGCGGATCCGAAAAGGGCACACCGAGCTCGATGAGGTCGGCGCCTCCATCCGCAAGGGCCTCGAGCAGCGGCAAGGTGGCACTGGGATCGGGAAAACCGGAACAGAGGTAGGGCGCCAGCAACTTGCGCCCAGAGGCGATGCGCTCAGAGATATAGGCCGACAGGTCCATGGGACTTCTCCTTTTGGGTTCGCAGTAGGTATTCGTCAAGGTCCTTATCGCCACGCCCCGAAAGGCACAGCAACACGGGTCCAGCGGGCAATCTCCCGGCATTGCGCAGAATCCAAGCGAGGGCGTGGGAGCTTTCAAAGGCGGGAATGATGCCTTCCAGTTCGCTCAGCAGTTCAAAGGCGCACAAGGCTTCATCGTCGGTGGCACTTTCATAGCGCACCCGACCGCTGTCCTTGAGGAAGGCGTGCTCGGGGCCTACCCCCGGGTAATCCAATCCGGCGGAAATGGAGTGAGCCTCTTGGATCTGACCATCGCGATCCTGAAGTAGGTAACTCATGGCGCCGTGCAGCACACCGGGTTTCCCAAGGGTCAGCGTTGCGGCGTGAAAAGCCGTGTCCACGCCCCTCCCCGCCGCTTCCACGCCCACCAATTGAACGTCCGGATCTCCAATGAAGGCGTGGAAAAGCCCCATGGCATTGCTGCCACCACCTACGCAGGCCACCGCGATGGAAGGCAGACAGCCAGCCACCTTCAAACATTGTTCACGCGACTCCCGGCCAATGATGGCCTGGAAATCACGCACCATGACCGGATAGGGATGCGGACCCACCACGCTACCGATTAGGTAGAAGGTGTCTTCCACGTTGGTCACCCAATCGCGAATGGCTTCGTTGGTGGCGTCTTTCAGGGTGCGGGTGCCGCTCTTCGCTGGAATCACCTTGGCGCCCATGAGCTCCATGCGACGAACGTTGAGTTGTTGACGACGAATATCCTCTTCACCCATGTGCACTTCGCAGCGCAACCCAAGGCGCGCCGCCGCCGCCGCCGTGGCCACGCCATGCTGGCCTGCACCGGTTTCGGCGATCACGCGCGTCTTGCCCATGCGTTTGGCCAGGATGATTTGCCCCAGCGTGTTGTTGATCTTGTGCGCACCCGTGTGATTCAGATCTTCGCGTTTAAGCAACACCGTGGCGCCTACCAGTTCCGATAGTCGTCGCGCAGGATAAAGCGGCGTCGGACGGCAGGTGAAGGTCACCAAGGCTTCGCGGAATTCGGCTTCAAACGTTGGATCCCTGCGCGCGGCCTCATAGGCGGCTTCAAGCTCATCAAGGGCAGGCTTGAGCGTTTCAGGCACAAAGCGCCCACCGTAAGGGCCAAAGTATCCCAACGCGCTGGGCAGGGCGGTTTCACTCAAAACAGGCATGGTCGTTCTCCATCGAAGGGAAAGCATTGAAAGAGTTCACGGAGTTTTTGGGGGTCCTTGCGACCCGGCGCGGCCTCAACCCCGCTGCTGAGATCCAAGCCTCGGGGGTTCACCTTGGCGAAGGCTTCGCGCACATTGCCGGGGTTCAAACCACCCGCAAGGATCAGGGGAAACCGCCGAGCCAAGCGCTGCGCCAAAGGCCAATCCGCACAAAGCCCGGTGCCACCGGCCAGGGTCGGGTGAGAAGCATCCAGGAGGAAAGCAGCCACCTCAAAGGCCCGCAATCGACCTTCATCCAGCGCCTCTTCTCCGCGAATGGCCTTGATGACGGGAAGGTTCAAACGGGCCACCAGCTCTGGCGTTTCCCGACCATGCAACTGCACGGCCGAAAGTCCCACGGCTTCCACAGCTGCCTGGATTTCGCTCACGTCTCGATCCACGAAGACCCCCACGCAAACGGCCTCGGAAGGAAGTTCCGCGCGGATCTTTGCGGCCTGGGAAGTGGTCAATGCGCGAGGGCTTTCGGGATGGAACACAAAACCCAAGGCTGCTGCGCCCAGCTCCCACGCCAAGCTGGCATCCTCAATGTTGGTGAGGCCACAGACCTTAACGGCAGGCATGGCATTCCTCCAAGAGCCGCGCCAAGCCTGCGCCCGGATCGGGTTGCGACATGAAGGCCGTTCCCACTAATACCGCGTCATAGCCAAGCGAGACCATGCGCAGGAAATCCTTGGCAGAATTTAGACCACTCTCCGCCACACGGCCTCGAGCCGCCGGAAGCCTGGAAGCTAAATGCGCGCTAAGTTCGGAATCCACGGCGAGGGTCGCGAGGTTGCGATGGTTGACTCCGACTAAGTCCAGTTCCAGGCCTTCAACTTTGGCGAGATCCTCTTCGTCATGAAGTTCCATCAGGGTAGTCAAACCAACGTTTCGGGCGGTATTCAGCATGCTTTTCAGTTCTTCAGGAGAGAGTGCGCAGGCAATCAGCAAGGCCGCATCGGCACCTGCGACGCGAGCTTCCAACAGGTCGTAAGGGTCCACGAAAAAGCCCTTGGCAAGAATTGGTAGCGAGCAAGCACTCTTGGCGCGGCCCAAATAGCTCAGCTCTCCACCAAAGTGCGCAGTGTCCACCAACACGGAAAGCGCCGAGGCCCCTGCCTTTTCGTAGCTCTGAGCCACGGCCTCCACATCCTGGTGGGGCCTCAGAACCCCCATGGATGGAGAACGAAATTTGATCTCTGCGATGACGGCAGGATGGCCGCTATTCAGTGAAGCCACGAAATCCCGCGCCGGGGGAAGGTCCGAGAGCCTGCTCTGCAGTATCGCTTCAGGCACCCGTCGTTTTTGCTCCAAGGCCTCGGCACGACGAAAGGCAAGATGTTCAGACAGCCAGGTCACGGTGCACCTCCTGCGAAAAAGCCCGAAGGGCCTCGAGTTTGGCTAGCGCACGGCCCGAACGGGTGGATTCCTTGGCCAGGGCGAAACCATCCCGAAGATCCTTGGCAGCTCCGGCAACCCATAGCGCACAGGCCGCGTTGGCGCAGATGGCCTCCGAAAGGCCATCCGCCGATCCGCCCAAAGTTTCCAGAATTCGTTCTGCGTTAAAGGCGGCATCGCCACCCTTAAGTTCAGCGGGATCGATCATTCGAGTTCCGAACAATTCGGGAGGGAGTTCAATAAGGTTCAAGGTTCCATCCACGAGGTGAATCCCCATGGCTGGCGCAGTGAGGCTAACTTCGTCGTAGGGGCCTGGCGTATGGACGACGAGGGCCCGCTCGGTGCCCAGATCCAGAAGCACCTTGGCCAGCGTTTCCATGGCCTCAACGTTGGGTACGCCGACAACCTGGCGTCGCACCCGGGCGGGATTGCAAACCGGTCCTAGCAAGTTAAAGGCAGTGCGAAAGCCCAGCTGGCGCCGCACAGGCCCGATTCGGGCAAACAGTGGATGATGCGCTGGCGCGTAGATGAAACCCAGCCCAAATTCACGCAAGGCGCGCTCCGCCGAGTGCGGATCTCGGGAGGCCTTCACGCCCAGGGCCGTGACCACATCGGCGCTGCCGGTCGGGCCGGAGACGCCGTGATTACCATGCTTAGCCACAGAGACCCCGGCACCAGCCACCACAAAGGCGGCGGCCGTGGAAATATTCACGGTGCCCTGCCCATCACCGCCGGTGCCACAAAGATCCATGGCCTCGAGACCCATCGCGTTCACGGGAATCATGTGTTCCCGAATGACGTCCACAAAGCCCAAAAGCACCGGTACGCTTTCGCCACGAATGCGCAGGGCCGTCAGTGCAGCGGCCAGCACTTCCGGGCCGATCTCACCCGAGGCAAAGGCGCCCAGCAAGTCCGACGCCTGTTCCCGCGTGATGGGTTGGTCCAGCACGGCGTTTTGCAGCAACTGAGTGTTCATGCTGCCACCTCTTTGCGGCGATAGACGCGCAGGAAGTTCCGCAGCAACTGCGCGCCCTGGGGCGTAAGCACGGATTCGGGATGGAACTGCACGCCCGCGATGGGGAGATCGCGGTGGACCATGGCCATGAGCACCCCGTCTGCGCTGTGGGCCAAGGGCGTCAGGCACTCCGGCAGGGTGTCGAGATCTACCGTCAAAGAGTGATAGCGACCCGCTTCCAGGGGATTGGGCAACCCCGCGAAAAGGCCGTCGCCGGGGTGATACACAGGACTGGCCTTGCCATGAACGAGGCTGGGTGCTGCCACCACGTGTCCCCCAAAGGCCTGACCAATGGCTTGGTGCCCTAGACATACCCCAAGGGTGGGAATATGCGGCGCGCAATCGCGAACAATATCGAGCAAGAAGCCCGCCTTCGAAGGTTCGCCGGGACCCGGCGAAAGCACCAGGTAATCGGGATTTAAAGCCATGATTTCCGCCGGGGGGATAGCGTCGTTGCGCACCACACGGATCTCGCTGTGCAGGCTGCCCAGCATCTGCACCAAGTTGTAGGTAAAGGAATCGTAGTTGTCGATGACAAGGATCATGAGGTGGCTCCTAAAGGGCTGCGGCCATGGGCGCGAGCTTGTGGCGGCATTCGTCGAATTCCTTATCGGCAATGGAATCGGTCACGATGCCCGCACCCGCCTGGAGTTGGGCGCGACCATCCTTGATGACGGTGGTGCGAATGGCGATGCAGGTATCGAGGTTGCCGCGATAATCGAAGTAGCCAACGGCACCGCTGTAGACCCCACGTCCCGGGCCTTCAAGTGCGTGGATGATTTCCATGGCGCGAATCTTGGGGGCGCCACTAACGGTGCCTGCCGGAAAGGCTGCAAATAGCGCGTCCACCGGATGTGCATCAGACCGCAGAGTTCCCGTCACGCTGCTCACCAGGTGCAGAACGTGGCTGTAGGCTTCCACTTGCCGGAATGACGCCACCTGAACGGAACCAAAGGAACACACCCGGCCCACATCGTTACGTCCCAGATCCACCAGCATCACGTGCTCAGCCGCTTCCTTGGGATCCTCTAACAACTCTCGCCGCAGGGCTTCATCGGCTTCGGCGGTAACACCTCGGGGCCGCGTTCCCGCGATGGGGCGCACTTCCATCTGGCCCGCTTCAACTCGCACCAGCATTTCGGGCGAGGCGCCCAAAATCACGGCCTCCGGCTGATCCAGGAAGAAATGGTAAGGCGAAGGGTTGCCCATGCGCAGGCGGCGATAAACGTCCAAGGGGTCCCCGGCGAAATCGCGAATTTCCTGCTGGGAGAGCACCACCTGAAAAATATCTCCGGCTCGGATATGGTCTTGCGCCTTCGACACGGCCTTTGCGTAGGCTTCTCGCCCCGGCAGATCGGGCGCCCCGGCTAGCAACCCAACATTCTCCAGAGGCGCGGCCGTGGTGGTCAGCACCAAAGCCGCCAGCCGATCCAAGCGGGCCTGGGCATCTTGGCGGGCTGTCTGTTCGGAAGCATGTTCATCCAGCACAGCATTGGCAAGCAACGTCACCTGACTGCGCACATGGTCGTAAATCAACAAATCGTCGAAGCGCTCCAAAATGGCATCCGGCAGGCCGAAGGGATCGGGCTTCACCGGCAGCTTTTCCACCGCGGCCGCGCAGGCATAGCCCAGGTAGCCCACGTAGCCCCCGGCAAAGCGCGGCAGGCCTGGCACCTCCTCCAGGCGGTATTCGGCCAAACGGGCCTTGAGCACGTCGGGCAGGCTTCCAGGCAGCAGCGTTTCGGCGCCGTCCCGTTGGTGAAAAACCTTGCCATCCCGCGCCACAAGACGCTCACGAGGTTCGAAGCCCAAAATGCTGTAGCGAGCGAGATGGCGGCCACCCTCCACGCTCTCCAGTAGGAAGCCTTTCAGCCCGAGCCGTCGCGCAGCCACAAGAATGCCCACCGGAGTGAGAGTGTCGGCCGCCATGGTGCGGTGCAGCGGAATCAGGTTGGGTGCCTCGGAAAGAGTCATGGAAAGCTCCGAAAAGGGTGGTTTTGGGTAAACGCAAAAAGGCCCGCCTTGGAACCGGCGGGCCTCAAATGGAGTTTTGCGTAGTCTAGGTTCTAGCCTCGCAAGACACACTTCGCCCGTCGGGGGTCATTTGCCACCACCACGCCTGACGGATGAAGAAAGTGCGGAACATGAAAATCCTTTGAAGTTTACAACTCTGGGGGAACAGCCTTCCCCCTGTCAACCGAATTAGGCTTCGAGCAGGGTGGCCTTGAGGATCTGGTCACCCTGGCGAATGGACTGCACGACCTTGATGTCTTCTTCGCCCACACATTTGCCGAAGACTGTGTGAACGCCGTCCAGGTGCTGGACATTGCGGCGATCGCCATTCACGACGAAGAACTGGCTGCCACCGGTGTCCTTGCCCGCATGGGCCATGGAGAGAGCACCCAGCTCATGCTTGTGGGGATTACCTGCGGTTTCGCACTTGATCTTCCAGCCAGGACCGCCGGTGCCAGGCATGCCACCCGCGCCTTCACGGGTGTTGGGGCAACCGCCCTGGATGACGAAATCAGGGATGACGCGGTGGAACTTAAGGCCGTCATAAAAGCCAGCTTCGATCAGCTTTACGAAGTTGCCCACGGTGCCTGGGGCGGCTTCGGAAAACAATTCGACGTTGATGTCGCCCTTTTCGGTTTGGAATAGCGCTCGGGTCATGGTCGGCTCCGGGTCCGCAGCTTGCGGAAGCTTCAGGATAGCTTGGATGAACCTTCTTCGCGCAATCCGCACTGGATGTTGTTCCCAGGAAGCGCAGGAAAGGCTAGTCTCAAATGATCGGAGGTTCCATGAAGGTTTCCCGGCTGTCGGCCCTATTCGCCACCACCTTGGTGTTGATGACGGGCGTTGCCTGCACCAACCGAAAAGGCGTCACCATGCCCACCAAGGCGGTAGCGGCGGGTACGGCCCATTTTCAATTCACCCGTAAGGCTCAAGGCCCACTGGAATTGACCCTGGATGGCATCCGGGTTGCTGTCGAACCGACCAAGAAAAACAAGAAGGCCCGCACGCTCATGATCACGGGCCTCACGCCTGGCAAGCATCGGTTCTTTTTATATAGCCCCCGCGATGCCTTCGGACCCGATCAAGGCGAGTTTGAAATTGCCGTCGGCAAGGGAGCCTACGTCATCACCTTTGCCCAGGCTTTTGATGCCGTTCTCTACGGCAAACCGGATGCCCTAGCCCCTGCCGAAGGCATTCCCGGCGTAAGGGCTTACCTTGTGCCCTAGATGAAAATCTGCAAGGCAATTGCCCTTTCTGCTGCCACTGGTCTGCTGGGCATTGCAAGTTTTGTCGGATGGAAGACTCGGGCTGTTGCCTGGGAACTCACGGATCCTCCGTTCTATCATCCACAACCCCTGGAGCGGGTTCAGCAAACCTATGCTGAACTCGCCAAGGGTGACGGCGCGGATCCCGGCGGAACCTGGCATTCCGAAGATGTCGAAGAACTTCAGCTTTGGGCCTTGCAGCGCGCTCAGCCAGCCAAGGGCACCGTTTTGTTGCTCCATGGTTTCGGCGATGACCGTTGGGGCACCAGCCCCGCCCTGAAGTGGTTTCCCACCTTGCATGCAGGAATCTTCACCTATCTCAGGCGAGACGATGCCATGCGCTCCGGAGGGCGCACTCCCTTCGTCACCTTCGGCGCGCGTGAATCGGAAAACATCGTCAAGATCGTTCACCACCTGGAAGCCACCGGCACGCCACGGAGCCAGATCATCCTGATGGGCCGCAGCCTCGGTGCCAGCGTGGGACTCTTGGCCCTTACAAAACTGGAAGCAGAAGGTCCACCGCTGGGAGGGTTCATCTGGGAAGGCGCGCCGGGCTCCAGCCGTGACTTTGGTGAGTGTCTCGTTCGAGGAGGGAAAGACCGGTTTTGGCATCCCATCCTTGCGCCCGTCATCGGCGATTTAGGTAGTCGCTGGGCAGCGAAACGAGGCCAATACCAGCGCGAGGAAACCGATCTACAGCGCGCCGTTGGGAATCGGCGACTGGCGACCCCCAGCCTTTGCTTCCTCGCCACCCAGGACCGCCTTGCCCCGCCTGCGGTTCAGCGTGCGCTTGCATCCCGATTTTATCGGATTCAAGTCGTGGAAGTGCCGACGTGGCACCTCCACTGTGCCGAAGTACTGGGTCCCGATTATTCCAAAGCGATTCAAGAATCCGTTTCGGCCTGGTTGAAGTAGAAAAAGCCTTACTGGCCCGCAAGATCCCAATTCAACTGGTCGGGGTCTGAAAGAGAAGAACTGACTCGGATATCTCCGGATTGAATCAGCTCTGGGATTTTCATAGGGATCATGGACTTGATGCGATCCGGATCGCCTTCAGCGGTTGGGAACAATCCCACCCAGGCGTTTCGACCACCATGCTTAGCGGCAAATAGGCAGTGATCCGCGATATCCAGCACTTGTTCCCAAGGCAGGTGGCTCGGTTTGTCAGGCAGGAACGGAAAGAAGGTAAAGCCTACAGAACAAGTCCGATGCAGCTTGGTACCATCTTCCAGCACGAAAACGTAGTCCTCCATCTGCGACCGAATTCGCTCGGCGAGTATTGCGGATTCGCCACGGGCGGCATTTCGGGCCACCACCAGGAATTCTTCTCCGCCCCACCGCACCACCGTATCGGAATCGCGAGTGGCGTTGCGGAGGATTTCTGCAACCCCCTGAAGGACACAATCCCCCGCCGCGTGGCCATAATGATCATTCACGAATTTGAAGTGATCGATATCCACCATCAGAAATACGAGATCGATATTGAGCAGCAACCGATCGTTGCGACTGCTCACCACATCGCGATGGACGCGCTGAACCTGGGCGACATCCTCCGGCATGCAGACACCCAAATACCGGCGATTTCGAAGTCCAGTAAGTGGATCGGTCAGGCTCTGGTTGCGAAGAGCCTCATTGACCTCGACCAATTCGGAGGCCTTGGCTTCGACTTCCCGGGTGCGCTCGGCCACCATGGCTTCCAGACTGCGGTTGCGGCGACGTAAAGCCGCCACTCTGGAACGCACAATCAACAGAATCAAGCCCGCCAAGCCGATCAGCAGAAGGCCTTTGAACCACCACGTCTCCCACCAGGCCGGAAGAATCTCGAATTCAAAGGAAGATATCGGTCCCCAATCACCCTGCCCGATGCGAGAACGGGCATCGAATCGATACTTGCCAAAAGGTAAGGCAGGATATCGCTCCTCTCGAGTGGCCGAAGTATGCCATTCGCTTTCGAGCCCTTCCAGGCGCACTTGGTGCTGGACTTTGCCTTCCCGAATGAAGCTAAGTCCCGCAAACTTTACGCTGAAGGTATTGGCTGCATTGTTAACACGCGCCAAAACCGGAGAGAAAACAGGGA
The DNA here is from genome assembly GCA_020048105.1 of Deltaproteobacteria bacterium. GTDB lineage: Bacteria > Acidobacteriota > Holophagae > Holophagales > Holophagaceae > JAYREN01. Next base: position 4,617 of record JAIFMW010000181.1, on the reverse strand, counting down.
ACGCCTTCCCGCCCAACCGGCAATCCAAGAGGGCGGTGGTGGGATGTTGGGGAGCGCCCTTGTAGGCGGCTGCTTCGAAGCGAGCCAACCCACCGCTGGTCCCTACCCAGAGATCACCGTTGGGCTCTGGGAGAATTGCCCCAGCATTGGTGTCTTCGCTAACCAAGCCTTCGCCTCGGCCGAAATGTTCACTCATTCCTTCCGGGGAGATACGGAAAAGCCCCTGCCCCGTGCCCACCCACAAATTGCCCTTGGCATCTTCCGTGAACTGATAGACCAATCGTTCGGGAGGGAACACACGGTCCAAATGTTCGATGACCTTGAAGGTACCATTCGAGTATCGGGCTCTGAAGAGCCCCAGAGGATCAAAGTACGAAACGATCAGGTCCCCACTGCGAGTGCCCCGAATGTAGTCGAGATGATCGTTTCGCAGCCCGTCCTTGCTGGTGAACCGTTGCCAAGTTTTGCCATCCCACATGGCAAGACCTTTCTCCCCCGGAGCCCATAACCGACCCGCAGCATCCTCGAAGAGATCCTGAATTCGCTCGGTGGCTGTGCCTTCCGGAAGAGCTTGGCGTTCGAATCGCCATTGCTCCTTCTGGCCCTGCCCTTTCAGCAAGCCCCCACCATCCGTGGCTGCCCACAGAGTGCCCTGACGATCAAACAGCAACCGGTAGATCCGCCCAGAGGTGACCACGCCGTTGGCACTGCCAAATCGCTGCACTTTACCGGCCGAGTCAACTCGGAGGATCTCGCCTCCTCCCGCCAAGAAGAGGGCTCCGTCAACCCCTTGAATGATCGTGCGAACCTGAAAATTGGCCGTTCCCGGCACGAGTGACCAGCCCGATGGCTTGAACTGCACGAGACCGACATCGGTGCCGACAAAGAGTTCCCCATTGCGGTTTTTAAAGATGCTCCAAACCACGTCGTTAGGAAGGCCATCGACGGTGGAAATGGCGCGCAAAACCCCGCCGCCCTGAAGTCGATAGACTCCTTCGCTGGTGGCCCAAATGGACCCTTCCCGGTCCTCCATGGCGGCCTTTAACGTATCCTTCGGCAGCCCTTCGGCAACGCCAAGACGTTCCCACTTTCCGCCAATATTGCGGAAAAGGCCTTTCGAGGTTGTAACCCACAATTGCCCCCGAGAATCCACGTAGAGGAAGCCCTTCTGTCGAGTTTCAGGCAGGGATGGTTCCGAAGGTTCGAAGGAATTCCGTCCAGAAGCGATCTTCCAAAGACTCTTCAGGGAACGGGCCCAGAGGGCCCCTTGCCCATCCAATGCGATGGCATCGATGCGCTCCGTACCAAACCCTTTGCCGCCCGCTGCGGTTCTCCACCCATTTGCATCGAGACACCGAACGGTCGCGCGAGAGTTAGCCCATAACGCCACCCAAATGCCGACATTTCCGGGTCGACTCCATAGCCCGGTAACGACACCGCTGCCGCAACCGGAAACAAGCTCAAAGGTGCCATTTGACTTCCTTTGAAATAGGCCTTCCCGCATTCCCACCAAGAGCTGCCCGTCGGGGCCACTCTGAAGGCCGGTGACGGTGGACGCAGGAAGTCCCTGGGCAGAACTAACGGCCAGAAAATGACCGTCGTGGAAATAACTCAACCCCTTATAGGTGCCCGCCCAAAGCGTTCCGTCAGGGCCGATATGGAGGCAATCCACCAAGGCGGATGGCAGACCATCTTTGATCCCGAAGGCTTGAAAACGCTGCCCGTCAAAACGAAAAAGCCCATCTTCCGTGCCTACCCAGATGAAACCAGCACCATCCTGAATGAGTGCCCAAGCGGACAGGTTTCCTAAGCCTTGATCAGGACCATAGATCTTGAAGGAAAGGCGCCCGGCAGGAAAGCCAGGGGGGATAATCCTTTTCGTTTCTGACGTCAGCGGCAGAAACAGAGTGAGGAGGATAGAGATAATAAGAATTCGGAGTTTGAATAGCATCAACCCAACCATAAAGACGTGAATGACGATTTCAAGCGTATCGACACCGCGAAGAAAAAACTGTCCAATTCAGCAAAATTCCAAATCAATGCGGTTCTAAGCTTGGAGGCAGGGCATTGCGGCGTTAGTCTTTAGGTGATGGCACACGAGTGCCCAGAGGGGATGCAACTACATATGAACAAACGCAGTCTCGGAAGCTTGGCGGACTTGGCCAAAATCCTGGAGGAAGCCTCCAATCCTGAATCCGCAGTCCGTGAGGACCGCAGGGAGAACAAGCCCAAGGTGGTGGTCTCTCGCAAGTCAGGCAGCCTAACAACGACGCGCGCGATCGACCCCAAGCGAAAGGCCTGGTACCAGAAACGCCTAGGCGAGCAGGCCGAAAAGACAGAGCCTGTCAAGCCCGATGTGCCGGTGGTTGAACCTGCCGTCAGGCCGTCCATGACCAAGGCTGTTGCCACCAAACTGGGCAGTACCCTGCTCGAGAGCTTGGCCGCTGCGAAAGATCCCCGTGCCAAGACCGAAACCAAGGGCAAGCCCGAAGCTTTTCTAATCTGATCTTTCCCCTAATACAAAAGACAGGGCTCATCGAATGATGGGCCCTGTCTTTTGTATTAGTAAAAAAACCCGCCCCAGGAACAGGGCGGGCAGTAAGGCTTACGGATTACGCTTCTTGAGGGAGGTTGCGATTCTGATATCGCCACCATCCTGACCGCCCCATTCGGGCTTGGCGGCGGTTTCTTTCTTCGCGCGATTGGACGCAACGCGAATCTGGTCCAGCACCTGCACAGCCACCTGGTAGGGGGCCTCTTCGTCGATCTTCACGAAGACCTTGCGCATTCCGGCGGGCTGCAACTGAGTCACGGGAGTGATTCGGTTGGCCAGTTCAGAAAGCTCCATGGCTTCGCTCTGGAACTTGAAGACATAGGCCTTGTTGTCCGGCGTGGGATCCACTTCCACCACGAGGGGCGGATTGTCCTTGTTGGGCGGCGTGGGGGTATCCACCTTCACCACCTGGGGCACTACCACGGGCATCGACTTGGACATGCCGGGCACCATCACGATGAAGATGATGAGGAGCACCAACACAATATCAATCAGCGGCGTAACGTTGATATCAGACTTCGCGTGACCGCCACTCATTTCGTCTCCTCTTTGCTCTTGTCTTCACTGCAGACGATGGAGGCCTCGTCGGCACCACCTTCGCGGCAGATCTGGAAGAGCTTATCCACGTGCTTGTAGGGCAGATCGGCATCCGCCTTGACGAATACGCGTTTGTCCGAAAGCAGGTCCGTGGAGGATTTGATGTATTTCACCAGGGCGGCGCGACCTTCATCGGTGGTCATGTCCCAGCCCTTGGCACCCTTGCCTTCGCGCTTCGCATTTTCATCGTCCAGCATCACGAAACCGGGAACGATTTCGCCATCCTTGGATTTTTCGTTATCACGGCCCAGCATCAGGTTCAAATATTTGGCGCCCTGTTCGACAACAGGTTTTTCAGAGTGTTTGGCGGTCGGCAGCTTCACGGCAGCGTTCACTGCGGGCGTGATCACGATGAAGATGATCAGCAGCACCAACACGATGTCCACAAGAGGCGTAACGTTGATGTCCGACTTTACGCCGCCGCCCTTTCCGCCTAGATCCATACCCATAGGTATCTCCTTTGAGTTGGGCGCGGGGGGTTTTTATCAACCCCCTGCGCGGGGTGGAAGGGAATTTAGCTCTGGCTCTCCCGACGGATGAATTCGTCGATCATCTGGGAAGCGGCATTGTTGATGTTGGTGATGGTCTTGTCCTGCAGGTTGGTGAAGTAGTTGAAGATCCACACGGCGGGGATGGCGACGATCAAACCCAGAGCGGTGGTGCCGAGGGCTTCACCGATGGAACCGGCCAGCGCGTTGATGTCGCCAGCGCCCTTTTCCTTCAGGGTGGAGAACACGGCGATGATGCCCACCACGGTGCCGAGCAGGCCGATGAAGGGGGAGGCAGAAGCGATGGTGGCCAGGGTGCCCATGCCCTTCTTGAGGAGCTCCGTCACTTCGGCGGTGCCGCGGACGATGGCACGCTCAACGGGCTGAATCACGTCGTGGTTTTCGTGGAGGGCCTTGAGCTGCTTTTCGTACTGGAAGATGTCCAGGCCGTGCTTGAGCACCAGGGCGATGTGGCTCTTGTTGTGGGTGGCAGCGGCCTTGCGAGCAGCTTCGAAATCACCACGACGAAGCGTATCCATGAAGAGCTTCAGGAAGCTGCGGGAAGCGGAGCCACTCTGGGCATACATGATGCCGCGCTCGATGGCCATGTAGACCTGAAGTGCCAGCAAGAAGAGCAGGATGACGATGATGCCCTTGTTGAAGGTGGTGGCTTCCCGCCAAATTGCCGCAGGGCCGAAGGCGTTTTCGGACAGCAGACCGAAGTTGATGGTGTCGAGGACGAAGTTCATTGGGGTTCCTTTAAAAGGGGAAGGAGTAATGAAGAGGGTTGATGAAGGAATTCAGGTGAAAAAAATCCAGCCGCGCTTACCGCAGCCTGAAGGGCATGGTCAACTTGAACTTGGCCGTCTGAGGAACCCCATTCAGCATGGCGGGCTCGAACTTCCACTTCATGGCATAGGCCTCAGCCGCAGGACGAAGCTGGGGAGGGCCATCCAGAGCCACAGCCTTGATGGGCAC
>JAIFMW010000114.1 GCA_020048105.1 Deltaproteobacteria bacterium | reverse complement strand
ATCCTCGATATGCAAGGCCGCCTTTTCTTTTTTCGGAGTCTTTGGCTTAGCAGGTGCGTCCTTTTGGTTAGCACCACACTTCGGACATAGCGCCTCCGGCTTCATGAAGTCATAGAACTTCGTGTTACATGAGAAACAGTTCCACTTTTTGCCCAAATTGGCCATAATCCCGATCCCCCCGAAAAACTCCGTCAAAGGACCAAGGATTTACCACACTTTTTTGCGTATGTCATTAGGGACGGGAGTGATCGTCAGGGCTTCGTGCTCCAAGGCACAGTCCCCAGTAGGGTTGGATCGCCATCGCAAAGCTGCTGAATGAGCGTGGAATGGAAGATGCAGTAACGATCTTCCACTTCGGCACCGTAGCGCTCCACGAAGGAGGCCCGGGAGCGTTCCATCTCATCCCGCAGGAGAGCGTAGAGATTTTTGTGGGTCTTGCCCTGGGCGACCTTGGCCGGGAAATAGAGTTCAATGTCTCCCACCAACACCCTGGCACTGCGCTCGGCATTGGCCCGAATTTTCGGGTCCAGCGCGGGGATCGCGTTTTCGGAAGAAACCGGATCAGGCAATTGCTGAGTCGGCATCGAGGGCGTGACTTCCCGCGGGGAGGGAATGGTCACTCGTTCTTCCTCCTTTTGGCCCGCCTGGAATGACAGCGCGGCCTCCGCGGCATGAGCCAGGGCGCGAACATGATGGGGGTGGTCGATCACCTGACGGATGCCGCTATCCACCAACAAGAGGGCCACCGGCTTCCTGCGCAAACGAAGCGGAAGGATGCGGGCATCGCTGGCCTCGAAACGACTCAAAACCCCCAGCAGCGCCAGATAGGCTTCTCCAGGACGGTTAGCACTCGAGAGTTGTCCCTGGATCAGCCCTGAAAGTTCAGCAGGGGGCACAACCAATGCACCCAGACGGGGTTGATCCGATTCGAACCCTCGGTGAGCGTAGAGCGTGGCGGTGTTTTGCTTGACCACAAACAAGGCGCTTCGCTCCACGAAGGGCTGAAGGCCTTCCAATAAATTTTTAAGAACCTCACCCTGACTGAGCGCGGCCTCGATCAAATCGAGTGCTCCACCCAGATCGTGCTCCGTATCCATGGGGGCATCGAGGAATGGATCTTCCACGGCTGCCGGGCCTGCGGCATCGAGAATGCTTTGCAGCAGGGCTTCATCGGGCCGAAATTGGCCCATGCCTTCATCCCAGGTCGAAAGCACTTGTTCTCGAAGCGATTGAACGCGTTCCTGGATCCAGGCTTGAACCAGGGGTTTGATGGATTCTTTGCGAGTGTCTTCCATGGCGATCCTAGGGTTGCCCAAAGGGTACTCCAAATTCCTCATCACTGGCATTTCTCGTCTCATGGCGCTAGGATCAAGCCGTTTCGGGGAGCCCTCGAATGGCAGATCTTTCAATTCAGGTTCACGAGGTGGATGGCATGGCCGTGGTGCAGCCCGAGGGCTTCATCAACGCTCATACTGTGCGCCAGTTTGAAACCGCCCTCGAAACCTTGGTGAAGGCGGAGAAATTCACCATCCTGCTGAACTGCCAGAAGCTTAGCTACATCAGCTCAGCGGGACTTGGCGCCATCATGGGACTCATCGAAACCGTTCGGGAGAACCAGGGCGATATATTGCTCTGCAGCCTTCAGGAAAACGTTTTCGCGATCTTCGACACCCTGGGTTTTACCCAGCTCTACCGGGTCTTTGGAACCGAAGACGAGGCCCGTCAGGCCCTCGCGGGAAAAACCGAGTGAAGAACGTTCTCGCCCCTGAGTCTTTCCGACTGGTCATTCCCAGTCAGACCCGGTATCTGAACCTTGTGACCGGTCTCGCGAAACGCGCCGCCATGATCGCCGGCATGGATGATTCAACCGCCGCCAAGGTCTCCATTGCTGTGGATGAGGCCATTACCAACGTCATCATGCATGCCTATAGTGGCGAGCCGGAGCATCTGGTCGAGGTCGAACTACGCTTCGCCCTGGAGGCCCTCGAAATTCACATATGGCACACAGGCAGAGGCATTCGTGATGACCAAGTAGTGCTCCCCGACCCACGGGAGTATGTCAAACACCCTCGCAAAGGCGGCTTAGGCCTTCTTCTCATGAGCCGTTTCATGGACGAGGTGCATTTTCTCGAAGGCGCTGAACGCAACGAGTGCTGCATGATCAAGCGCGTGGGGTAGGGGCCGTGAACGACCCCAGTTACAGCTCCCCCTTCGATCGGCTGCGGGAACTTTCCCTTCGAATCCCCGAAGGTGCCCAGGAACTGCTCCCGCTCGTCGATTTTCTGGAAACCTTCCCCGAACAGGTGACCGAAGAAGCCCTGGTGCATCTTGTGGGCGTGACGGCCCTGGGCATCGCCAAGGCAGGCCAAGGCGGGCTTTGGGACGGTTCACGCTGGATTTTTTTGCGGGGCAATGCTGCGCCGTTCCCCACAAACCCTGGACCGGGATGGCTGAGCCTGCCCTGGATCTACGGCGACGAATGCTTCGGCCACCTGGTCGTCCGCACGGCCTGGGCGCCCCCTGCCCTGCCCCTCCTGCTTTCAATCTCTGCGCCTCTGCTGGCTTGGCGGCGACTGGAAGCCCTTCGCAGCGATCAGAACCGCGCCCTAGCCCTCCAACTTTCGCGATTGAATACCCTGTTCGATCTCACCCGCAGTCTGGGTGAAGTGGAGACCAAGGCCAGCATTGTCCACTTGGCTGCCACTTCCCTGATGGCCGAATTCCTCATCACGCGCTTGCTGGTGGTGGGAGCGGATGGCACCGTGATTTTTGCGCGTGGATTGGGCCAACAACCTCTCACCCTCTCGGCGGATGCCCTGCACCAGGTCGTGGCTGACAAGGATCTAGCCCACGCCGTAGAAATGCGCGACCAGAACCACAGCCACGGGTTTGCCTATGTGGGCGAACCCAGCATTGGAAAACTGAGCGATGAGGACGAGCTGTTTTTTCAGACCCTTTTAAATATCACCTCAACCCAGCTCACGGCTCTGGAACTGCGGGAATCCCGCATCCAGGCCCTCCGCATGGAAAAGGATCTAGATCTCGCCCGCAACATCCAACGCCGCATTTTGCCCAAGCAATTGCCTGAACCTCCGGGCTGGCTTTGTGCCGCGGCGAACCTGCCCTTCGAAGCCGTGGGCGGCGATCTCTACGATCTCTGGATGGCGCACCAAGAAGCCGATCAGAACCCCCGCCTCCATATCGCCGTGGGCGATATTTCCGGCAAAGGATTGCCGGCCTCACTGATGATGACCCAGCTCAGCGCGTTCCTACGCGCCATGGCGGATCGCCGCGTCAAGGACTGGGGTCGACTGGCCCATCGCTTGAATGCCCGAATGAACGATATTCGGGACCGCAATCGCTATGCAACGCTGTTTGCGGCCAGTCTGAATCCTGAGAATGGCGATATGCGGTACGTCAATGGCGGCCATAATCCGCCGCTATTGGTGCCGGCTGACGGCGGCCCCGTCGTCCATCTGTCGCCTACGGGCCCCATGGTGGGCCTGCTGCCCGGAGCCACCTTCAGCGAAGGCCACGCCACCATGAATCCCGGCGACGTGCTGCTGATCTTCACCGATGGTCTGGTCGAAGCCGAAAACGCCACGGGTCAAGATCTGGGCGAAGATCCCCTCATCCATGTGGTTCGCTCGAATCCACAGGCCACGGCCGACGAGCTGTTCGAGCGGATTCTGGTCGATACCTTCCAGCACATGGAAGGCTCAGGATTCAAGGATGACGTCACCTTGGTGGTCGTCAAACGATGCGGCCCACCGCCCACTCAAATTCTTTCTGCGGAGTATCACCTATGAACGGCTTCAAGTCTTTCATCCTGATCGTCGCCATGACGGCCTTGCTGGTGGGCCTTGGATCCTACCTTTACGGCGAAGCAGGCGTGGTCATCGCCCTCGGCGTGGGTCTGGTTCTGAACGGCGTGAGTTACTTTTTTTCGGATTCCATCGTGCTGGCCGCGTACCGAGCCAGGGTCGTGGATCAGGCCCAGGCTCCGCAACTCTACGCCATCGTCGCCAACCTTTCGGAGCGTGCGGGTCTGCCGATGCCGCGCATTGCCATCATTCCCGATGAAACCCCCAATGCCTTCGCCACGGGGCGCAACCCAGATCACGCCGTAGTCGCCGTCACCGAAGGCATCATGCGGGTGCTCAATCGCAATGAATTGGAAGGCGTGATTGCCCACGAACTCGGCCATGTTAAGAACCGCGATATCCTCATCGGCTCACTGGCCTCCGTGCTTGCCCAGGCCATCATGTTCATCTCCCATATGGCGCTCTGGTTCACCCCAAGGGATGAAGAAGGCCGATCCAATCCTCTCGCCGGGATTCTGGTCTACATCCTGGGGCCGATCGCCGCAATGATGCTCCAGATGGCTCTCAGCCGCAGCCGGGAATACTTGGCGGATGCCTACGCCGCACGCATTACGGGACGGCCCGATATGCTGGCCAGCGCCCTCCAGCGCATTGCGGGCTACAACGCGGAGGTACCCATGAGGAATGCCGAACCCGCCACGGCCAACATGATGATCGTGAATCCGCTTTCCGGTAAGGGCATCATGGGCCTCTTCAGCACGCATCCACCCATGGCCAAGCGCATCGAACGCCTAAACGCCATGCCCGTGGAAGCCCGATAGTTGAGTTCGGCAATTTTCAGTCGATGAGGATAAAAGCACACCGCTAAGGCTGCGCCCGAATGCCTCAGATGATCGGAAAATTTCAAATCCTGAAAACCCTTGGGAAAGGGTCCATGGGCGAGGTTCTGCTCGGACTCGACGAGGTTCTTGGAAGAAAAGTTGCCATAAAAACGGTGCTGCCAGCCTCTTCGTTCGGGGCTGAAGCCAAGGCTCGCTTCATTCGCGAAGCCAAGGCGACCGCGAGCATGAACCACCCCAATATCGTGACGGTTTTCGATTTTGGTGAGCAGGATGGCCTGCACTACCTTGTCCTGGAACTGGTCGAGGGACAGGACTTGGAAGCCCTGATCCAGCAAGGAGATCTCCCAAAATCAGACCTGCTGGAAGTCTTGGCCCAGACCTGCGAAGCACTCGCCTATGCTCACGAGCGGGGAATCATTCATCGGGATGTAAAACCCGGCAACATCCTGGTGACCCAAAGCGGCAAGCGGGTCCACGCCAAACTCACGGATTTTGGAGTGGCCCTAGTCGACCGGTCCAACCTCACCGATGACGGAGTGTGGATGGGCACGGTGAGCTACATGGCACCGGAATACCTCGATACAGGGAAGGCCAGTCCGAGTTCCGATCTCTTCGCCATTGGGGTCATGCTCTACGAGATTCTGACGGGGGGGCGGAAGCCCTTCACCGGGGAGACCACCACGGGAATTCTCAACGCGATCTTGAGAAAATCCGCCGAACCCCTGACGCCGCAAGAAACGAGCAGCCTGTCCCCGGTCATCTTGGAAGTCGCCCGAAGGGCCCTGGCCAAGGCTCCAGAAGATCGCTACGGATCAGGCGAGGCCCTGGCTCAAGCCATTCGCCAAGCCGTAGCGCCCCAACCAACCATGATTGCGGCCAAAACGCCTCCCAAAGCCGCCCTCCCCACGGGAGTTCCCCTGCTCGTGGGGAAAGGTCATGGGGCCAACTGCCTGAGCCTCCGCGTAGCGCTTCGGCAGGCCCCCGCAGGGGCCCATATCAAGGTGCTGCCCGGCACCTATCACGAATCCCTTGTGATCGACAAAGACATCATCATCTCCGCCGCCAGCGAGGATGGTGAAGTCCATTTGGAGAATCTCCAGGGCCCCTGTATTCGAGTGGCGAATGGCAGCACCACACTGAATGGGTGCATTTTGCACAGCGCCGGGAAGGCTGCCATCGAATGCGCCTCCGGGGGCGCCAGCCTCCAGATGGATCGGTGTCAGGTCGAAAGCAAGGGCCTCTTTGGGCTTTCCCTCGAGGAGAACGCCTCAGCCTCGATAACGAATTGCCACTTTTCAGGAGCCCGGCAGGCGCTGATAAAAGGGAATTCGGGTGCCACCCTCACCATTTTGAATACCCAGTTCCTGCCGTCAAAGGCCATCGGTATTCAGCTGGATCTCGGTGCCCAAGCCACCCTCGAAGATTGCGAACTCACCGAGCTTTGGGGCGGAGCCATCGAGGTTGGCCCAGACGCCCGAGTCCAGGTGCGCCGCTGTAAAATCCACGGCAGCCAATTCGCCGGGCTTTTGGCTTTGGAAAAAAGTTCCGTCACCCTGGAAGACTGCACGGTGAGTGGCCACGCAGGATCTGGCTTGCATGCCACGGGCAGAGCCAGCGTCCAGGTTCGCAATTGCCGCTTCGAGGAGAACCCTGGGTTCGGCATCTCAGTGCTGGATCACAGCACTCTGACAATGGATGCCTGCGAGATTATCAAGAATGAGCAGGCAGGCGTCTTGATCCATCTCAACGCCACGGCCCAACTCAAGGATTGCAAGATCACCGATGGCAAATCCTTCGGCCTCATCTGCTCCCAAAAGGGCCGGGGAGTGATGGAGGGGTGCGAAATCGCGGGCAATGCTCAAAGCGGCGCCAAGGTGGAACCCGGCGGCAGCTTGCTCCTGGTTCGCTGCGTTGTGCGGGATGGCCAGGACACAGGCATCGTGCTCTTTCAAGACGGGGAAGCCACCCTGGAAGAGTGCGTCATCCATCGCAATGCCCGGGGCGGCATCCTGCTCGCCAAGGATGGGGCAGACCCAATCCTCCGCGGCGGCAATCGCATCGAGGATGGTCTCGTTCGCCTGACCCCGCAGGGACCCGTTAAACTCGCCCCGGTCAAAAAACGCTGATGGACTGAATCGCTTGGGTCCAGGTTGGATGTTCTTCGGAATCCTTGGCCAAGTAGGGCAAAATTCGGAAATTGTCCCCCAGACCCATGAGCAGAGCCGGATCCACCTCCGCGCAAATTACCGCCACGGGCAATTTCCCGAGATCACCCAATTCGCGTTCCAGAATTCGCAAACCCGCCAGGGGTTCCACGTCGACCCCCGCCGCCAAGGCTAAGTCCACGAGTACCCATGCGGCAGCAGGCTGGCTGCCTTTGGCCGGGATCAGCTGCTTCAATTCGGCGAGGCCTGAGGGGCACTCCAAGCGTCCGAAGCCATTCGCCTGAAGGCAATCTTGGGTTCGCTTTCGGAGATCACCCTCGGCCATGCAAAGCAGGATCCGCGCAGACCGACGCTGCATCCGCAACAAGGGACCCAACTCAAGGCTCAATTCGGTGGGCAGTTCGGCCTCTTCCAACGCAGATTCGCCGGTTAGCTCCGATCGCACATCGTGCGCGACTGCCACCGAGGTCTCGCCATCCGTGCGGCCGGGCACATGGGTCCCACCCCGGAGCGTTTTTTCACGAAAAGCTAGGCAATCTCCAAGGAGACGCGCCTCGTTCTCGCCGAGTTCGCCAAAACTGAAACCCAGAATCACTTCATCCCCGCGGGCCGTGACATGGGCAACGATGCCCCGCCATTCGAGCAAGGGCAGCCGCGGGAGATCCTGAATTCGAACCCGAGGAAAACCCTTATCTCGGTCGAAGAGAGCCGTGTTCACGGGAATCCGCATGCCGTCGTCGAGTTGGAGCACGCGATCTAAACGCATGGCAAAACCACCCAGGCCAATATTCACCAAGGGCCCTGCCACGCCAAGCGCCGGGATCCGACCATCCTGCGCAGTCACATAGGCATTTTCCCGGGGACGGAAGGGAAATCGATTGGTACTGCGACGATCCGTCAAAGCCAAGCAAGCCGGTGGGCCGAATAGATACTGCAGGTAACCCTCTCGCCCCAGGAAAGTGATTTGAGCTTCGTAGCGCCGGTCATCCAACGGGAAAATGATGCGAAAAACAGCTCCGGTCATCAATTCATGGGGGAGAGGCCGAATCAGCTTGAGCACCAACTGCTCATTCTTTCCGCGGATTTCACTCAGGACAGAGGCGTACGGCAGGGTGCTGGCCCCATCGACTTTGATGGGAAATTCAGCTTCAGATTCGAAGAGCCCGCGCATGGCGTCTTCAATGAAGGCCGGGTCCTCGAGGGGATTATCGTTCCCCGCCGATTTTTCGTTTCGAGACCGGTTCATCCGTCGAAGTTCCTCCTGTATGCCCTTCGGCTGATGAAGCCAGTCTGATTAGCCTTGCAATTGTTCGGCTTCAAACATTGAAGAGAAAATGCATGACATCGCCGTCTTGAACCACATATTCCTTTCCTTCGGAGCGCATCCGGCCTGCCTCTTTGGCGGGCTGCTCCCCACCCAAGCGCACAAAATCTTCGTAGGCAATGACTTGGGCACGGATGAAGCCCTTTTCGAAGTCGGTGTGAATGACGGCAGCGGACTGCGGTGCCGTGGCGCCAATGGGGATGGTCCAGGCTCGGACCTCTTTGACGCCTGCGGTGAAGTAGGTCTGCAACCCAAGCAACCGGAAGGAGGCCCGGATCAGCACGTTGAGCCCAGGTTCCACAAGACCCGCTTCTTCCAGGAACATGGGGCGTTCGTCCTCGGAGAGTTCCTGAATCTCAGCTTCGAGCTTGGAGCAGATTGGAATAACGGGGCAACCACGCTCGGCGCCCACCGCTTCCAAGCTGGCGTAATGGGGATTGCTGCTGGGATTGGCAATATCCCCTTCGCTGATGTTGCCGACCAGCAGCATCGGCTTAAGCGTCAGCAGGCAGAAGGGTTTGACCAGTGCGATTTCCTCTTTGTACAGATCGGCCGTGCGTGCCCACCGACCGTCGTTGAGCACCGTGTTGATTTTTTCGAGCACGATCACGAGGGCTTGGGATTCTTTATTTCCACCCTTGGCAATCTTGGAATGGCGATCCAGCGCCTTTTCAACGGCTTCCATATCCTTGAGGATCAATTCGGTATCAATGATCATCAGGTCGCGTGCAGGCTCCACGTGGCCTTCGACGTGGGTAATATCGCCATCCTCGAAGCAACGCACCACCTGGACAATGGCATCTGTTTCGCGGATGTTGGCCAGAAAGGCATTGCCTAGCCCCTCCCCCTTGCTGGCGCCCCGCACCAAACCAGCGATATCGACAAATTCCTGAGCTGCAGGCAGCGTGCGGATGGGCTTGACGACTTCCGCAAGCTTGCCCAAGCGTTCATCGGGCACATCCACCACTCCGGTATTGGGCTCGATGGTGCAAAAGGGATAGTTGGCGCTGGCGGCCCCAGCCCGGGTGAGCGCATTGAATAATGTGGACTTGCCAACGTTGGGTAGCCCCACGATGCCGCATTGAATTGCCATTCCATCCTCCAAACCAATCCTCCAGTTTCCCAGAGGACCCGACTTGGAGAAAGGATCAATTACGCGGAAGCACCCTAACGCTCCACCGGAAGCCTCGACTGCTTCCGGGTTCAAGGATCATGACCCCGGGTTTGGCGCAGAACTCTCCATCGAATCCCACAGGGCTGGCTGTGCCCGCCCAAGGCTCAATACAAAGGAAGCCCGCGCCGGGTATTGTCCACAATCCCAGTTGATGGAAACCCTTCCAGTGCATTTCAAGCCCCAGACTCCCGGGTGCGGAATAGCGCAAGGAATGACTGCGGAGCTGATCAAAGATCAGGGCATCCTGTCGAAAAAGATCATCTCGAAGGTTCAACAAGCTGCCGTCCGTTGGATTGGCGTAGGGGTGAGGGTCCAGCAGGCCCTCCCGAAGCCTTGAAATGGGTGCCACCTCGGGATGGTCAAACTCGATGCGGTGGGCTTCCCGGAGCCCTCCCGGCAACGGCCAGCGAAACGCAGGATGGGCACCTAGGCTCATGGGAAGTGGTTCCCGCCCAGGATTTCGAACCTCATACTCGGCGCTGAACGTGAACTCGTTCACGGAGTAGGTAATTTGCAGCTCGAAGGGAAAAGGGAACTGCTCGCGCGTAGCCTCTTCATCCCTCAAGGCCCAGGTGCAGCTTTCACGACTCAGTCGAACCAGCCTGAATGCCAGGTCCCGCGCAAAGCCGTGTTGCCCCATCGAATGGGTTTTACCCTGATGCCGAAGAACCCCGTCCTGCAGCTTGCCCACGATGGGAAACAGCACCGGCGAGACCCGGCCCCAAATCTCTGGATCTCCATCCCACAGCAGATCGGGTCCCTGCGCCACCTGCAGTCGACGCAACTCGCCGCCCTTGGCAACAAATTCCGCCCGAAGATGAGGATTAGCTATGAAACATGCGTCCATGAAAGGAACGATAGCACAAGGCCACCCCGAACCCAGTCATTCCAGGGCTCCGCAAAAAAAAGAAGACCGCCCTCGGAAGCATCAATAGTCTTTCCCGAACCCGAGCCCGGCAGCCCCGGTCTGGAAGTGTTGCTCTTCCCTTCCAAAACCCCACTATGGGAAACCACCGTCCGAAATAGCTGGCGTCTTCCCCAGGCTCCGCCTGGGGAAGACGCGGGGGCTCCGGGGGTGTAGGCGCAGGCCAACGCCCGCAGCCGGTCCCCCGGACAAACACTAGGCCCGTTCGCTTAATACCTTGTCGATCAGACCGTATTCCAGAGCCTCCGCACCGCTCATAAAATAGTCACGATCCATATCCTTCTGGAGTTTCTTCGCCGTCTGCCCGGTGTGCTTGACCATGATGTCCGTCAGCATTTCCTTCAGCCGCTGGATTTCCTTGAAGGTGATTTCGATTTCCGAAGCCTGCCCCTGAGCGCCGCCCGAGGGCTGATGAATCATGATGCGGCTGCTCGGCAGCGCGAAACGTTTTCCCTTGGTGCCTGCCGAAAGGAGCAGCGCGCCCATGCTGGCGGCCTGTCCGATGCAGTAGGTAACGATATCGTTTTTCACGAACTGCATGGTGTCGTAGATCGCCAACCCTGCCGTCACACTGCCACCGGGGCTGTTGATGTAGATCTGAATATCCTTGTCCGGGTCTTCCGATTCCAGGAACAGCATCTGAGCGACGAGCGCATTGGCCACACTATCGTCGATGGCCGTGCCCAGAAAAATGATGTTGTCCTTGAGCAAACGAGAATAAATGTCGTAGCTACGCTCACCACGAGGCGTTTCCTCGATGACGATGGGCGGATAGTAGGCACGTTCAACCATGGGTGCTCCTCGAAGATTCCAGGATAGCGGAAGAGCTAGGAGCCAGCAGCCTCAGTCCGGACTGCCGAAAGCCAAGCCGCCCACCCCGAAGCGTCAAAGGTCTCGGCATCCGGTGGAATCAAATTCCTCCGCAAAGCCAAAAAGCGCTGGCGAGCCGGAGCCCAAAGATTTTCAGGCATGCCAGCCAAAGCCGTGGCGCATGCGTCGGTGCCTTGCGCGGACTGGCAGACCAACAGGGCCTGGTGCCCCGCTTCGAGTGACAGCCGAACGCGGTCCTTCCAATCCCAATCGCCACATCCACCCATCTCCAGATCGTCGGGAATCCAGCGCCCCTGGATGCCCCAGGGGTTATCCGCTACGGAACCCCGATGAAAACTAGCCGGAAGTCCTTCGGTACTAGGTGTCTTGAGGTGCGCGACCATCGTTAATCGATCCGGATGCGCCAAGGCCCGGAAAGGTTGAAGATTGCGTTGAATCTGAACGTCATCCTCCAGTTCCGGCAGGGCTCGGTGACTATCCACCCGAGTGCCTCCCAAACCTGGGAAATGTTTCAAACAGCCCCTTACACCGGTAGCTTCCAACCCATGCAGAAAGGCACCCGCCGCGATCGAAACCTCGGCCGGATCAAGACTCGCACAGCGATCCCCCATGCCAGTGTCGGGATGCCCATCCCAGAGATCGGCCACCGGCGCAAAATCCACGTTGAAACCAAGAATGCGCAGTCCTTGACCCCAGAGACCTCCCCAGCGCCTGCAGGCGGTAGCGCCCCCTTGCTCCCAAATCTGTCGAAGGCTGGGTGTGGGGCCCGCCCAAACGCGCAGCCTGGATACGGCTCCACCCTCCTGATCCAGAGCCACGGCAAGGGGAGTGCCCTGCCCCCACTTGGAATGAAGTCCTCGAATCAGCCCATGGCAACGGGCGGGCCCACGAACGGGATCGGGGTCGAGATTGCGAGCGAAGAGGATGATGGCCCCAGCCTCCGGGCCCTTAACTTCGGCCGAATCCAATCCATCGAACCCAGTCCAAAGAAGATCAAAAGCCGCATTTCGCATTGGCATCACCCCTGCTTCGCCACCATCGCCGCCCCATAGGCTCGCATGCACTGAAAGCCATAAAGAGCCGCAATGATCTGATTGCACCAGAGTTCAAAAACAGAATCCTCGATGGTGAAGGAAGATCGCGTTTTGAACCCAAGGAAAAGTGCCCCAAGAGTGCGCTCGGTGTGCCGCAAGGGTACAAGGTAGCCATCAGCGTAGCCGCTGTCTTCACCCCAACTCTGGACTTCCACAAAACCATCAACCGGCGGCAGATCCCACGAGGCAGCCCAAGGACAGAGGCCTTCCTGTGGCACCATCGTCCAGGTTGCCGCAGACCCCGGAAGAAACAGGACGATCCCATCGGGAGCAAAGCGAGCCTTCAGATAATCCAGAAAAGGTAGAACCAAGGCCGTGGGCTCCGTCTCGCCCAGGGCCTCTCGAAGCAATCGGTTGAGGCAAAGCACATCCTCGTGAAAGGTTTTCATTTCAGCGACTCGGGCCAACACCCTCGATTCCAATTCGCCCTGGTAGGCTTCGACCCGCTTCTGAAGGCGCGAAAGTTCGAGAGCCCGGTCAAGCACCGCTTCGAGTTCTTCCAACTTGAAGGGTTTTTGCAGGAAATCGTAGGCACCCCGCTTGAGGGCTTCGATGGAATCCCGAAGCGTGGCGAACCCCGTGATCACGATGCAAAGCGTTTTCGGATCCCTGGCCTTCACCATTTCGATTAATTCAAGGCCCGACTTTCCAGCCGGCATATTCAGATCCGTGATGATCACTGGATAATGCTGGCGCTCGATCATGCTCAAGGCCATTTCGGCGCCATCAGCGACTTCCACCGAATAGCCATCGGATTCCAATGCCTCGCGCAGGAAGGTCCGCAGTTCGGGCTCGTCGTCAACCAGCAGCACCAATTCGGGGACCATATCAGCCCTGAATCCTGTGCAACGTCAGTTCGAAGACCCGAGCGTCTAGGAAAAGCCGGAACACCTCGGCATCCAAGAGCCCCGCCTTGGTCTCGTCTTCCAGAATTTGCAGACTCTTGGCCACCGTCACAGCGGCCTTGTAGGGACGATCGGCGGCCACCAGCGCATCGTAGACATCGGATACGGCCATGAGCTTGCTCTGGACAGGAATTTGGTTGGAAGTTAGCCCTTGGGGATAACCCTTGCCGTTCAGGCGTTCGTGATGAGCATAAGCAATCGCAGGCAGATCCGCCAAACCCGTCGTCCAGGGAATCTGGCTCAGGAAACGGAAGGTATGGGTAACGTGACTATTGATTTCGTCGCGTTCCTCCGCGGAAAGACTGCCCTTTGGAATTCGCAGCGCCGCCACATCTTCGGTTTCCAGAATGCGCCCCCGCTCCCCTCCAAAATGGGCGAAATCCAACAACTCCAGTTCGTCCATTCGGTCGGCAATTTCGCGTGGTAAAACCTGCGGCTCATTGCAGCGAAGAATGAGTTCCACAAGGTGTTTGCTCTGTTGATGACGCTCTTGAAGCAATCGCTGAAAACTTGCGGTTTCCTGGGCAGCGCCCTCGTCCCAGGCCTGCTCCATCATGGACACGGCAAGCTCTAAATCCCTTTGGTAGAGCCGCTGAAGAATCCGCTCGAGCCGCTCCGGTTCTAGTTTCTTGGCCTTCACGAGCACCTGTTCGCGCACCCCGACTTTGCCAAAATCGTGCAGAAGGCTGGCGTAGCGAATTTCCTTGATCTGTTGGTCGCTGAAGCGCAGGTCACCGTAGGGCCCTGCAGGCGTGCGGTTAACGACCTCCGCGAGTCCCACCGTCAAGTCGGCCACCCGGCTGGAATGACCCGAGGTGCTGGGATCTCGCGCTTCAATGGCCGTTACTGAAGCCTTCACGAAGCCTTCGAAGAGTTTTTCGATGTCTTCCTTCAGGCCCAGAATTTCCTGGGTGCGCTCCATGACCATTTCTTCGAGTCGGCTCTGATAGGCCTCGTTCTCCCGCAGGGTCCGATAATGCCCCAGGGCTCGTACCAGACTCGCTTCAAGCTCGACCAGCTTGAAAGGTTTCTGGATGAAATCGTAGGCGCCTCGCTTCAAGGCCTGAACTGCGGCTTCGGTGGTCGCATAACCCGTCATCAGGATCGTGAAGGCCTTGGGATCGTATTCTTGGATGGCCTTGAGTAGATCCAGACCCGATTGCCCACCCGGCATATTCAAGTCGGTGAAGATGACCGCAAAATGCTTTTGTCTTACCAGTTCCAACGCCCTCTCGGCGCTCTCGGCACCTTCTACGGTGTAGCCCATGGACTCGAGGGCCTCTAGCAAGAGACTCCGAAAATCCTGCTCGTCATCCACGATAAGTACGCGGTAGGGTTCCATGGGCTCCAGTCTAGCGGGTTTTTTTTGCGTGGATTCGAGGACCAAAAAGAAAGAAAGAGCTCATTTAGTCTGCTCCGCGGCCTTCCTCCGAGCCGTGCTTGGATTGGCGCCAAAAAAGCGCCGGACGCCCATGGCCATGGATTCAGCCACCTTCTTTTGGAAGGCAACGTCGCGCAATTTTACTTCTTCTTGGCGATTCGAGATGAAGGCCACTTCCACAAGAACCGCGGGCATGGCCGCACCGCGAAGCACCACGAATGGGGCCTGTTTTACACCACGTTCCTTGATACCCCCAAGCCGATTGAGCTGTCCCTGGATATTCACCGCTAAGCGCTCGGACTCTTGAAGGTAGGCCTTTTGGGCCAGATCCTGCAGGATGCTCGAGAGCACCGATTCCGACGCCGGAGCGGCCCCTTCCCCGCCGTTCTCCATGGCGGCCACTTCTGCCCCATCGCGATCTCCTTGATCGAGGCTCAAAAAATACACCTCGGAGCCCTTGGCTGACCTCGCTCTGGCCGCATTCAAATGAAGGCTGATGAAGAGATCGGCACCGGCCTCGTTAGCCAACTTGGCTCGGTCCCAAAGTGGAACCAAGACATCCTCGGCCCGAGTCATCAGCACCTCAAAACCGGCTGCTTCCAAGGCCGCTTTGAGGTTTTCCCCAATTTGAAGAGCCGCGTCCTTTTCGCGCAGGCCCTTGGGGCCGACAGCTCCGCCATCCTCTCCCCCGTGTCCCGGATCCACTGCCACCTTAAGCCGTGCAGGATTTTCGGGTCTAGGTTTTGGGGTTTGGCTCCAAGCCAGTAGGCTGAAGAGGAGGATCAAGAAGATCCTCGGGAGTCTTGAAATGGCGCAATCGGTTAAAGGCACACGAGACCTGTTTGGAAATGAAATGGGGTGGTTTCTTCGGATCGAGGATACCGCGAGGGGTGTCTTCGCTCGCCATGGCTATGAGGAAATCCGCACCCCCATCCTGGAAGAGATCGAGGTCTTCAAGCGTAGCGTGGGTGAGAGTTCCGACATCGTCAACAAGGAGATGTACGAATTCACCGACAAGGGTGGCCGTCATGTAGTGATGCGCCCCGAGAACACGGCTGGCGTGGTGCGAGCCATGATTCAGCACAAGCTCCTGGTCAACAATGACCCCAAGTTGCTGTATTACATCGGACCGATGTTTCGCTATGAACGCATGCAGGCCGGACGCTACCGTCAGTTCTGGCAGATTGGTGCCGAAAGTTTTGGCATTGCCACCCCCGAAAGCGAGGCCGAAAGCCTGCTCATGCTGATGGAATTTCTCCATGACCTGGGGCTGAAGCATCTAAGCCTTTCCATCAATTCCGTGGGCACACCGGAATGCCGCCCCGCCTTTCACGCGGCCATCCGAGACTTTTTCCAGGCCCGAGAAACCCAATTCTGCGAAGACTGCCATCGCCGCATTGAATCCAACCCCCTGCGAGTTTTGGATTGCAAGGTTCCCGGCTGCCAAGCGGCGCTCGAAGGCCACCCCGTTATTACCGATCATCTCGATGAAGCGTCCTTAAAACACCACGCCCGACTCAAGGAACTGCTCACGGCCCTCGGTGTCGCCTTCGAGGAAAACCCAAGGCTCGTTCGCGGCCTGGACTATTACACTCGCACCGCCTTTGAGGTGCTCTCCAGCGATCTGGGCGCGCAATCGGCGCTGCTCGGCGGTGGTCGCTATGACGGCTTGGTCAAACACTTAGGCGGGCCAGAAGTGCCGGCTTTTGGCTGGGCCATTGGCCTCGATCGCTTGGCCATGCTCATGCAACAACTCCACGGGAACGCACCCCAAAACCCCCCAGCCTTACTCATTCCCCTGGGCGAAGCCGCCTCCCTCAAGGCCCTTACCCTGGCTCGAGACTGGTGGAGCCAGGGCCTAGCCATCCAGTTGGATACCCGCGGTACCAATCTGAAGAAGGCTCTTACCTCCGCCAACCGCCAAGGAACGCAGCTAGCCTTAATTCTGGGCGATGGCGAACTCGAAAAGGGCGTGGTTTCGGCCAAAGACTTGAGCGCCGGAACCCAAGAAACCTGGCTCCTGGAGGAAGTGCCTGCCCGACTCCGAAATCGCTAAATCAATTATCTCGTATCATTACTCACATGTGAGGGATGCATCCCATGACAGCCTTACCGACACTCCCGGGTTTTGACCAATCGGATCTTTCCATGCTGGTCGCCGCCGCCAGGCGAGCCATCAAGCATGCCATCGCACCCCTGCTCGACCCCGTCGACCTCACCCCTCACCAGGGTTGGATGATTCTGTTGCTTCGGGAAACAGGCCCACTATCCCTTACGGATTTGGCACTTCGCATGTGGCTGGACCACCCCACCACTTCCCGATTAGTTCATAGCCTCGAAGACCGTCATATTTTGGAGATCAACCAGGACCCCAATCATGGTCGACGCATCCTGGTGGGCATTTCGAAGGAGGGTTCGGCCCTCACCGAAACACTTTTCATGGCCGCAGAAACCTTCCGCCTTCGCCTGGAAAAGGGTCTCGCCCCGGAAGAGAAAACGGCATTGAGAAGTTCCCTCCATAAGCTATTGCACAATCTTGCCGATATGGACGAGACGGCCTCAAAACGAAAAGGCAAGGCTCGGGATCTGGATGCAGACTAAAACCGGACGCGTGGCTCTTTCTTGATACCCTCGTATTGCGAGGGTATTTTTTGTTTGTGCCTCACCCCAGAATGGTGAAGCAGGATCCTCGTCCACTCCCAACCAACGGGTTGCCCATGCACACTGATGTTTCACAGAATCCCCCTGCCCAAGAAGCCCTTGGCCACACCGCCGAGGCTAAGCCCATGCCCTGGTGGCGAACCCGATCAGCCTTAACAGCTGGTGCCCTGGTGCTTTTGGCCGCTGTGGGAATCCGAACCCTTGGTTGCGCAGCCAAGCCCAAGGCGCCTTCGGCACGCGCCATCCCCATCAAGATCGCAAATGCAACTAAGGGCGATATGCCCGTGACCCTCACTGGCTTGGGAACGGTAACCGCCCTCAATACCGTAACGATCAAAACCCGGGTGGATGGCCAGCTGATTCGAATTGCCTTCCAGGAGGGTCAGTTCGTGCGACAGGGTGATCTTCTGGCCGAGATCGATCCTCGCCCCTTCCAGGTTCAGCTCATGCAGGCCGAAGGCCAAATGGCCAAGGATCAGGCCGCCTTTAAAAATGCCTCCGCCGATCTGCAACGCCTGCAAACGCTGGTCCAGCAGGGCATCATTTCCCGCCAGCAGCTCGATACGCAAATGACCACCGTGGCTCAATTTGAAGCGTCCTTGAAGGCCGATCAGGCCCAGGTGGAAAGCGCGAAACTCAACCTGGTATACAGCCGCATCACCGCGCCCATCGCGGGAAAAGTGGGCCTTCGCTCCGTGGATCCCGGCAATATGGTGCGCGCCAGCGATGCGAACGGCTTGGCGATCATCGCCCCGGTGCAGCCCATCACCGTGCTCTTCACCATTCCCGCCGATCGGATCCAACAGGTTTTAACCCAGAACCAGAAGGGGAAAAAACTCAGTGTCGAGGCCTTTGACCGCGACATGAAAACCCGTCTAGCCCTTGGTGAGGTGCTCGCCATTGATAACCAAGTGGATCCCAGCACCGGCACGGTTCGCATCAAAGCCATTTTTCCGAATACCGAGCTAACCCTCTTTCCAAACCAATTCGTCAACGCCCGCCTTCGGGTCGACACGCTGGTGGGCCTAGCACTCATCCCCTCGGTTGCCATCCAGCAAAGCCCCCAAGGCGCCTATGTCTATGTCGTGAAGCCCGATCTCACCGTCGAGATGCGCACGATCGTAATCGAAGCCTCCGAAGGCGAAATCAGTGCAATCCGCACCGGCATTGCCGCCGGCGAGACGATCGCCATCGACGGTCTGGAAAAGTTACGCCCAGGAGCCAAGGTCGATCTTCCCGCGACAGATGGCCAAGAAAAGAAGAAGGCCAAGTCGTGACCCCCAAACGGCTACTGCGATGAACCTTTCCAAGCCATTTATTCTCCGTCCCATTGCCACCACCTTGCTGATGGTGGGGCTGCTGCTGGTGGGCTCCATCGCCTTTCGCCAGCTGCCCGTTTCGGCGCTACCTCAGGTCGACTACCCCACCATTCAGGTCGTCACCTTTTACCCAGGGGCCAGCCCCGATGTTGTGGCGTCGGCCATCACTGCGCCATTGGAACGCCAGTTCGGGCAGCTGCCGGGCCTCAACCGGATGTCGTCCTCCAGCAGCGGCGGCAGCTCGATCATTACCCTGCAATTCATTCTGGATTTGAATATCGATGTGGCAGAACAGCAGGTTCAGGCCGCCGTAAACGCGGCAGGAACTTACCTGCCCCGGGATCTCCCCAATCCACCCATTTACAGCAAGACCAACCCGGCGGATTCGCCCATTTTGACCCTTGCCCTCACCTCTAAATCTTTGCCACTTTCCAAGGTTCAGGATCTCGCCGATACCCGCTTGGCGCAAAAAATCAGTCAGTTACCGGGCGTCGGGCTCGTGAGTATCAGCGGCGGCCAGAAGCCTGCCGTTCGCATCCAGGCCAACCCATCTGCGCTTTCCTCCTACGGCCTCACGATGACGGATGTGCGCACCGCCATCGCCCAGGCCAATGTCAATCAGGCTAAAGGCAGCTTCGACGGAGCCCGCCAAGCCTATGCCATCGGCGCCAATGATCAACTCCTTACCAGTGATCAGTACAAACCCCTGATCATTGCCTATAAGAACGGCGCGCCCATCGCGCTCTCCGATGTCGCCACCGTCATCGATGGCGTAGAGAACACCAAGCAGGCGGCCTGGATGAACCAGACTCCCGCCGTGATCCTGAATATTCAGCGGCAGCCTGGGGCCAATATCATCGCAGTCGTCGACCGCGTGAAGGACCTGTTACCCCAGCTCCGGGCCTCACTGCCCTCCTCGGTTGAGTTATCCATTCTCACGGACCGCACAGTCACCATCCGCGCCTCGGTGGAAGATGTCGAATTCGAATTAATGCTCACCATCGCCCTGGTGGTCATGGTGATTTTCCTGTTTTTGCGCACCGTGGCCGCCACCATTATCCCCAGCGTGGCCGTGCCTCTTTCCATCGTGGGCACCTTCGGTGTCATGTATTTACTGGGCTACAGCCTGAACAACCTCACGCTCATGGCGTTAACAATCTCCACCGGGTTCGTGGTGGACGATGCCATCGTGATGATCGAAAACATCATGCGCTACATCGAGGCCGGCGAGCCCCCGCTTCAGGCGGCCCTCAAGGGTGCCGGTCAAATTGGTTTCACCATCCTTTCGTTAACGGTATCGCTGATCGCGGTGTTGATCCCGCTCCTCTTCATGGGCGATATCGTGGGGCGGCTCTTCCGAGAATTCGCCGTGACGCTCAGCGTTACGATTCTGGTTTCAGCGGTGGTTTCGCTCACGCTAACGCCCATGATGTGCGCCAAGCTGCTCAAACACAAAAAGCCCAGTGAGCAGGGCCGCTTCTACCAGTCGTCGGAACGAATCTTTCAGCGCATCATCGCGTTCTACGGCCGCACCCTCACCTGGGTCTTGAAGCACCAGCAAGCCACCCTGGTCGTCGCCGTGGCCACGCTGGCTTCCACTGTGCTGCTTTACCTAGCCATCCCCAAGGGTTTCTTTCCTGTGCAGGATACAGGCGTGATTCTGGGTATTTCCGAGGCGCCCCAAACGGTCTCCTTTACGGCCATGGCTGAACGCCAACAAGCCTTGACTAAGGTAATCCTCCAGGATCCAGCCGTGGCGAGCCTTTCCTCCTTTATCGGCGTAGACGGCACCAATACGACCCTGAATAGCGGACGCATCCAGATCAATCTCAAGCCCCTCGAAGAACGCAAACTCAGCGCCTCCGAGATTATTCATCGCCTGCAGCCCGAAGTAGCCAAGGTCAGCGGCACCAAACTCTTTCTGCAGCCCGTGCAGGATCTGACCGTTGAAGACCGCGTAAGCCGAACCCAGTACCAATACTCAATGGAAGATGCCGACGCCAAGGAACTGAGCGAATGGGTACCTCGCTTCATAACGCGCCTTCAGGAGCTTCCCGAACTTCGCGATGTGGCCAGCGATCAGCAGAATGCCGGTCTCCAGGCGCTACTGGTGCTGGACCGAAGCACCGCTTCGCGGTTGGGCATCACCCCTCAAATGTTGGATGACGCGCTGTATGACGCCTTTGGCCAACGGCAAATATCCACGATGTTCACGCAGATGAACCAGTACCGAGTGGTTCTGGAAGCCACACCGGGCCTGCATCGGCAACCTTCGGACCTGCAAAATATTTTCGTCCGTTCCGCCAGCGGGGGATCGGTGCCACTGAGCGCGTTCACGCGCATGGAAATCCTGAATAGCCCCCTATCCATCAACCACCAGGGACAATTTCCCGCAGTCACCATCTCCTTCAATCTCGCACCCGATGTTTCGATTGGCGATGCCGTAAAGGCCGTCGAGCGCATCAAGCGCGAGATCGATATGCCCCCCAGCATCAAATCCGGATTCCAAGGCACCGCTCAGGCCTTTGGCACCTCTCTGGCCAATACGCCCTGGCTGATCCTGGCTGCCGTAATGACGGTCTACATCCTGCTGGGCGTGCTGTACGAAAGCTACATCCACCCCATCACGATCCTATCGACCCTGCCCTCGGCGGGCGTGGGCGCCCTGCTTTCCTTGATGATCTGCCGCACCGACTTCAGCGTCATCGCGCTCATCGGCATCATCCTGCTTATCGGCATCGTAGAAAAGAACGCGATCATGATGATCGACTTCGCCCTGGAAGCCGAACGCAAGGATGGCCAAGCCCCGCCCGAAGCCATCTACCAGGCCGCTCTCCTGCGTTTCCGCCCCATCATCATGACCACCCTAGCCGCCCTGCTCGGCGGCGTGCCCCTCGCCCTCGGTTCCGGCGTAGGCTCCGAACTCCGCCGCCCCCTCGGCATCGCCATCGTCGGCGGCCTAATCTTCAGCCAAGTCCTAACCCTCTACACCACCCCCGTAATCTATCTAGCCTTCGATCGCCTCTCACGCCGCTTCCGAGGCGTAAAACAGGCTGCGCCCGCAGTGGAAACCGAATGAGTCCGACAACCTCATTTCTTTTTTTCAACCGCGTGCGCCTGGATGACGTGAGCCCGAAGCAGGAGCGAAGGGCCACTGCGCCGCAGGCGCAGCCCGCAGGGCGCGGCACAGGATGTGCCGCGTGAACATCTCCGCTCCTTTCATCCGCCGTCCCGTCGCCACTACGCTGTTGACGGTAGCCTTGGCACTGTTGGGTGCTATTGCGTACCAATTCCTTCCAGTATCTCCGCTGCCCCAGGTGGAATTCCCAACCATTCAGGTGCAGGCCGGGCTGCCCGGCGCCAGCCCGGAGACCATGGCTTCTTCGGTGGCCACCCCGCTGGAGCGGCAATTCGGGCGCATTGCCAGCGTGACGGAGATGACCTCCAGTAGTTCGCTCGGATCCACCAATATCACCCTGCAATTCGATCTAAATCGGAACATCGATGCGGCGGGGCGCGATGTCCAGGCCGCCATCAATGCGGCGCGTGGCAACCTGCCCTCCAACCTTCCCAACAATCCGTCCTATCGCAAGGTCAACCCGGCGGATTCTCCAATTTTGCTCCTGGGGCTCACCTCCAAGATTGTGCCCCGCGAGCGGATGTACGACATTGCCTCCACCTTACTTCAGCAAAAGCTTTCCCAGGTACGGGGCGTGGGGCAGGTCATGGTCTGGGGCGGCGCACTCCCAGCGGTGCGCGTGGAAGTCAATCCCATTGCCTTGAACAGCCGAGGCCTGGCCCTCGACGATGTCCGCCTCGTGCTTAACGCCGCCAATCAGAATCGCCCCAAGGGCGAGCTATCCAACGACCAAACAACTTGGTCCATCAACACCACCGACCAGATGATGAAGGCCGCGGAATATCGCGATCTGATCATTTCCTACAAGAGTGGTGCAGCGCTCCGCCTCTCCGATGTGGCCAAGGTGACCGACTCCGTGGAGAACGTTCGCAACGGCGGGTTGACCAACGGCACGCCCGCCATCATGGTCGCGGTCTTCCGGCAGCCCGACGCCAATATCATCCAAACCGTGGATCGGGTCCGCACCATCCTTCCCGAACTCCAGGCCGCCATGCCACCCACCGTGGCTATGCAGGTCATCATCGATGCCACCCGCACCATTCGCGCTTCGGTAAGGGATGTGCAACTGGCCCTGATGATTTCCATTGCGCTGGTCATTCTGGTGGTCTTTGTTTTTCTGCGGAACTGGCGCTCGACGCTGATACCCAGTGTGGCCGTGCCGATTTCGTTGATTGGCACCTTTGGCGCCATGTATTTACTGGGCTACACCATCGATAACCTGTCCCTGATGGCCCTCACCGTGGCCACGGGCTTTGTGGTGGATGACGCCATCGTGGTGGTGGAGAACATCACCCGCCACATTGAAAACGGGATGAAGCCCATGGAAGCGGCCTTCCACGGCGCCAAGGAAATCGGCTTCACGGTGGTTTCCATCAGCATTTCGCTCGTCGCGGTGTTCATTCCCATCCTGCTCATGGGTGGCATCGTGGGAAGGCTCTTCCGGGAATTCGCCATCACGCTCTCCGTTGCCATTGCCGTTTCGATGGTGGTGTCGCTGACCACTACGCCCATGATGTGCGCCCGACTCCTGCGGCCCGGAAACGAAGAAAAGCACGGACGTCTTTTTCAAGCCACCGAGCGATTTTTTCAGTGGGTCATGGGCCGCTACGAGCGCTCCCTAACTTGGGTTTTGCGACACCAGCGATTCACGCTGGGAGTTGCCCTCGGCACCATGGTCGCCACCGTGGCGCTCTACATCATCATTCCCAAGGGCTTCTTTCCCCAGCAAGACACCGGGCGCATCAATGGTTCCATCCAAGCTGCCCAGGATATTTCGTTCCAGAGCATGGAACGCCTAATGACCCAGTTCGTGGCGATCGTCCAAAAAGATCCGGCCATCGAAAGCGTTACGGCTTTCATCGGCGGCGGTAATTCGGGCCGGATGTTCGCCGCCCTGAAACCCAATAACGAACGGAACGTCACAGCCGACCAGATCATCGCCAGGCTTCGCGGAAAAACGGCCCACATTCCCGGCGCAACTCTTTTTCTTCAACCGGTCCAGGATCTGCGGATCGGTGGCCGTGGCGGCAGCGCCCAGTTCCAATACACACTGCAGGGGGATGACGCCAAGGAGCTTCTGGACTGGGCGCCCAAGGTCTTACAGAAATTCCGTACAATTCCGCAACTCACGGATGTGAATACCGATCTCCAGAATCGCGGCCTCGAAGCCTCCATCGTCATCGATCGAACGGCGGCCGCTCGCCTGGGGGTAAGCACTCAGGCCATCGATAACACCCTGTACAGCGCCTTCGGTCAGCGCTTTGTATCCACAATGTACGCCTCGCTGAATCAGTACCACGTGGTGCTTACGGTGGATCCCCTGTTCTCCCAGAATCCAGATGGACTCCAGCACATCTACGTGCGGTCCACCCAGGGGAAATTGGTGCCCTTGAGTTCCTTTTCTTCCTACCAGAAGAAAAGCACGGCGCTCTCAGTCAACCATCAAGGCCAACTACCTTCCGTGACCCTTTCCTATAACTTGCCCGCCGGAACGGCCCTGGGGGATGCGGTTACGGCCATCGATAAGGCACTGGAGGAAATCCGCATACCGGGGACCATTCGGGGCACCAACATGGGCACAGCCCAGGCCTTCAAGACCTCCTTGGCAAACCAACCCCTGCTTGTGCTGGCGGCACTCTTGGCCGTCTACATCGTGCTGGGCGTACTGTACGAAAGCCTGATCCATCCGCTGACGATCCTTTCGACCCTGCCTTCGGCGGGTGTCGGAGCGCTGCTGGCCCTGCTGGCCGTCAAAACCGAACTCAGCGTCATCGCCTTCATTGGCATCATCCTGCTCATCGGTATCGTGAAGAAGAACGCCATCCTCATGATCGATTTCGCCATCGAGGTGGAGCGCCGCGAAAAGAAAAGTCCCGAAGAAGCCATCTTTCAGGCCTGCATGTTGCGGTTCCGGCCTATCACCATGACGACGCTCGCCGCGATGTTGGGCGGACTGCCGCTGGCCGTGGGCATGGGCACCGGTGCGGAACTGCGCCGCCCCTTGGGCATCGCCATTGTGGGCGGCCTGTTATTCAGCCAGATGCTGACCCTCTACACCACCCCCGTGATCTACCTCTACATGGATCGGCTGCGCCTTCGTTGGGAAGCCTTTCGGAAAGCCCGGCGCTTCCGCACTAGCCGTGGGGAAACCCTGGCGGGATGATGGTGCAATCCTCGGCCCAGCCGATGCGGAGGCACCATGCGCCCTTCCCACCTTCTTCCAGCCTTCTTCCTGGTGGCGGCCCTTCCCCTTTGCGCCCACGCACGTCACCGCGCCGCAGACCCCGCTCCAAAAATCCATAAGGTCGAAAAGGTCGGCGAAAACGTGTACTGCATCTTTGGCCAGGGCGGAAATATCGGCCTGATCGTGACCGAAAAACACGCCGTGTTGATCGACGATCAATTCGAGCGCCTAGTGCCCGGTTTGCTCGAAGCTGTGAAAACTATCACCGATAAGCCCATCAAATATCTGATCAACACTCATTTCCACGGCGATCATACGGGCGGCAATGTGGTCCTGGAAAAGCAAGTCACCACCATTCTGGCCCACACCAATGTGCGCAAGCGCATGCAGACCGTGCAGGCCAAGCTCGAACCCGCCAAGCGCGGCGGACTGCCCGAACTCGCCCTCGGCGAGGCCGACCCCACGATCAAGGCTCGACTGGATATCCACCTGGATGGCACGGAAATCCATCTTGTTCACTACGGCCCCGGTCATACGGATGGCGACATGATGGTGGGGGTGCCTTCCGCCCTGGTTCTCCACATGGCCGATACCTTCTTTCTGGGCATGCTTCCCTTCATCGATATCGAAGGCGGCGGAAGTTTCGACGGACTGGTCGCCCAAGTCAGCACCGTGGCAAGTTGGGTGCCCGATACTCTAAAAATCATTCCCGGCCATGGCCCTGTGTGTGGAAAGAAGGAACTGCTCCATTACCGCGATTTCCTGAAGGCCGTGCAGGCCCACGCCAAGGCCAATGCTGCCAAGAGCCCCAAGGAAATGGCCGACACCTTCGACAAGGCACCCTGGGAAGCCGAGTGGAAGCCATCGTCCCAGTTTGTCACCTGGGAAACCCTCTTCCAAGCCGCCACAGGCAAGGGGCCAGGACGGGTGGTGAAGCCATGACGCTCGTATTTCTCGGTGGCAGTCTAAGGCCGGAATCCCTGAATCGCCGCCTAATGAACTACCTTGCGCGGGAAGCCCAGAGTCAGGGCCAATCGGCACGCGTCTTTGAGGGCGAAGATCTGCGTTTACCTCTCTATGAAGACGGCTTGCCAACTCCAGGCCCAGTGGAGGAAATGGCAGCCGCCTTGCGCAATGCTCAGGGCGTCGTGATTGTGTCGCCGGAATACAATGCCGGCATTCCCGGCCATCTCAAAAATGCCGTGGACTGGTTATCGGTTCAGCGCCCCAGCCCCTGGTCGGGCTTGCCGGTGCTGATCGCCGCCGCCTCGCCCGGTGCCTTCGGGGGTTCACGAGGGGTCATTGCGTGGCGAACCACCCTGGCGAACCTGGGTTGTTGGGTGGCGCCCACTGCCATCACGGTACCCATGGCCGACAAGAATCTGGGAGAAGATGGCACGCCCTTGGAGGAACGAACCCGCTCCGAAATCCACCGGACTCTCCAGTCTTTCCTGGGAAAAAGTATTCAAGGTTGAGTGGCTTCCTTCCGGGTGCGATCCTGGAAGGCTATGAGACTCGATAAACTCGGCGACTTCCAACGAACCCACAAGAACGGTGAACTCCGATTGGCCCACGCAGGCCAGACGGTGCGACTTCTCGGCTGGTGCAAGAAGGCCCGCGATCTGGGCTTTCTCATCTTCATCGATCTGCGCGACCGCTGGGGCGTGGTGCAGCTGGTGGCCAACGCAGAAACCGCCTCGCCCGAATTGCTGGCCAGGCTCCAGGATGTGCGGAGCGAATTCGTGCTGGGTGTAGAGGGCGTGGTGGCCGAGCGCGAAGCCAAGAACCCCGGCATGGCCACCGGTGATATCGAAATCCGCATCACGGATCTCAAGATCCTCAACGGTGCCCAAACGCCGCCCATTCCCGTGGACGACAGCACCCAGGAAGCCAACGAGGATATGCGGCTGAAGTACCGTTTCCTGGATCTGCGCCGAGAGAAACTCCAGCGCAACCTCATCCTGCGCAGCGAAGTGGCCAACATCACCCGTAACTACTTCCGTAAAAACGATTTCATCGAATTCGAAACGCCCATTCTCACAAATTCTTCACCCGAAGGCGCCCGGGATTACCTTGTTCCTAGCCGCGTGCATCCCGGTGAATTCTTCGCCCTGCCCCAGAGTCCCCAGCTCTTCAAACAGTTGCTCCAGGTTTCGGGCTTCGAACGCTACATCCAGATCTGCCGCTGCTTCCGCGATGAAGATTTGCGCGCCGATCGTCAGCCGGAATTCACCCAGATCGATGTGGAGATGAGCTTCGTGCGCCCAGTGGATGTTCAAACCATCATCGAAGGTCTGATGGTGGAACTGACTCCCCTCATCGATAAACACGTCACGGCACCCTTCCCGCGCCTGGCTTACCGCGATGCCATGGAATGGTACGGTTCCGATAAACCCGACTTGCGCTGCACCACACGCATCCAGGATGTAACCGCCAATTTCGACCAGAGCGAATTCAATCTTTTCCGCGCCGCAGCGGAAAGCCACGGCCAGCGCCGGGTTCGCGCCCTTTGGTTCCCCAGCGAAATGGCAGGCTCCTACAGCCGAAAGCAGCTGGATGAACTCGGCGAAGTTGCCAAACACTACGGTGCGGGCGGTTTACCCTACGCCAAGTGGGGCAAAGACGGCCTCTCCAGCAGCTTTAAAAAGTTCCTGGACGCCAATGCTGAAGCCGCTCTGAAAGCCACTCTAGGGGTCGAAGGTGAAGGCCTGGCAGTGTTCGCTGTGGGCACCGATGCGCAAACCTCCAAGGTGCTCGGTGAGTTGCGTCTTCGCATAGCCAAGGCACTGGGGCTCATCGATAATTCCAAGTTTGAATTCCTGTGGGTGGTGGATTTCCCCCTGCTCGAATGGAACGAAGAGGACGCGCGCTTCATCGCCTGCCACCATCCCTTCACAAGTCCCCATCCCGAGGATCTGGAACTGCTCGATTCCAACCCCGCGGCCTGTCGCGCCCAGGCCTACGATCTTGTGCTCAATGGCTTCGAAGTGGGCGGCGGCTCCATCCGCATCCATGACGCCGAAACGCAAAGTTCCATGTTCCGGGCCATTGGCATTGGGCCCGATGAAGCCCGTTCCAAGTTCGGCCATCTGCTCGACGCGCTCAGCTATGGTGCTCCGCCCCACGGCGGCTTGGCCCTGGGACTGGATCGCCTCGTCATGCTATTGGCAGGCGTGGACAATATCCGCGAAGTCATCGCCTTCCCCAAGACGGCCCAGGCGCGCTGCCTCCTCACCAATGCACCCAGCCCTGTCACCTCCAAGCAGTTGCGAGAATTGCGCATTCAGACGACACAGCCCCAGCAATACCGGGCCGGGGTCATGTTCTTCGAGAGCGTGCCCGCCGAACTGCAGGCACCCATCGCCGCGCTCCGAACCCTTTCCATGAGCCAAGCCACATCCACCAGCACCATGGTGCTGGATGGTGAAATCGTGAAGGTTGAAACCACGCAGATTCCGGGGTTGGATTCCGAAGACTAGAGGGTCGGCACCCAACCCCGCCCGGGCTAACGTTCGCGGTGGCCGCGGCCTTGTTCTTCCCTCTCTCGGCCATGATGTTTGCGCTTGTGTTTATCCATCCGGCGCTCGTGTTTCCGCTCGGCCTTGGCTTCCCGCCGGTCTCGGCGCTCTTCTGCCTTTGCCTCCCGGTGCCAGTTTCGGTAATGCCCTGCGGGCATGCGAACCAAGGATCTCGGCACGCGATGAACTTCGACAACTTCAAACCGTGCGCGGGCGGTGCGTGCCCGATACCAGCCATTAGGCCGTCGGCACCAGTACCAGCCGCTATGGAAAAACACTTCCTCCTGGAACCCCTCCACCACCTGGATACCCGGCTGAACCACCACAAGGCGGGGAACCGGTGGTAAGCCAATATCGATATGGAGTGTCACCTGCGCACGGACAGCCGAAGAGCCAAGGAACAACAGAATTGCCACAGGAACAGCGAATTTGTTCATGATCAGGACTCCTCCAATGGACATCGACCGGCCCCAGTATGACCCCACGACCGAATGGCGCTTAAAGAGATTCCAAGGCTAGCCTCGAGCCCCTTGAAACAAGCTAATTCCCCTAGAACTACCGCACACTGGCAGCATGACCTTCACCCTCCGCCACCGCGCCCAAGCGATCCTCCGCGAGGCCGGATGGGATCTGCCTGCGCCCCCTGTGATCTGGTCCCCTCGCATGTCCCGATGCGCCGGGCTCTTCGTGATCGAAAAAGATATTCGCGGGAAGTGGCATCCCGAGATCCGCCTTTCCATTCCCCTGCTGCGGCGCCGGGATCGCGCGTGGCCCGTGCAAGTCTGCGGCTGCCTATGCCACGATCCCGAGGCCGTGACCCGGCGGATTCTGGAACACGAGCTCATTCACTACAAGCTATGGAAGGAGGGAGCCAAGAACTGGGGCCACGGCGAGGCCTTTCGCGCACTGGCCAGTGGTGCCTTCCAGCACCAAAGCATTACCCATGGCATTGGCATGGATGATGAAGTTCCCCAACCCCGGTGAATTCGGGTCCTGCGGAACCTTCGAGTAGAGTTTTCTCATGCCAACCAAAACCCTTGTCCCCTCCCTGCTTGCCGTACCGCGTGTTTGGGGGGCCGAGCCTGTGCATGGCCTACCCCATGCCAGGAAGGTCTTCGCCCTGCGGAACCTTCATCTGCAAAACGTTAAGGCCGTTGGCTTTGACATGGACTACACATTAAGCCACTACCGTTCGCCCGAAATCGATGACTTGGCCTACCGGAAATCGAGCCAATTATTGGTTACGGAGCGTGGTTTCGACGCTCGCCTGCTCGATATTCCGTATGATCCAACGTTCGCGATTCGGGGACTCATCCTGGATGGCCATCGAGGGAACTTGCTCAAACTCAATTCCGATCGCATGGTGGTGCGCGCCTGCCATGGCCGTGAGGCTATGGGACAAACCGATATCGAAGCGGCCTATGGCCACCGACGCCTTTCCGCCAGCGGAGAGGGCTTTCGCAGCATCGATACCTTGTTTGAAATTCCTGAAAGCTTTCTCTTCGCAGTGTTGGTCGAGGGTCGCGAACAAGGGTGGATTGAAGGCAAAGAGTTCCTCGATCTTTTCAAGGATGTGCGGTGGGCCATTGATACCGCCCACCGCAACGGCGAAATGAAGGCCGAAAT
Organism: Deltaproteobacteria bacterium; assembly: GCA_020048105.1. GTDB lineage: Bacteria > Acidobacteriota > Holophagae > Holophagales > Holophagaceae > JAYREN01. Next base: position 4,158 of record JAIFMW010000114.1, on the reverse strand, counting down.
TCTTTCCAATCGGGAGTTCTATATCCTTCGAGACCCGGAACTCAGCGCCGCCCTGGACCGATGGAAACGCGCAGGCAAGAAGCTCTTTGTGGTCTCCAACAGCGATTGGAATTTCACAAATGGCGTGTTGAGTTTTCTGTTGGATGGCCAGGACCCCGCCCGCCCCACATGGGAGGACTACTTTGATTTCGTAGTGACCAGTTCAAGAAAGCCCGTCTTTTTTCAAGAGCCTCAGCCCGCCGAAGTAAACGAAGGGCATCCCAAGGCATTTCACGGTGGCAATGCCGGATGGCTTGAGAACCAACTTCAGGCCTTCGGCGAGGAGGTTCTTTACGTAGGCGACCACATCTATGGCGATATTCTCCGTTCCAAAAAGAGCGTGTCCTGGCAGACCCTTCTTTTGATCCCAGAGTTGGGCACCACCCTTCAGCGGTTGGAGGATCTTGCCGAAGATCTTCAGCTCTTTCTGCGGACCGAAACCATGCGCCGACAGGACGAGACCCAAGTCTCCCTGCTGGAGGACAAACACACCCGCAATCGCCAGCATCGACGCCTGCTAGCGGCTCGCCTCAGCCCCGATGCCCTCCAGGCACTCGACCAGGAGGCCAACCATCTTCATACCGAATTGGCATCCAGCCAACAACATTTAATGGACCAAGAAAGCGCCGTTGCGAAACTAGCGTCCCAAGTCGAATCCGCTTTTAACCTACGGTGGGGAAGCATTTTCAGGGATGGTTACCAACAAACTCGATTTGCGGATCAGATCCAGCAGTACGCGAGCGCCTATACCGGGCGAATTAGTAATCTTTATTTTGTGGATCCAACCCTTGCAATTTATGCCCCGGTGCCTACCCTTCCTCATGAAAGAAATTTATAAATCTTGATGAATTTTCTTGATACATGATATTTCTCGATTTACAGTTAGTCACTTCATGTTTTTCGCAACCAATACGAGGGAGATGCCTTGAAACGTCAAGAAAAAAGCCAGGAAATTGCACCCGTGCTGAATTCACTTGGTGACCGTATCAAGGCGGTTCGTCTGCACTGGGTTTGGTCCCAAGAAGAAATGGCTGCCACCCTGAGGGTGGATCAGGCCTCCATTTCCTTCTGGGAACGCGACAAGATCAAGCCTTCCGGCAGCGCCATGGTTGCCTTGGCCGCCCTATTCCGGACTAGCCTCAAGGCACTGGAAACAGGCGAGAGTTTTATCCTGCCCGACCCACCTTCCTGCCTGCCAGATGCCAAGAAAACCAAGCGAGAAATCCCCCGCAGCGTAAGCCTGCCCCCCGAAGAAAAGGATCTAATCGCCATCGTCGACTTGGCCGATGGCAGCTCCAAGGGCAAGCCCGTTTCCGAAGCCATGATGATTCTGGTTCAGTCGGCCAAAGAAGGCCGTAAGGTCTGGGTCGTCATCGAATAAGACCCGTTATAAACGAAGAAGGCCCCCATGCGTGGGGGCCTTCTTCGTTTATAAAACAATGTACTCAAAACATAGTAGACAATGCTTCGTAGACGTGTTTGAGTAGATGAACTTCTCGGAGATTCCATTGTCCAGACCACCCCGACCCACGGATGTTGAGCTGAGCCTTTTACGCGTTTTGTGGAAACTCGGACCCGCCACGGTGAAACAGGTTCACCAGGCACTTAATCTCGAACGGGAACTCAGCTACACCGGCGTTTTGCGAATGCTGCAAGTGATGTTCGAAAAAAAGCTGGTGGTTCGCAATGAGAGTGAACGCTCTCATGTCTATGCTCCGGCCCACCCTCAAGCAGCAATGCGGGAAGGTCTGGTCGCCGATCTTATGGAACGAGCCTTTTCCGGCTCCGCCAAGGATCTGGTGCTGGCCGCCCTCAAGTCGGGTCGGGTCAGCGAACAAGAACGTTCCGAGATTCAGGCACTCTTCCGGGAGACTGAACAATGAACTGGCTCGGGCAACCTGTGGCCCTGGCCTTGGGGTGGGCTTTAGTTCACTTCCTTTGGCAAGGGACCCTTGTCGCATTGCTATTGGCCATACTGCTTCGGCTACTTCAGCGCGCTTCGGCTCGAGCCCGTCATTTCGTCGCCTGTGCCGCCATGCTCGCGTGTTTGGTTCTGCCAGCTCTAACCCTCAATCACCACTGGCCGCAGCCGAATCGCATCACGACCCAAACTGGTGTCTTCCCAGGCGAGTCCCTGCAGAGTTCTTCGCTGCCACGCGCCAACCCTCCGGCCACGCTAAGCGCCCGAATCGAACAGGCGCTGCGTCCGGCCTTGCCGTGGCTGGTGGCAATTTGGATGCTGGGCTGCCTGTTCCTTCTGCTCCGCCTGGGCGGTGGCTGGCTTTGGCTGAACCGCCTGCGCAGCCGCCATTCGGACCCCGCCCCCGATGAATGGCAGCAGCGACTCCAAGGTCTTGCCCGCCGACTGGGCCTCCGGAACAACCCCTTGCTTCGAGTCAGTGCTTGGGTCGAGGGTCCCATTGCCCATGGGTGGTGGAAACCAACGGTTCTCATGCCAGCATCGCTCCTAACGGGCATAAATCCGGATCTGCTGGAAGCCCTACTGGCCCATGAACTAGCTCACATTCTCCGTCAGGATTACCTGGCCAACATCCTTCAGTGCCTGTGTGAAACCCTGCTTTTCTACCACCCTGCCGTTTGGTGGATCTCGGCCAAGATCCGCACAACGCGCGAGGAAGCCTGCGATGACCTCGCGGCCAAAGCCATCGGCGAACCGCGGCGCCTGGCTCTGGCCCTTGCCGAGCTGGATCTCTTCCAGCTCCCTGCTCCCGCCCTGGGAGCCCACCAAGGAGACCTGATGCACCGCATCCAACGCTTACTTAATCCATCCCAACCACGCCCGCTTTTGGGAGGGGCGCTGCCCCTATTACTCGCGGTGAGCCTGCTCTCCCCAATGCTCGCCTCCGCCCAGGAAAAGCCAGCTGCCGTGCCCCCAATCCTGCGCCCAGCCGCCCTGGTCACCCAAATCGACGCCCTGGCGGCCAAGGAGGGCATCGATCCATATTTGCTGCGCGCCATCGCCGAGGCTGAAAGTCAATTCAACCCAAACGCGGTGAGCCGCAATGGCTCCACAGGTTTACTCCAGGTCATGCCAGCCACCGCCAAGAAGTATGGCGCCCAGAACCTCCAAGACCCCGCCCAAGTCATGGCCGCCGGGGCTCGGTACCTGAGGTTTCTGCTAGACCGCTACCAGGGTGATTTGAACAAGGTCATCGCCGCCTACAACGGAGGTGAAGAGGCTATTGATTCGGGAAAATTGACCGAAGAAACTCGCCGCTACCTGCCAACCGTATTGCGGCTAACAAAGGACAAGGCCGTTCAAGCAGCCCCTGACATCCGCACTCCGCGTCGAATCCATTTGGCACGACACGAAGGAAAACTCACGCTGGAATTCAGCCTGACCCACAGTGAACTCAAGGCCCTACTGGCAGAAAACTGGAATTGGCTCTTCACCAACGGAGCGGAGGACCGCTCGCTAACACTCAACTACCCGGCTTTCCGAGCCAACCAGGAAGGCGGCCTGGATGCGAATCTGAAAGGTGTTAGCCCCGAGGATTTTCTTCGAGTTCTCGCCAAACAAGGCACTACACCTGAACCCCTTAGCGAAGCTTGGCTAAACCAGCTCCCCGCCGCCACCGCCTCGGGTGAAATAAAGCGTGTCGAGAATGACGATTGGGAAGTGGACATGCAAGTGATCACGTTGGATGGTTTCGAAGTGGAGTTCCGCGTCGAGGGCACCGAAAAACCCGTCGGCAAAATCACTGTGGGTGACGCAGCACAACGCGCAATCGTGCGATCGGTCTCCCGTCCAAAGATCAGAACAGAAATCAAGACAGGCAAGAGCCTTACCGTCCAAATCACGGAACACGGCACCGGTCGGTATGGTGAAACCACCGTGGATCTAACCTCCGGCACCGCCAATTTCCGCGTAGTGATGGATAAGAACGGGAAGTCCTAATTTACTTAATAACGCACGGAAGCCAAAGGCTTCCGTGCGTTATTAATAGTCAAAAGTGCTCCCCCCCACGAACTCCCGCAGGATCGAGGTATGCGGAATTTCATCAGGGAAGATGGGCACAAACATTCGCACGAATTGGAGCAAACGATAGGCCTCGCCAAAGGCTTCATCATCGCTGGGTACTTCCAGCAGGAAGCGCT
>JAIFMW010000150.1 GCA_020048105.1 Deltaproteobacteria bacterium | reverse complement strand
CCGGGCTTGACCATCAGGATATCGGCGCCTTCTTCGATATCGAGCAGGGCGTCTTTGATGCCTTCGCGAGCGTTGCGGGGATCCATCTGGTAGGTGCGGCGATCACCAAACTTAGGGGCGCAATCGGCGGCTTCGCGGAAGGGGCCGTAGTAAGCGCCGTTGTGCTTGATGGCGTAGGAAAGGATGCTGACGTTCTGGAAACCTTCGTCATCCATCCTTGCCCGCATGGCGGCGATGCGGCCGTCCATCATGTCGGAGGGAGCCACGATATCGGCACCGGCCTGGGCGTGGGTGAGGGCCATTTCGGCGAGAATTGCGACGCTATCGTCATTATCCACATAGCCGTTCTTCACCACGCCGCAGTGGCCGTGATCGGTGTAGGCACAAAGACACACATCGGTCATCACGATGAGATCATCGCCGAAGGCCTTCTTGAGGGCCGTGACGGCCATGGGCACGATACCGTGAGCATCGTGGCTGCATTCCGCCAGGGCGCTCTTTTCATCAGGCACGCCGAAGAGCAGGACACTCTTGAGGCCCAGCTTGAGATCGGCTTCCACCTGCCGTACCGTGGCCTCGATACCGGTGCGACCAATACCCGGCATGGCATCGATGGGGGCGAAACCTTCCGCGCTTTGCACAAAGTAGGGCTGAATCAGGTGGCGAGGACGCAGATCGGTCTCGGCGATGAGATCCCGAATGGCTTGATTGCGACGAAGACGACGAGGGCGGATGAACATGGGATTCCTCCTAAGGGCTACAGATAGGATGCAAGAATACGCCCGAGTGCCTCCGTGGTGGGTTCACACACCGCATGAGCGGGAGCGCCAGCATCTTCAAAGGCCTTGCCGGTACGCTCGCCCCAGGCGAAACGCAGCACATCTTGGGCAATGGGTGCCATGACTTCGGCTTGGAGGGGGCTAAGGGCGAGCACGGCATCCACCTCGGGGCGCTTGGGCGCGGGATCCAGTGGGGCCTCGTGGTGGGTGATCCACGGATGGAGGCGCCAGGCGGTGCCTTCAGCGACTTCTTCCAGGTAGCCGCGACTGCGTTCGCCACGGACTAGCAGAAAATCGCCCCCCTCGGGATAGCGATTCCGCAGTGCCGACCATAGGCCTTCGGCCCTGGGCTCGGAGCTGACGATGACCTCGTGGCCCTGAATGGCGCGACCCGTGGCCTCGCCGGTCACCAGGCATAGCATTCCGGGGGGAAGTTTTGCGGCCTTGGCCCCGGCAGGGCTAAGGATGATGGCGGCGCGAGCAGGGGAAAAGGGAATCGGGGTACCGGCAGGCTGAAGTTCCGTAACGGCCCAAAAAACCGGTTCCCAACCGGCCTTGCGAACACTCTTGCTTAGGGTTTCATCGATACCACGGGCCATGCCAAGGCGAATTACCATCCAAGACCTTTCACGACTTCGGCTACCACTCGGCCGTCGTCAAAACCGCGGGCTTCGGCCCAGCGCAATCCATCTTCGGCGGCGAAGGCGGCGCGAAGGCGCAGCGCTCCGTCGGCCTCGAGGGTTGCGTAGGCCCCCAGAGGTTGTTGGCAACCACCGCCAATGCCAGCTAAAACCTGACGTTCCAGTCGGGCGCAGCGTTCGGTCAGGTGGTCGTGGAAACCGGTCAAGGCTTCCACGATATCCATTCGCTCGGCACGGGTTTCGGCCAACAGAGCCCCTTGGGCCGGGGCCGGCAGGAGTTCCTCCGGGCCAAAGGCGCGCACCGTGAGACCCGACAAATCCAAACCTAATCGTTCCAACCCCGCCGCAGCGAGAACCGTTCCATGCAGAGGCGCTTCTCGCAGAATGCCTTCGCGAACGCGCTGCACCCGGGTGGGCACATTGCCGCGAATCCACGGAAAAGTAGCGTGGGGCATGGATTTTTCAAGGAATCGTCGGCGCCGCTCGGAGCTGGTGCCAATGACTGGATTCGCGGGGAAATCGGGCCCCATCACCAGCCAGTCCACGGGGTTTTCCCGAGGCGGAACACAGGCCTGAACGGTGCCCGCAGGCCTCTCCAGGGCCACATCCTTGAAGGAGTGAATCAATAAATCCACATCGTTGGCCTGCAGGGAATCTTCCAATTCCTTGGTGAAGAACCCCGTGCCGATTTGTTTGTCCAAGGGGCCCGCCAGCCAAGTGTCGCCACTGGTGGTGAAGCGCTTCCAGGTGACTTCTATGCCTTGATCGATGAGGAACTGAACCATGGACTCGGCTTGACGCACGGCCAATTCAGAACCCCGGGTGCCAATGACTACCTTCATTGGGCATCATCCTGCACACCCAGGCTCTGGCCTCTCAGGTGTTGAGGCACGGGGCTGGAATTGGAGGACAAGGGCGGGGCGATAAGTCCCGCGCTGGGCTGAGGGGCCGAGGGCTTCTCGGAGCCAGCGTTCTTGAAAATCTGAGCCATTTGTTCAGGGCTGGCAAAGGCCTCCAAGCGTTCCAATTGCTCAGGGGTGGGAAAGCCAACGTAGCGTTGACGCCGTGGCCCCCAGATTTCCACAGGGGTTCCCTTTAGCTCGGGGATGCGCGGCAGCGTTTGCCGGAAATAGACACCGAGAGGCTTGCCGCTCTTGGAAACGAATCCAAGGCTGTCGCATTCTGGCACCAGGGCTGGCTGGCCTTCCACCCAAAGGGCCATGCTTACCGAGCGGCCCTGGCTGGTCTTCAGGATCGACAGTGGCGTCGGCGCGCCCAAGGCGGGGTCCAAATCGTCTTCCTGAGCCCGGCAGGCTTCCAGAATGTCGGATTGGCGCAGTTCGCGCTGGGGCTGGGCAATGGGATGAGGATCTTGGAGATTGGCGGCCAGCAGCTTCTGGTTTACCCACTGCAGAATCACGGCCTGAACCCTGGGACCGGTGGGGGCGGCCATCGATTGGTTGATGGCCTCCACCAGCTTGGGAAGCAGCACTTGGGGTGCCACTAGCAGTTGATCCTCACAGGGAATGGCGACAAAGGTGTTCTGGCCTGGGAACAGATTTGACCAGAGTTCGGGAAGCAGGATGCGGGCGGCATCCAGGCCGTCCCCGTAGGCGCTGCGATAGATGCCGGAAGGTAGGCGTTCGAAGGCCTTGCCCTTGGATTGCGCCCGCAGATGGTCGATGGCGCGTTCCAGAATGTCTTCCAGGTGCACATCCCAAAGGGCCAGCCACGCCTCGGGCATCACGTCGTCTTGGACCCGAATTCGTTCGCTGAGTCCATCAATGACCGGCCGGTAATAGCGCTTTTCTCGCTCGGCTCGCCAGGTGGGGACGATTTCGGGAATGATTTCGAATTGAGCATCGATCCAGGGCGGTGGGTAGGGCAGTTGATGACGGTGCAAATCTGCTACGGCATCGGCCCAGCGAACTCGCTCTTGGGCATGCAAATGCTCAAACATCTCGAGAAAGGGCTCAAGGCCTGGAATTTCGAGGGGTAAATCCCGTTCCCGAAAGAGTTCCTCCCGACTGGGAAGGGCCTCGGCCTCGGGGCGCTTGAAAAATTTTGAAAGAAGGCTCATGGGCAACTCGATTCCAACCCTTTATTTTGCCCGGGAAAGAACTCCGGCGCTCCCCTTTTCCTTAAAGGAGCCGGCCGATTGCCCTGAGGCGACCCAATTCAGAAGGGCCCCCACCGCATGAGCACGGGTGGAATCAATAGCAGAAAACTCAAAACCACCAGGATCAGCATGAGGGGTAGGAACCATTTCGCCCACCTCTCCCAGGGAATCCGAGCCGCGCCCAACACGCCCATGGTGACGGCGCTGGTCGGCAAGATGGGGTTGATGAATTCGCATAACTGGAAGGCATAGACCGCCGTTTGCCGCGTAATGCCAAGAAGATCCGCCAAGGGCGCCATGATGGGCATGGTGAGGGCCGCCTGGGCACTGCCTGAATGAACGAAGAAGTTGATGATCGCTTGAATCAGGAACATGGCGTGGGCCGTGAGAATTCTGGGCACATAGCCCAAAACCGTGGCGCCGTAATGCAGCAAGGTATCCAACACCAAGGCGTCGCGTCCGATGATAAGCAAAGCCCGCGCGCAGGCCACGATGCAGACCACGCCCACCATGCTGCGAGCACCTTCCACAAAGGAGGTGGCGATGCGGCCGGGAGCCAAACCACCGGCCAATCCTGCCACGACTCCCATGGCCAGGAACAGCGCTGCGATAGCATCGATATCCCATCTGGGCACCAGGATGCCCCAGACGAGAAAGGCCATGGTGGCCCCAAAGACACCCAGCACCAGTACCTGCCGCCGCTCCAGGCGGGCTTCCAGTTCGGGGGCGGGTTGATTTCGGTATTCGAGCTCAAGGTCTCGCACCACGCTCAGTTCGGGGTTTCGTTTCACCCGATCGGCATAGAACATGACATAGGCAATCATCACCGTCGTTCCCACCACCCACGTGAACACGCGATAGCCAAAACCCGAGTTAATCGGTAGTTCGGCAAGGCGCTGGGCAATGCCAACCGTGAAGGGATTGAAGAACGCGGCGGCGAACCCAGCTGCGGCACCCAGAAAGGGAATGCTCATGCCGACCAAGGCGTCGTAGCCCAGCGACCTCGCCAAGGGGATGAAAATCAACACGAAGGGAATGCCACTTTCGGCCATTCCAAAGATGGAACCCGCCAGGGAGAACACCACCATCAGGGCGGGAATCAGCATCCATTCCAGCTTGGGATGGCCGGAAATTCCCTTGGCCATGCGCCGAATTCCCGCATCGATGGCACCGGTCGCTTGAAGAACCTGGAAAGAACCTCCGATGGCAAAGAGGAAGGCGATGAGGAGTGCGCCGTGCACAAATCCCTGCACCGGAGCCGTCATCAGCGTTTGAGGCCCCAGGAAGACCTTCCCGACGTAATGGAAGGTACCGGGCACCGTCACCAGGCGGGAGGTTCCGCCCACGACCTTGGTAGCCCGCTGGAATTCGCCCGAGGGGAGGAACCACGAAGCTACCAGCACCAGGCCCACCAGCAGGGCGACGAGGACCAAGGTGTGGGGCATTTGGAATTTAACGGGGGTCGGCGCAGGGGTGTTCGCCACGGGCTGGTTGCTCATGCCGAAACCCTTTTAGTCACGGTGGAAGCTCCTTCAAAGGTACCGCGTGCCTTCAGCTCGCCCTGCGACATCAGGATGCGGCCTTTGGCGATCACCGTATGCAATTCCAGCGATTCTCGATCCACCAAAATTAGATCGGCATCGCGGCCTGTTTCCAGCAATCCCTTTCCGCGCAGTTTGAGAATGCGTGCCGGGTTGGCCGTGAATGGCAGCAGTGCGGTCTCAAGCGGAATACCTTCGTTGCGGACAGCGTCACGAAAGGCCTCGAACAGGGATTGCACCTTGCCAACGCCCATGCCCGAAAACCGGCCTTCGGAGTCGTATTCGGGAAGGCTTCCCTGGCCGTCGGAAGTCATGGTGATTCGATCCGGAGGAACACCATCTGCCAGCAGCATCTTCAGAGCCTGGGACGCGGGAATCTGTTTCGACCCGGCCTGGGGAGGCGGCGCGGAAGTGGTGAGATCGATGAGGCCACCGGTGCGGGCATAGGCGGCACCTTCGGCCAGCAGGGTTGGATTACGGTTGATGTGGGTGGGCAGCATTTGGGTAGCAGGGATTTCCGTTTCTTCGAGGATGCGCCGCAGAGGGCCTAAGCCCCTGGGGCCATCACCGAGGTGGAAGTTCACCAGTCCCGCTTTGCCGGACAACATGCCACCCCGGCGGGCTTCGGCAACCAGGCGACATAGGGCATCGTGCGTCGGTTGGGAGCTTCGATGATCCGAGATGGCCACTTCGCCTACGCCGAGGATTTTGTCGATCAATAGCAGGTCCGATTCAATCCCCTCGGTGAGCGTGACTGCGGGAATGCCGTAGGACCCCGAGAATATCCAGGTGGAAATACCTTCTTCTTCCAGGCCTCGAGCCTTCGCGAGGAGAGACACGAGAGAGCGTGTGATGGCATCCGTGCCTAGGCAACCCACCAACGTGGTGACGCCGCCGCGAATGACATCGGTCAGCATCAATTCCGGAGTTCGGGAGGCAAAGCCGCCTTCCCCGCCCCCACCCAGAATGTGCACGTGACCATCGATAAAACCAGGGAACGCCAGCAATCCTCGCCCGTCGATGGTTTCCAGATTCGGCAACCCCCCAAGCGATAAGGGCCCAAGGTGGGCTAGACGATTCCCGGCCAGGAGAATATCTCGAGGCCCAAGAGCCTCTGGGGCGTAGGTTTCAACATTTTGAATATGGATAAACATGGTTGCCACTTTCTGGAAGAACCTGCCGAGGCGGAGATCAGCCCTGCCGAACCCTGGGAAGGGACGGCAAGGCTGAATCGCTACTCTTTTCGGACTAGAACCGGAAACGAACTCCAAGCCGCACGTTGCGAGCTTCTTCCTGAGCCGTGGCCTGGAGGTAGGTGGCGCTGACCACTGCCGCGTTGGCCGAAGCCGCCGTAAGGGCGCGGCTGGAATTGGAGCGTGTGTTGGATCCGTAGCTAAGCGCATCGCCCATATTGAGAATGTTATAGATGTCTGCGAAGCCTTCCACGCTGAATGCGGTGAATTTCACCTTGTGGGCAAGGTGCATATCCACCAGGTGGCGCCCTGGATATTTGGAACTCCCAAGGGATTCCGCCCAGATCGTGTAGTTCGCGTTCGCGGCCGGGGAGGCGGGGGCTGGTGCGGAAAGGGTACGGGTGAAGCGTTCCCCGCTAAGGTAGGTGTAGCTTACGGAAATGGTGGTTTTCCAAGGGGCCACGAACATCCCGCGGAGCTTTAATTCGTCCTCGTTGAAGCCTGGCAATTTTCCATCGAAGTTGGTCTGGTAATTGGGATTGGCAAAGGCATCGTCATAGCCATTGGAGCGATTCGTATTGCCCTTCCGTAGAGCGCGCGTGTAGCTGCCACTGGTGGCCCAGTTCGACGCGAGCTTTCGCTCGAAACTGAAGGAGAGTGCCGTGTAGGTGCGATGAAAACCCGGCTGGTTGCGAATGACGAAATCCTGGCCAGGGGTCGTGACATTGGTGATGCCATAGACCTGAAGCGTTTGGCCCGTGAAGTTGTCGTAGACGGTGTTTCCAGGGAGCGTGTTGTAGGTCAAACGCTCATCGTTACGACCCAGCAGGTTCTTATTCTTACGGTAGACACCCGAAACACCCAGGGACCAGTTGTCGCCAACCTTGGTATCCAAAGCGAGCAGAGCCTCATCCGTATGGGGATGCTTGACGTTAGGGTCGAGTCGACTCGTGTTGGTATCCGTGCCTGTGGAGAGCGGAATTGGGTTATAGGGAATGGCTTCGGGGTTATTGAGATCGAAAGTCGTAGCGCCGTAGCCGGGCGCGGCACCCCACGCGTGGGTGGTGGTGCGACTGTAGGCTCCTGGGATGGTGCGGTCGAAATGCACAACCGTCAGACCATCGAAGTAGCGGCCCAGGTGGGCCTTGAGCAAGAAGCGCTGATCACCTTTTAGATCCAACGTTACGCCCAAACGGGGCGCCACCACGGACGTGCTCCAAATGTTGGAGGTGCCATACCCGCGTCCCTTGAAGGTCTCGAAACGCAGACCCGGCTGGATCCGCCAGCGTCCTTGGGTCCAGGTATCTAGGACAAAGAGCACCGTGCGGTCGATATTGCCGCGGATATTGATATCGCCACCCTTGTTCACGCGATAGGTCGTAACCCGGGCGGGCGTGGTTGGAGTTGCGGCCACTCCGGTGCCGTCATAGGTCAGGCCGCCGACTCGATAACTGACCTGTTCCGCACGGGCTTGTTCTCCTTCTAGGCCAATACGGAAGGCATGACTATCGTTGGCAGAAAACACGCCCGTGGCATAGAAATCCAACACTGCCGACAAGGTACCGCGAGCCGATAGATAGGCATCGTGCCAACTGGTGTTGCGGAACCGCGTCAGGCCATTGAAGCTGCCGGAGCCCAGGCCCACCGAGGCCAGGCCCGGCTGGTATTCGCCCAAGGAGTAGCTGCCGGAATAGCCCGAGGCCTTAACGGTGAGGACCGCGCTACTGCCCATGAGTTGTGTCATGGTCATTCCGTAGGTGCGGTCGGTGCCCTTTTGTTGGATGGCCGCAACGGCTTCCATTTGGTTCGTAATGCCACGGTGTTCCCGAGACAGGCCGTCGTAGGCCATGAACATATCCAGCGTGGTGCTGGCTGCGACTTGCCACGTGAGTTTGCCCAGGTACTTGGGATTCAGTGTCTCGACCGGAGCCACCGCCCCAACGGGGGCATTGGAGTTGAATTGCTTTTCGGCGGAAACAAAATACCAGAGGCGATCTTTCACGATGGGACCGCCGACATTGACGTTCATATCCCAATCCGTGGTGGGAATGGTGGTGTCTTTGAGTCGCGAATCCTTCAGCTTGGGGCGGGCTCGCCAGGCATCGGGACTGTAATAGCCGTTCACGCTGCCATTGAGATCATTGCCGCCGCGTTTGACCAAGGAGTTGATATAGCCACCATTGAAGCCGCCGTATTCTGCGGAAGCCCCCAGGCCACCCACTTGAATTTCAGAGAACCAATCGGGGTTCACATAGACGTACTGGGATCCGTACAGCGCGTCGCCGACATTGATGCCATCGATCAGGTAGGCGTTGGAGTTGCCGCGATCGCCACCCCACGCCACGCCCCCGTTGATGCCAGGCGTCAAGTTCATCACGCTGGTGAGATCGCGCTTAACGGGAAGTGATTCGAGGGTTTCAGCGTTGAAGGTTGGACTGGTACCAAGCGGTGCGGCCGAAAGCGAGGTGGCCGCATCCATCACCACCACGGTGGCGCCGGCGGTTTCTGCCAGGGTGAAATTCAACCCAATGGTGTTGGAGAGCGTAAGAACAACCCCTCGGACTTGGGGGGTATATCCTTCAGCCTCGGCGCTCACGCGGTATTTTCCGGGAGGCAGGACGGGGACACGGAAACTGCCGTTGGCGCTGGTGATCACGCTTCGGGTGCCCATGAGCGCTTCGGAACTCAGGCTCAGCTTCACACCTGCCAAGGGTTTCCCCGCCGAGTTCTTGACCTCGCCCACCAGGGCGGAGGTGGTCGAACTTTGGGCGACGAGTGCCGCGCCTGCACTGGCGACAAGCAGGTGGCAAATAAAACGGGTTGGGGTTGCCATGATGGCCTCCGTGAATAGAATGGTTCAAACAAGGGACGGCTTGTATCATCTTGTTCACATACAACCACGTCAAGCAAAAAGTTGAACAATTTTGTACAACCTGAAAACCGACAATTTTCCATGACCAGAAAGGGCTTCATCGAATCACCGGCAGTAAATCCCTCGCTTGGTTGAACGACTGGCATAGTTAAGAGTGAACCGATTGGTACCCACCATGACCAAACCCCAAACCCCAACATCTTTCATGGACCGCTTGGCTAAGCACCTTGCTGGGCTTACCGATGGGCAGCGCCTGATTGCGAATCGCCTGTTGGCGGAGCCCGCTGCCGCCTTTGCCAGCGCAGAATGCCTAGCCCGAGAGGTGCAGGTTAGTGTTCCGACTACGGTTCGCTTTGCCCAGGCCTTGGGGTACGCCGGTTACGGTGCCATGCGGCAGGCCCTGATCACAGAAGCGCGCGAGAAACGGGGTAAGCAGGCCCGTTTCCTCCAGACCCCTTCCGATGCACTGCAGACCTTGGAAGAGGTGCTGAGGCGGGACATCGCCAACATGGAGCTTACCTTTCAGCACGTCGATAGCCATGCCCTGGAAGAAGCTGTGAGTGCACTTTCCAAAGCCCGCCACCGAGTGATTCTGGGTCGAGGCATTTCGTCCCACATGGCGGGGGTGTTGGCCTATCTCTTAACGCAAGTTGGGCTGACTTCCGTGGCGGATCAGAGCGTGGATTTTGCCACTCAGATTTCGCCGTTGTCGTCGAAGGATTTACTGATCGCTTTTAGTTTTCACCCCTACTCGCGAGAGACCCTGGACGCCGTCACCTACGCGCGAGAACGGCATGTGCCGGTGCTCGGGTTCACCGATCAACTCGACGCGCCACTCGGCAAATTGGCGAATTGGGTCTTCCCTTTGTCTGGGGAGAACCTGCTCTACTCCCATAGTTTGGCGGGCTTCATGCTGATGGCGAACTCCCTGGCGGTCCTGGCCGCCTCGAAGGACGCGGCCAAAAACATGCACCGCCTCAAGGATGCCGAACGGGTTTCCCAGGCTCTGTACTTTTCCGAAGAATAAAACCGTTCACGAAATTGAAAGCTTCCTCGCAACCCCGAGGGCGCGCCTCCATCCTTCCAAAATCAGGGAGATTCCCATGCTTCGCCTACGAAGAAGCCTTCGTTCCATTTCATTGAGTCTTCTGACCCTTGGGGTTGGTTGCACATCCGTGACGGCTGCGGTGACGCGCTATCGGTCTGGTAATCCGGTCGATGCGAACCCTGTCCTCCACGGCCCGGCCTACAACCTCGGTGGGGGTTCTAGGGATGTTCTCGAAGCCATCCAGTGGATGATCGATCAGGTGCGCGGATCGGACCCGGCCAGCAAGGTCGATGTGGTGGTATTGCGGGCGACCGGCGCCGATGGTTACAACTCGGCAATTTTGGCAATGAACGGGGTAAATTCCGCTGAAACCCTTGTCATCACGAGCTCCACGGATGCCAACACGGCCGAAGTGGAAGCAACGATGCAAAAGGCCGAGGTGGTGTTTTTTGCAGGGGGCAATCAATGCCACTACGTAAGGAACTTCAAGGGTACAAAAGTTGAGACCGCCATAAAGGCGATGGTCGCCCGGGGCGGAGCGGTGGGTGGGACGAGTGCGGGATGCGCCATTATGGGATCCATTGTGTTTGATGCCTGCATGAGCAACCCCTCGAGCGATCTGACTTCACTCCAGGCCATGGCCAATCCCTATGCACCCACCATTTCCTTTACTTCGGGATTCTTTACCTGGAAACACTTGGAAGGAGTCATTACCGATACCCATTTTGTGCCCCGGAATCGCATGGGTCGCACCCTGGCGTTCTTAGCGCGTCAAATCCAGGATGGCACCGCGAAACAACCGTTGGCGGTGGCGGTAAACGAGCGGACTTCAATGGTGATCGATCGAGCCGGGCTTGGTCGCGTCATGGGCGAGGGACCGGTCTATGTGGTGTTGGCCGACCACGAGCCGGAGGTCTGTGCACCGGGTCAGTTGCTCACCTATCGCGATTTCAAGGTGTGGAAGCTTGGGCCAGGGCAAGTGTTTGATTTTGCACACCGTCCAACGAAGGGGTTTTACCTCCGCAGTGTCATTAAGGGACTGTTGAGCGAAGACCCCTACAACGGAACGCCGGAGACCCGCATTGTGCCGGTATCCAAAGCCAAAGAATAAGCACGGCGCTCTCGGAGTGGGGACGGTCGGATATCCTGAAGCCATGCAGGTCATTGATTCCATGGACCGTCCGCTGCGAGCTCTCCGGATCTCGGTGACAGACCGTTGCAATTTTCGCTGCCCCTACTGCATGCCCAGGGATCGCTTCGGCGAGCACCACAATTACTTGGATCGTTCTCAGATTCTGAGCTTCGAGGAAATCGAACGGCTCGCACGAATCTTCGTGGGTCTTGGCGTGGAAAAGGTGCGGTTAACGGGGGGCGAGCCATTACTGCGTCATGAGTTGCCGGTCCTCGTTGCCCGTTTGCGCAGCATCGTAGGTCTAAAGGAAGTGACCCTGACCACCAACGGCACGTTGCTGGAATCGCTGGCCCAACCTTTGCGAGACGCAGGACTCGACCGGCTCACCGTAAGCCTCGATTCCCTCGATGTTGATCGATTTAGCGCGCTGTCGGATGCCACCCTCGGTCTCGAGCGTGTGCTTGCGGGCCTCGATGCGGCCTCAAAGGCTGGATTCGGCCCCATAAAGCTCAATTGCGTGCTGCAACGGGGTGTAAATGAGGCCGATATTTTGCCGCTGGCAGAATTCGCGCGGGACCAAGGCCATACCCTGCGGTTTATCGAATTTATGGATGTGGGTACCGGCAATGATTGGAAGCTAGAGCGGGTGGTACCGGCCTCGGAAGTCCTCCAAAAACTTGCCGCTCGTTGGTCCCTGGAGTCCTTCCATCGGGATTGTCTAAACTGCGTGGCGCAGCACTATCGCTACCTCGATGGAAAAGGCGAGGTGGGGCTCATCGCCTCGGTTACCGAACCTTTCTGTCAGGGCTGTGATCGTGCGCGGCTCTCGGCCGAAGGCAAGCTCTACACCTGCCTTTTTGCCTCGGAAGGCTTGGACCTACGTTCCTTTTTGCGAGCTGGAAATTCGGACTCGGATCTTCAAGCCGTTGTGCAAAATCGGTGGCGAAAACGCGAGGATCGCTATTCCGAATTACGCACCGAGATGACGGCGCCTCAGCCCCGCGTGGAGATGTTTCATATCGGGGGTTAGACCGTTGTGCCTTCCAGAACCGCTGCACCGGGAAGCGTGAAGACAACGGTGGTGCCCTGTCCTTCTTGGCTTTCCATGTGCACTTCACCCCCATGAGCCCGCACGATTTCGCGGACGATGGGTAGGCCTAGACCCGTGCCTTTGCCTTCGGGCTTGGTGGTGAACATGGGTTTGAAGACCTTGGAAAGCAGGTCCTTGGGTATGCCGGAACCTTGGTCGGAAAGGCGGAAGAGCCAGCGGGGCGAAGCGGCTCGAGAACCCGGATCTTCCTCGGCGTGAAGGGTGATTTCTCCGCCTTCGGGCATGGCGTCCACGGCGTTGTTTACGAGGTTGATGAAGATCTGTTCCATCTGCTTTCGATCCACCCAAAGCAAACAGTGTTCGGGAGCATCCATGTGGAATTGAATGTGGTGGGTGGCGAGGGTGGGCGTCCAAAGGCGCTGCAAAT
>JAIFMW010000091.1 GCA_020048105.1 Deltaproteobacteria bacterium | reverse complement strand
GCTCAGCAGACTCCGGGCGCGAGAAGCGTGCGATGCCAAGTCTAAATCCACCAAAAGAGCCTGCAGCTCATCCAGAATGGATAGTATTTTTTTATGCTGAGTCCGGTAGAGGTGGTATCAAACATAGTCAGTTCCTGTCCTTTAAAAAAACACCACGGAGCAACGGAAAGCACGGAGAAGGAGGGGGACGAACGAGAGATGGGCTTGTCGCGAGTTGGCTCCATGGCTCACCCAAGGCGAGGCCGCTTAGCAGCCCATGGGGCCTACGTCGAGTGCGTCGAAACCGCTACTTAACATTTCTGTGTTCTCCGTGGTGAAAGTTTTTTGTTTTACAACTTGAAGCGCGAAACAGTCTGCTGGAGTTTTTCGACCAGCACATCGAATAACCTACGCTTTTATCAGCCATTGCCTCTTTCTTTAAGCAGATCAGGAACTGCATTGCCAGGAGGCGAGGGTCTGGTCCAGCCTCGCCACGGCGGCATCCAGGGCGGAATTCTGCAGGGGCGCGGCCGCCTGTCGCAGTTCCGCGGCGGCGGCATGCAGGGCAGAGAGATCGCTGGCAAGGGTATCGACGGCCCTCCCGAGCGAGGTGGCGACTTCCACGAGCTGGTCGTCGGGGCGAAGCTGCGTGTGGGTCGGGAGCCTGCGGCTGGCGAGGTCCTCCAGGACCGTGCGGAAGCGGAACAGAGGGCCTGCGATGCGGTGACTGAGGATCACCACGAAGCCCGTCACCATCGCCGTGGACAGGGCCAAACTGAAGGCGGCCAGCACCAGCACGATGGGGAGCAGCATCTGCTCAAGACTGCGGTAGCTGGCATGCGCCGAGGCCAGGCCGGTCTTCAGTTCGCTGTCCATGAACAGATACAGGCCGAACCCGAACAGCCAGGTGAGGATGACCTGGAGCACCAGAAAGGCGCCCGCGAGGCGGAGCTGGAACCGGGTATCGATCAGGACGATGCGGCGTGCTTTTTTGGGAAACATGATGACCCTCAATGGCAGGTGCGGCATAGTTGGCCGCGCTCATTGCGCTGGACGAGGAAATAGGTCTTATAGCGGCGTTGCTTGCGAAACATGCGATCGAAGAGGCTCTCCGCCTTCCAGGGAACGAGATCTTCCCGCGCTCGGGACAGGTCATGGCAGGTGGAGCAGCCCATGCGCTGCTCCTTGGTGAGGGGAAGCGGTGTCGGCAGCGACTTTAGGAGCGGCACATCCACGGAATGATGCTGGGCCATGGCGGCCTGGGTGTGGCAGGTCAGGCAATAGGGTGTGCACGGTCGCGCTCGGTGAGTCGTCCAGCGTTTCTGCGCGTCCTGGTGGCAGGCCGTGCAGGCCGAGGCATCCTTCAGGGCTCTATTCCCGGGCATGTCCGCAGGTTCCTGGGCGGCGAGTGACAGGGAAGCAAACAGGATCATCACCCAGCGCATCAGAACACCACCACCAGTTGGGCGAGCCAGAGATTCCGACTGTAGCCGGGCGTCTCCCGCGATGCGGTCCTGGCCTGGAGCCTATGCTGCCACTCCACCTTGAGCTGCAGGAAGCCCGCCAGACCGGCGCTGGCACCTGCCGTCAGCCGGGTATCACGGTCATCTTCGGGCGGCAGCAGGGATGAGCGTTCGGTGATCCGGTCATAGCGCAGGAAGATCGTGGTGGGCAAGGGGAGATCCGCAAAGGCGAACTCCTGGGTCAGGTGCCAACCCTGCTTCGTGGAGCCTTCCTCGGAGTCTCCGGGTTCACGCCGACGCCAGAGATATTCCGCCCTGATTTGGTAGGGGCCCAGGCGTCCTTCCGCATCGGCGGCCCAGGCCAATTCCCGCTTCCGGCTGCGATCGGTATCGTAGAGCAGGGAGATGCCGAATTCGGCTATCTTGGGTTCCCGCGTCTTCCTGAGGGAGAACGGGTTGCCGAAAGGGGTGAGGCCGAACCGTCCACCCACGAGGCGGCCCTCCCCGAAGCCACGCAGGATGAAGGTGTTGAAGTTCACGGCCCCGTTGTTGCCCAGCACGCGAAGTCCCAGGTCGTTGTAGCCGCCGTCCATGATCCCATCGGTCGTGAGCGGGCGGGAAATGGAGGCGCTGTCCTTGCTCGCGAAGAACTGCCAATCATTGCCGAAGGGTACATCGAAGCGGCCCACCTGAATGTGAAACCCCTTCTCCACCCAGAGGCGCCCCCGGGGCGCGATGCCGCCGCCGAAGGGATGGAAGTCGAGGAAGGCCACCGGCAGTTGGGTTGCATCCCGGGTAGCGACCACGGCCAGCGCGGCATCCAGGTTCTCGTGGAGCTTGCCTTCCAGGTCGAGTTCGAAGGCTCCCCAGTCCAGCTTTTTCTTGCCCTCGTCATTCGGGGCCACCAGGACATCGCCAAAGGCCGATGGCCTGATACCGAACATGGCTTCTGCCAATTTATCCCGCCACGCGTCGAAGGAGACTCGCAGCGTCGGATCGACCTTCGGGTCCGAGGAGGGCGCGGGAACTGTCCGAACAGGCTCCTGCGCCACGCCAAAGAAGGACCAGAGACACAAGCACAGCCGCAGACACTGCCCAGGCTTCAGCAACAGAATCCACCCACGATCGAGACCTCCAATCTGCCTTTTTCATTCGCGTTCATTCGGGGTTCCAGGTCGTTCTTTACAGCTTGAAGCGCGACACCGTCTGCTGGAGTTTCTCTGCGAGCTTGGCCAACTCCTTCGAGGCGTTGTTGGTGTCGCCTGCGCCGCGCGTGGTGTCCTTGGCAGCCACGCTGACATGGGCCACATTGCGGCTCACATCGTTCATGCCACGAGAGGCTTCTCCGGCATTCTTCGCCACATCGCCAGCGCCCGTGGCCAGTTGATTGATGTTGCGCGAAATATCGGTGACACCCTTCACGGCTTCCTGAATATTCCGCGAAACCTCGTTAGTGCCCGTGGCGGCCTGCTGAACATTGCGGGAAACTTCGGCGGCCCCGCGAGCGGCGAAGCCTACATTCTTGGAAATCTCGTTGGTGGTGGCGGTCTGTTCCTCCACCGAGGCCGCGATATTGCCGGAGATTGCGTTGATCTCGCCGATGACCTGCACGATCTCTTCGATCGCCTTCACGGCCTGCTGGGTGTTGTCTTGCATGTCTTCCACCTGGGCGCGAATGTCTTCAGTGGCGCTGGCGGTCTGTTTGGCCAGTTCCTTCACCTCGTTGGCCACCACGGCAAAACCCTTGCCCGCATCACCGGCGCTGGCGGCTTCGATGGTCGCATTCAACGCCAGCAGATTGGTCTGCGCGGCGATGCCCTTGATCAGCTCCACGACCTTGCCGATCTCCTGAGCACTCTTGCCCAGGTTGTTCACGGTTTCGGCGGTATAGGTAGCGCTCTTGGCGGCCTTCCCAGCCACGGACGCAGCTTGCCCCGAGCTCTTGGAAACCTCGTTTAGACTTACGCTCATTTCCTCGATGGCCGTGGCTACTGTGTTCACGGAACCGGTCATCTGCTCGGTATTGGCCGCGATAGTCTTCATGTTCGAAGACATCTGCTCCACCGCCACACCCACAGTGCGAAGATTGGCCGATACTTCTTCCGAGGCCGAAGCCACCGTGTTGGCATTGGCGCTCATTTCCTCGACGCCTGCGGCCATGTTTTTCACATTGGCGGAGGCCTGCTCCGTTCCCGCAGCGGCGGTATTGGCCTGCTGGGTCATCTGCTCGGCGCTATTGCTCATGGTGGCCGAGGTGGCGGTCAGTTCATCGGCGGAGCTGGCCAGGGTATTACTGGCGCCGCTGATTTCCGTGAGGGTCTGCGCCAATTTGGCAGCGCTATTGTTCACGGCGTTGCGTAGGGTCTGGAGATCGCCCTTGTATTCAGCGGTGATCCGCGCCGTGAGATCGCCCTGCTCCATGGCACCCATGATGCGCTGCACTTCGTTGATGGGATTAATCACGCCATCCAGCGTGTCATTCACGCCCTGCACGATCTTGCGGAAATCGCCCTGATGCTTGGTGGCATCGGCCCGGGTGGCCAGCTGGCCATCCACCGCAGCCTTACTAAGCATGGCAGCATCTAGAACTAAGGCACTCACGGCCTCCACGCAGGTGTTCAAGTTGTTTTTGATGGCATTGAAATCCCCTTGGTAGTTGTCTGTGATCTTGGGCGGGATATCGCCCTTGGAAATTCGATCTAGGCAACCAGCGGCCACATTGAGGGGTCCAATCACCGCATCCAGCGTGTCATTGATCCCTTGCACAATCCTGCGGAAATCGCCTTGGTGATGGGTGGCATCGGCCCGAGTGACAAGCTTCCCCGCCACGGCTGCCTTGCTAAGCAGGTCGGTATCGTTTACCAAGGCATTGACGGCATCAATGCAGGTATTTAGGTTGTGTTTTATTTCGTTGAAATCGCCGTGGTAGGTATCTGCAATCTTGGGTGGAATATCACCCTTGGAAATTCGATCCACATAACCAGCGGCTACGAACAAGGGACCGGTGACCGCATCCAGCGTGTGATTCATCCCAAGAATGATTTCCCCATAAGCCCCGTGGAAACGGTCTGCATTTCCCCGGGTATTGAGGTGACCTTCCTCAGCGGCATGGCTAATGCGTGAAGTCTCCTCCGTCATTCCCCGTAGCACCTGGGTAACCCCGACCATGCTGTGGGATAGCAAATCCTGGGGACCCTTTGGGCAAATTTCCACCTGCAAATTACCCTCAGCGATGGCATCGGCACTTTGGGCTATGCCTTTGATATAGCCCATCATGTCCCGGAAGGAATCGGCCAAGGTGCCCAGTTCATCGTTGGAATGATGCGAAATGGATTGATTGATTTCGCCTTGCGCCATCAGAGCGGAAACCGCCGAGATTTCTCCCAGTGGCCGAGTGATCCAGCGCAGCAAAATAAATATCGAACCCGTCACGAGAATCACAATCAGCAGGTTGAAGATCACCAGGTTGCGCTT
Organism: Deltaproteobacteria bacterium; assembly: GCA_020048105.1. Taxonomy (GTDB): domain Bacteria; phylum Acidobacteriota; class Holophagae; order Holophagales; family Holophagaceae; genus JAYREN01. The sequence continues at coordinate 29,542 of JAIFMW010000091.1, read as the reverse complement.
GGCGATCCCGGCTTCCTGAAAATCGCGTTCGGCCCAGGGCTCCACCCCGAGGTAACCCAACGGATCACCGATCTTGACCCCTGGATGGCAATCCAGGCAGCCGCTTTCCATTCGAATGGGTAGGAGGGTCCTGGAATAGGGTCGGCCATGTTCTGCAGAAAGGCTGAAGGAACTCGACAGCCCTCCCCGCAGCACCGAAACATCTTCCAAGGCGTAGTCCTTCCCGATCATGGCTTGGTCCGAAGCAACAAAGACCTTGCCACTGTCCCTCAGCACAAATGCCGTGCGAACAACGCCTGCGCTACCCACCTTGGACGTCATGGCCTGGGCGCCTTCGTTATCACCCTTGAGCATGTCGTTATGCAGGGCCGCCAGCATGACCGTAGCCATGGATGCCCCGTTGTCTTGAAGGCGTCGCTGGGTCTGATCACCCATCTGGCGCCATTGGATGACCATGGCAATACCGAAGACCAGCACCAAGCCGCTAATGATGGCGGTCAGGGCCTTTCCGAGAATTGTTTTTTTGGCCATCGCAATCCTCACTGATTAGTTATTCGATTCGATGCCGGAGGTCCCTATGAGGTTGATCACCGCCGCCGATTTCCGCAGATATTCACGGGACAGGCCAATCCTTTCTCGGGCACTCACAAAATCGCCTTTTGGCACTCGGCGGATGATCAAGGCGACAGCCATAACGGAATCTCCTTTTTGCGTTTTTTGTGTTCTTTGTGGCCATGTTTTTGGCTCTTGATTGCGGCAATGACCTGCGCGGGGTTCATTGGTATTTATTCGCGGTTCCAAATATTTTGAAAAATGCCAACGATCAAAACTAAAAATGGCCGCAAAGAACACAAAAAACGCAAAGAAGCCATGCGAGCCGAAATGCACCAATTGGGATTGGTTTCGTGGTGTTCATTCGGGTAGTTCCAAAATCCGAACGCGATGCAGCACTCCGTTTGGCCGGGCTCAGCCAAAACAAGATTCACCAGAGAGCAACCGCAATCCTTGCGGCGCGGTTGCTCCCTGGTGAATTTTTGTTTACAGCTTGAAGCGCGATACGGTCTGTTGCAGTTTCTCGGCCAACCGCGCCAGTTCCTTGGAGGCGTTGTTGGTATCCCCGGCACCCCGCGTGGTATCCTTGGCGGCGGTGCTGACGTGGGCCACGTTGCGGCTCACATCGTTCATCCCACGGGAAGCTTCTCCGGCATTCTTCGCCACATCACCGGCACCCGTGGCCAGTTGATTGATGTTGCGCGAAATATCGGTGACACCCTTCACGGCTTCCTGCACGTTCCGCGAAACCTCATTGGTGCCGGTGGCGGCCTGCTGGACGTTCCGAGAAACTTCGGCGGCGCCCCGGGCGGCGAAGCCTACATTCTTCGAGATCTCATTGGTGGTGGCAGTCTGTTCTTCCACCGACGCGGCGATGTTGCCGGAGATCGCGTTGATCTCGCCGATGATCTGAACGATATCGTCGATCGCCTTCACCGCCTGCTGGGTATTGCCCTGCATGTCTTCCACCTGGGCGCGAATCTCCTCGGTGGCACTGGCCGTCTGCTTGGCCAGTTCCTTCACTTCGTTGGCCACCACGGCGAAGCCCTTGCCCGCTTCCCCGGCGCTGGCAGCTTCGATGGTCGCATTCAACGCCAGCAGGTTGGTCTGCGCGGCGATGCCCTTGATCATGTCCACCACCTTGCCGATCTCCTGAGCGCTCTTGCCGAGCTTGTTCACGGTCTCGGCGGTGCTGGCGGCGCTCCTGGAGGCCTTGCCCGCGACAGATGCGGCCTGGCCGGAGTTCTTGGAGACTTCGTTCAAGCTCACACTCATTTCCTCGATGGCCGTGGCCACCGTGTTCACGGAACTCGTCATCTGCTCGGTGTTGGCGGCGATGGTCTTCATGTTCGAAGACATCTGCTCCACCGCCGCACCCACGGTGCGCAGATTGGCCGTTACTTCTTCCGAGGCCGAGGCCACCGTATTGGCGTTGGCGCTCATTTCTTCCACGCCTGCGGCCATGTTCTTCACGTTGGCGGAGGCCTGCTCGGTGCCAGCAGCGGCGGTATTGGCCTGCTGGGTCATCTGCTCGGCGCTGTTGCTCATGGTGGCCGATGTGGCGGTCAGTTCATCGGCGGAGCTGGCCAGGGTGTTGCTGGCGCCGCTGATTTCGGTGAGGGTCTGCGCCAGCTTGGTGGCGCTATTGTTCACGGCATTGCGCAGGGTTTGGAGATCACCCTTATATTCGGTGGTGATTCGCGCCGTGAGATCACCCTGTTCCATGGCGCCCATGATGCGCTGCACTTCGTTGATGGGATTGATCACGTTATCCAGCGTGTCATTCACGCCCTGCACGACCTTGCGGAAATCACCCTGATGCTTGGTGGCATCGGCCCGGGTGGCCAACTTGCCATCCACAGCGGCCTTAGCCAGCATGGTGGCATCGGCCACCAAAGCATTCACGGCATCCACACAGGTGTTCAAATTGTTCTTAATTTCATTGAAATCGCCGTTGTAGTTATCGGTGATCTTAGGCGGGATATCGCCCTTGGAAATGCGGTCCACGTAGCCAGCCGCAACGTTCAGAGGCCCAATGACGGCATCCAGACATTCGTTCACGCCCTGCACGACCTTGCGGAAATCACCCTGGTGCTTGCTGCCATCGGCGCGGGTGGCCAGCTTGCCATCGACGGCAGCCTTGTTGAGTAGAACGGCATCCGCCACCAAGGCATTCACGGCATCCACGCAGGTGTTCAGGTTGTTCTTGATCTCGTTGAAATCACCGTTGTATTTGTCGGTGATCTTGGGGGGGATATCGCCCTTGGAAATCCGGTCCACATATCCAGCTGCGACGTTGAGGGGGCCAATGACGGCGTCCAGGCATTCGTTCACGCCTTGCACGATCTTGCGGTAATCGCCCTGATACTTGGTGGCATCGGCGCGGGTGGCCAACTTGCCTTCTACGGCAGATTGAACGAGCCCCTGGGTCTCGGCGACCATGGCGCGCAAGGCGTTGGTCATCTGGATCATGGCCGGGTTGATTTCATCCTGGCCATCCACGGGCTTGGATTCGGTGGTCAAATCGCCCACGGCGATCTTCTGCATGGTGCCGACCACCTTGATCTGGAGATCCTCGGAGAACACATCCATGGCGCGGGCCAGTTCACCGATCTCGTCCTTACGCTCCAGCTTCAAGCGGGTACCCAGATGGCCCTTGCCCATTTCGTTCATCATGTCCACGCCCTTGGCCAGAGGCTGGGCGATGGAACGGGCGATGATAACGCCCAGCGCCGCAGCCAGACCAGCGGCGATGACCATCATGAAATACATGGCCTTTTTGGCGGCAAGGAAGTTAGTGGTGTTCTCGGTGGCAATATCTTTGCTGAATTTCAGTTTGGCGGCCGTCATCTCATCGTAGATCTTGTTTTGTTCCTGCTGGAGTTTGTCCACCTCGCCATACATCAAGGCTTCAGCCTCAGCCCTTTTTCCAGCCCGTGCGAGTTCCCGCGTTTTGCGGTTGCCATCGCCGATGGCGGCCTGGTTTTCCTTGTAGCGCTTCCATAGCGCTTTGGCTTCATCAGAAACGATGGTCTTTTCGAAGGCCTCTTCCGCTTTGGTCCGCTCAGCAATGCGGTCCGCAATGCGCTTGTTATAGGCCTCGTAATCCTTGCCCAGCACGATGTCGCGCATGTTGGATCGGATCCGGTAGGTGGCCTGGGCAACATCCATCCATTCGCCAATGGGTACTGCGCCCTTTTCAAAGAGCAGGGTGTCGGCGTCGTCGGCAGCTTGCATCTTGCTGATCGCAAAGAAGCCGAGGATGACAGCGAGGGCTGCCGTAATCAGGAAGGAAGTGATGAGTTTGGGGCCCATCTTGATGTTATCGAGGAAGCGCATGGTGGATCTCCTGTTTGAGGGTCATTCACTTAAAGAAATGGATTAAACGAAAGATCTTTCTCCGCGCCCTCCGCGCCTCCGCGTGAGAAAAGCTGTTTCACGCGGAGACGCGGAGAACGCGGAGGAAAAAGAGGGGAAAGAGGAGAAAGAGGAAGGAATCACGGTGTTACCAGGGAAAGTATTGATGTCATGTCAGTAGATTTGGCACATGTGAAATTCGTTTTTTCGTCCGCATCACATGGGCTACCCGCTCGATAACAGTTCTTGCAGATTCAGGAGCACCAGCAGTCCCTGGTCGGTCTTGAGCACACCAGAGAGAAAGTGTTCCTCGGCATCGGTGAGGTTGGCCGGAGGGGCCTCGGCCAGGGCGGCTTCGGCCTCCACCACGTCACCGATGGCATCCACCAGTAGGCCCATCAGGTCCTGCGTGCCGCCTTGGTTGCGGCCGTTGCCCTGGGCGGTGTTGGCGCCATGCTTCAAGATCACGATATGGCTGGAATCCTTGACCGGCAGCGGATCATGGCCCAACCGCACGGAGAGATCGAGGATGGTGACAATCTGACCGCGCAGATTGATCAGCCCTCGGATATGGGCCTCGGCCCGCGGAACCGGTGTAATGGTGAACACACGGATAATTTCACGCACGCCCAGGATATCCAGCCCGAACAGGCGATCGCCCACGTTGAAAGTCGCGAATTGGCTCATGCGGGACCTCCTGTCCCGCACCCTGCGGGCTTTACCTGCGGTAAAGTGGTGCTCCACTCCTGTTGCGCGCTCATTCTGTGTCTCCTCCCATAAGACCCGCCGCCTGCAAGAGCGCCACGGGATCGAGGAACAAGGTCAGGTGCTCCTGCACCACGGCCGAGCCCAGCAGGCCGGGGCCTTTGAACTCCACGGCCTTCAATTCCACCTCGACATCCAAGGCATCCAGAATTTCGGAAATCAGGATTCCGGCAGGCGGCCGGGCGGTGGAGTTCTGGCCGGGGATCTTGGGGATCACCAGGAACAGCTCCTCCAAATCGGCCTTGAGGGGCCGCACCTCCAAGTGCTGATCCAGGCGCACCAGCGGCAATCCTTCGCCACGGTATTCGATGTACTCGCGGTCGCCGATGAATTCGATCTTGCTCTTGACGATGCGCTCAAGCCGCAACACATGATCCTGGGGCACCGTGAAGCGCTCGCCCTTGGCAGCTTCGAACAAAATCACGGAGCGGCGTCGTGAGGCTTTGAGCGCAAGGTTGCGTTTTTCTTCTTCGGCTCGGCGCAATTCCTCGGCCTGCAAATCGGTGAAATGGAGATTGGCAGCGCTGGCGAGACCACCGGCATCCAGAATCATGATCACGCGGCCATCGCCCAGGATCGTGGCGCCGCTGAAGCACTTGGTTCCCTGGATGAAGCCCGAAAGCGGCTTGACCACAATCTCTTCGATATCGAAGAGTTCGTCCACGATCACACCGTAATGATTCTTGCCGACTCGCAGCACGATGATGTTGTGATCGCTGCGCCAATCGGCCCGGCGATCGCCCTTGCGTTCCGCTGCATTCTCGGGCTCTTCGGGCAATTCCCCCCGACGATCCGCTAAGGATTCCCTACGATCGGGAACGTTTTCGCCGGTGACCGGATCGGTGAAAACACGCTGAATGCCAAGCACATCGGCGAGGCGCACCAGGGGCAATAGCTTGTCCCGCAGTCTTAAGACCAGGGCGCCTTGCACTTGTTCAATGCGCTGTGCGACTTCGGAGGCCTTGACCCACACAAACTCCACCACGTTGACCTGGGGAATGGCAAAGCGATGCTCGGTAATCCCCACAATCATGGAGGGAATAATGGCCAAGGTCAGCGGCAGGCGCAGACGCACGGTGGTGCCCATGCCCAATTCCGTTTCCATTTCCACATGGCCACCCAACTTTTCGACGTTGGTGCGCACCACATCCATGCCCACGCCACGGCCGGAAATTTCGGAGACCTTTTCGGCCATTGAAAAACCCGGTGCAAAGACCAGATGCACGATTTCGCGCTCGGTCATTTCCGCACCCTGCGCCTTGGTCACCAAGCCCTTGGCGATGGCCTTGGCCAGCACCTTCTTGGCATCGATGCCCCGACCATCGTCGTGGACGGCGATATTGATCTGACCACCCTCGTGGAAAGCATGCAGGTGAATGGTGCCCGAGGGATCCTTGCGGGCCTTGGCGCGTTCCGCCGGGGTTTCGATGGCGTGATCGGCGCAGTTGCGAATGATGTGGGTGAGGGGATCCACCAGCATTTCGACAATGGATTTGTCGAGTTCCACCTCGGCGCCTTCGATCTTGACTTCGATCTGCTTGGAAAGCTGGCGGCTCATATCCCGGATGATGCGCGGGAAGCGGCTGAACACCGTGCCGATGGGCTGCATGCGGGTCTGCATGATGCCTTCCTGCATTTCGGTGGTCACCTGGTTCACGTTTTGCAAAATGGCGCCCAGGCCCGGAATTTCGTGCTGATAGTCGGTTACGGCCCGCACCAGTTGGTTGCGGCCCAACACCAATTCGCCCGCCAAATTCATGAGGTTGGTCAGCAGATCCACCCGCACCCGCAGGGTTTCGTTGCCAGAGTCCTTGTTCATATCCCGCGCAGCCTTGTCGCTGGTCGGCAGTTCAGAGGGCGCCTCACCTTCGGCGCTTGGGTCGGCTTCCGCGTCCGCAACAATTTCCGGTTCAACTTCGGGCTGGATGGCGGCGGCTTCCATCACCGGAGCCGACGCGACTGCGATTTCGGTGGTGCCTTTGGCCTTGGCCTTGACTTCCTTGCGCAGGGCTTCCAGCTCCAGAACCTTGATCTGTTCGATGGGCAGCTTGAGGCCCAGGGCCACGAGATCCGGCTCGAGCACGGTGGCAAAGAGCAAGGTGACGGGCAGGTCCTGATCCAGGCAGTGTTCGAGATCGGCGATGGCTTCGATATCGATGAAGGCATCCAGGCAGGTACCCACCGACAGTGCGTGATTCAGGAAGGCCAAAGGTGTCATGCCCTTATCGCGGATATCCCGATGCAAAAACGCGATGGCGCGGAAGATATTCATGCCTCGGCGCAGGGCCGACCGCACGCTTTCGGCATCCAGATCGAAATCGCGCTGGGCGCCCTTTTCGCGGCCCTTGACCGTTTCGCCAATGATCAGGCCCTGCCCACTCAGAATGGCTTCCAGGGTGGCTAATTCTTTGGCATAGGGCACGGTATCGCTGGCCTGGATATCGTCCAGCATGGCCTTCAACCGATCGAGGCTGGCAAAGACCACATCCATCAGTTCGGCCGAGACCTTTAGCTTGCCGTCCCGCACCTGCATGAGCACGCCTTCCATGGCGTGGCTGAGTTTCTTTAGGGCCTCGAAGGCGAAAAAGCCCGCACCGCCCTTAATTGAATGGATGGCACGAAAGACCCGATTGATGACTTCGGAGCTGACCTTGGCCCCTTCCTGCTCCATGCGGAGCAGATCAGGCTCGATGGTCGCCAGATGTTCGCGACTCTCGGCTACGAAATCCGAAATGATGCTCTCGTCTGCGAAGCTACTCACGAATCGCCTCCGCAATGGGGAAGAATTTGGTCAGGTTGAAGAGTTTGAACACCCGCAGGAGATCGGTACTGGCCCCTTCGATGGAGAAGGCGAGCTCTTTCTTCTGGCAACTCTTGAACAGACCCAGCACCAGGGTGATGCCCAAGGAATCGATCTGCTTGGTGGAGGCCAGATCCAACACCACGGCGATCTTGGCCGACTCCAGGGCCTTGAGCATGCTGTCTCGCAGAACTTCCACGGTGCTGGCCACCAGATCGCCATTGGGGTTGAGACGCAGGGTCCCATCGGCCTTCTGGGTCTTCATGGGGGATTTCGCGACTGTCATATTAGGCCTCCCAGCTAAAGGTGATACTCAATTCGCCGCCCACCATCTCCACCCAACTGGCACAGTGCCGAAGGTAGGGAATGCCTCGCCCGCGCTCAGAAAGGGGATCCGTGGGGGATTCTAATTTTTTCAATTCAAAGCCCTGGCCCTCGTCCACGACATTGAGAAGGAAGGCCGGTGGGGATTGCCGCCAACTTGCATGCAGCCCGATCTGGCTTTCGGGTCGACCTTCATTGCCATGAATCATGGCGTTGGTAAGGGCTTCGCGCGCCGCCAACAGAATTTCGAAGGTGCGCGAGTGGGTGAGCGGGATGGAGCGGGGCGCCTTGGCCAGATATTCCGTGAGCTTTTCGATGGCTCCATCGATGGCAATCGCATTGGAGGGAAGCACTAGGCTCAAGCAATCGGGATCCAAGGCGGGCTGCTCGAAGCCAACCGCCAAGAGATCATCCTCCAGCCCACCCTCGGCCAGGGTTTGCGCAATGCCCGCCAGGATCGACACAGCTTGCTGGATGGGCACCTCGGCCATTTCGCACCAAAGTTTCAGTGCCAAATCATCCATGAGTTCGCCGTCGGCATTGCGGATATCGAAAAAGCCGTCACTGGCGAAAAACACGCGGTCGCCCGGAGACAACCGGACCACTTTTTCTTCCACCATGGCTTCGTCGAAAACGCCCAGTGGAGTTCCGTTGACAGCGATGCGGACACTTCGCGCAGGACCACCGCACAGACCGTGGGGAAGGCCTGCGTTCAGCACATGCAAACGACCCGTGCGGGGCGTCCAATGGCCCAGTAAGATGCAAACGGGTACTTCGGAGAAGGGGCCATCCTGAATGCCACGATTCAGACGCGAGGCCAAGGTCGCGAGGTCGGTAGCCTGCATCATCAGGCTGGACAGCAACCCCAGGAAGGCGGCCACGGCGTAGGAGCTGATGACCGAATGCCCCGCCACATCCGCCAGAATGAACAGAATTGAACCATCCGGCTGCTTGAAACACCGGAAGACATCGCCTCCAGCATCCGTAAGGGATTGGTGCACGGAATAGAGCGGCAGATCTTTTTCAGGCACCGCCACCAAGGCGCGCTGGGCCATGCGCACGGCCTGGGCCGTTTCGGCCGATCGCTGTCGCGCACTCACCCCTACAGCCAATCGCTCCACACACGCAATGAGAACCCCGGAATCGAAGGGCTTGGTCAGGAATTGGCTGACCTGCAGATGCAAGGCCGACTTCATCGAGTCCACATCTTCGGAAGAAGACAGCAGCACCACGGGGATTTCCGAATCCACTTCGCGGATCCGTTCCACCAAGCGAATTCCATCCATGCGGGGCATCACGAGGTCGGAAAGTACCAACGAGAAGGGCCCGGCTCCGGGTTCGTTGAAGATCTCCCAGGCCTCTTGGCCATCCCGGGCTTCGCGCACTCGATAGCCAGCCTTGACGAGCCAGGAGCGCAGCAGGCTGAGGGTGACGGGGCTATCTTCCGCGATCAGGATTTCTCCGGTGCGCGAACGATCTCGGGTCGGCGCGGCACTGACTTCCACCCGAGCGGCCCGCTTGCGAGCGTCCAAGACCTTGCGCAGGGCATGACCCAGATCGCGATTGGAGAAGGGCTTGGGAAGCAGGGCATCGAAGGGGGATTCCACCCCAGCCGGGACCGAGTTGCCCGAGGCGAGAATGATAGAAATCGTGGGCCTAATTTTTCGAATCCGAGCGGCGAAATCTTCCGCGGAAAGGGCGCCTTTGGAGTATTCCAACAAGACCACATCGTAGATCGCTGGATGTTCTTTGAAGGCATCCAGCGCTTCGAAGGGGTCGGATTTGGCGGTCACATGGTAACCCAGGTGCTGAAGCGATTCCTTGGTCAGAGCCACCCGTATGGCCTCGATATCCACCACCAAAATATGCTCAGTGCCTTGCAATGCATCGGTGGGTGTTTCATCCCGCATGGAACTTTCCGCTGCGGCGCTGGGCAAGTAGACCTTGACTAGGGTGCCTTTGCCGGGCTCGGAGGTAATGGCAACGCCCCCGCCATGCTGGGTAATCACCCCGTGCACCACGGAAAGCCCCAGCCCTGTGCCACCCTCAGCGAGATTGTCAGAGTGGAAGGGTTCGAACACATGATCCAGGGTTTCGGCATCCATGCCCCGACCGCTATCCCGCACGGACAAGAGGGCTGCCCGCAGGGCTTTCGACCCGGGAGCCAGAAAACCTTCTTCGATATCAACTTCCACTAGGCTCAATTCCAGTAGGCCTTTGCCATCGATGGTCTGCACGGCATTGACGGCCAGATTCATCACCACCTGGTGGATCTGGGCGGGATCCCCAAAGGTCCACACCGAGGAACTCAGTTCACTGCGCACTTCAACATCTCTCGAAATCGTGGACTTGAGCAGATGAAGGCACTCTTTGACCACGGCCGTGAGATCGAAGGGAATCCGCCGTTCTTCGGTGGGTCGACTAAAGGTCAGAATGCGGCGATTCAGATCCTTGGCACGATTCGCCGCCTGCATGATGACGCTGAGCTTGGGACGGACGGGGCTATCTTCGGGCAGCTGCCATTCGATGAGTTCAGCGGAGCTCATGATGGCGGTGAGCACGTTATTGAAATCGTGCGCCACGCCGCTGGCCAAGGCGCCCAGGGCTTCCATTTTCTCCACCTGCCGCAGGTGCCGATCCATCTCCAACTCGGAGGTGATATCCCGGAATACGCAGGTGTAGAAGGCTTCGTTGCCCACCGGACAGAGCTTGGAAATTGTTCCCGAGAGGGTGCAAGGCGTGCCATCGGCCCGTTGCAGGCGCAACTTACCCTGCCAGGGCTGGCCTTCCCGCAAGCGCTTCAAGATGGTCCGACTCAACGCACTCCGTCCCTCTTTGGGTAGGAGGCTCAGTGCCCTCTTGCCGAGCCAGGACTCAAGGCCCGTGAGTCGGAGAAAGGCCTGATTGGCATTGATAAGCCCCCCGCGCGAATCGGCAATGACCATCAATTCCGCTGCCTGATCCACTGCTTCGGCGAGCCGCATTTGGGAGGCCTGAAGGGCGCGATGGTCCGTGATGTCTTCTTTCACCGCCAGGAAATGGGTTACGCGGCCTTCGTGCAAGATGGGTGAAATCGTGGCTTGTTCCCAGTAAAGCTCCCCGTTCTTCTTTCGGTTACAGAATTCCCCTTTCCAGGTTCGGCCATCCCGCAGGCACTGCCAGAGTTCCTTGTAGACCTCGGGCCCTTGCACGTCCGTTTTAAGAATGCGAGGGTTCTGGCCCTGGGCTTCTTCGGCGGTGTAGCCCGTGAGATCCGAAAACTTTGGATTCACGTACTCGATGGCCCCGATGGTGTCGGTGATCACGATTGAAGTAGGGCTTTGCTCCACGGCGGCAAGCAACAGAGCCGTTTTTTCTTCCTGCTTTTTTAATTCCGAAATATCCAAAAAGACGACGGAGAAAAGCCCCTTGCGCGGGCACTGCGCAAACACACTGAAATGTTTGTCGAGGGTGCCGGAATATTGATCGAGCCGCATGGGTTCACCCGAAAGTGCCACGCGACCGTAGGCTTCGATCCAATAGGCTTCGGTCTGAGGCAGCACTTCCAGCACGGTGCGGCCAATCACTTCGGCAGCAGTCAAGCCGGTGCACTGCTCCCAGGCGGGATTAACTTCCAGGAAACGGTAATCAATCGGAATACCGGCATCGCTGCAAATAATTTCATGCAGCGCGTAGCCTTCACTCATCTCATCGAACAGACGGCGATAGCGGTCCTCAGTCTCCCAAAGCCGCCCTTCCGTGCGCCGATGTTCACGCAGATCCTGAATGAGAACCGTGAGGTGATCGACCTGCCCATCGGGACGGAATTCCGGGCTGATATCGATTCGAACCGGAATAACCTTGCCGTTGGGATGACAGAAAAAGGTCTCGCGCGGTCCAAAGGACCATTCCTCGCCGACCTGATCCAACGTGGCAAACAAGTCCGCAAGATTTTGGTCCGGAACAAATTCACCCCATTCTCGGCCCAAAAGCTCGGCTTGGGGCAGCCCCGCCAGGGCGCAAAAATGCTCGTTGGCGGCCAGAATGCAGCCATCCCTGCCCAAGATCCCCATGCCCACCAAGGACATGCGGAACAGGTGCCGCCACCAACGTTCCCCTTTTTTGATGACCTGCTGGGCTCGCCGGGCCAAGCGAAGGTCCTTCGCGGAGACCACGTAATAGACGGTGTTGCCTTGGCGGAATGGGTGCCCGCTGAGTTCCAGGGCCAAGATCCCGCCCTCTTGGGTGAGCCCTTCCACTTCCTGAAGCCAGGATCCCGTGAGGGTATCCCCAGGGCTTCGCAGGCGAGCCAAGATATCCCCCGCATGGCGTGGGGCCAGGAGTTCCATCAGGCTACGCCCGATCAGTTCGGTCGGGGCGGTGAAACCAAACAGCCGAGCATAGGCCGGGTTGCATTGAACATGGGTGCCTTCGCGCAGGACCGCCACAGCCTCGGGCAGATGCTCGACCATGGCCTCGAAAAAGCCCTGGCCTCGAGGTTTTGCGGAGGAGGCCCCGGGATTGGAACGCTCTTGGGACTGTTTTTTGAAAATATCGTCAACCATGGCACACGAACCTTCCGCGGACTCACCACCCCCTACCCCGTCGACGATGGCGAGGGTTGCGGGGGAAAATAGGAAAAGGCGCAACCGCGCCGATCCGTTGGGACCTGACTGGTTGCGCCTTCGACTTGCAGACCTAATGACTGCCCATCAAGGCGTTCTGCCCAAAAAGACAGAACCTAGACTGGGACTCTATCGACCGGGCTGAATCGGTACTTGAATATTATTTTTATGCCTTCGAAAGCAGTTCCAGCCGCTCCCGCAACTGCCCTAGTTCCTTGGATTTGAAGGCGGTGCGTGTGCGCTCCAGAACATCGATGCTGTCCTGCACGGCCAGCTGGTAATCCGCAAGCCGGGGACAGGTCGAGATGGTGCAATGTTCGGGAGCGGAATCCTGTTCGAGGGTCATTTCAAACAGGGCCTTCATGTCCAACAGCACGCCAGCGATATTGCCGAGGGATAACCCGAGGACCTCCCGGGAGGCATAGCGGTCGGGCGCCTGGGGAGCGCTGCGAATGGCCTCCTGAACACGATCCAGATCCTCCAGCCAGCCAGTTAACCGCTCCTTGGAGCGCCCCATGGCACGTTGAGTGCGCACGCTGGAAACGGCGCGGCGAATATGCCCAAGGAAATCCTCGAACACGATGGGCTTGGTCAAGTAGGCAGCCACGGGCAGGTGGATGGCCTGGACGGCTGTGCCCACCGAGGGATACCCCGTGACCAGAATGGCCTGCAAATCGGGGCTCAGATCTGCGGCGACTCGGATGAAATCCAGATCCTGATTACCGGGCATGAGGATATCGGAGATCAGCACGTCGTAGGTGTTCTCGCGTAGGAAATCCGCCGCTTCGAAGCCATCCCGAGCCGTGTCGACCAAGAAGCCTTCCATGCGCAACAGGTCGGCCGTGGCGAGAAGAAAAATCTCTTCATCGTCGGCCATCAGGATGCGGGCGGGGGCTTGGGAATGAAGACTCATCGTGGTCGCAGTCTCAGGAGAGGGCCTTCAGTCTACGCCGGACTCCCACTCCAGGGGAATTCGCACCGTAAAGACACAGCCACCCGTGTTCGGATTTTCGAAGTGGATGGAGCCACGCAAGCTCTCCAGCAAGCGTCGGCAGGTGGATAACCCCAAGCCCATGCCCCCCTGAAGGGCGTTCTGCTTGGTGGTAAAGCCCGACTCCCAGACCTTTTCCGCGAGGCCGGGAGGAATTCCCGGACCGCCGTCACTGACCTGGATTTCTAGATCTGCCCCATCTCTGCGCGCACAGCACCGCACAATGCCCTGCGGCGGAGTCGCCTCGATGGCGTTTTGTAGCAGGTTGAAAAGCACCTGGCGCAGGAGATTGGCGCGCAGGGTACCTCGCAGGCCGGGCTCACCGGAATCCAGCACCAGGCTTAGTCGATGACTCCGAAAGCGGGGTGCCAGTAGCGTGGCGATGTCTTGCAAGAGGGTGGCCACGGCCACATTTTGCGCCTTGGGTTCATTGGGGCGATAGAGTTCGTACATCATTCGAACAATGGCGGTGATGCGATCGATCTCTCGGTCCACCAGCGCCACGTATGAAAAATAGGTGTGGTCCTTGGGGATCGCCGTTTGCAACAGCGCAAAGGCGCTTTTGATTCCTGCCAAGGGCCCATTGATTTCATGAGCCACATAGGCGGCCATCTGGGATTTGGCCGTCAGGGCCTCGCTTTCCTTGGATAAAAGTTCCTGCTGTTTGCGCTGGGTAGTGTCTTCAAACAGGGCGAGAAAATAGCCCTTTTCGGGGGAATGCACCATGATTTCCAGCCAGAAACCCAGGGAATCAAAACATATTTCAAGGCGTTCGGGTTTTCCCGTGGCGGCCACTCGACCCACCAGCGCCAGAAATTCTGGATGTGCCTGCTGAATGCCGGGCACCACTTCGCTGATCTTTCGACCCGTTACATCCTTCCAGCCCGTCAAAGTTTCCAACGCATCGTTCACGTCCAGAAACATGAAATCCCGAGGTTCCTCACCACGGTAGAGCACCAACCCGTAAAGGGAGCCCTCCTGCATGTTTTGAAAGAGTGAGTGGTAGCGATGTTCGGCGGCGTGACGGGATTGTTCGGCCCGCTTTTTATCGGTGACATCGGCGAAGGAAATCAGCACCTGGCCGAGGCTGGTTTCAAAACCTTCGGCAACGGTCACGTGGACCTGGAGGAGGCGTGGCCCGAGCTTAGGGCTCTGAATGGGCATCTCCGTCTGCAAGGTTGAAACCCCTTCAAGGATTGCTATCAGACCCTCCCGCAGTGCCATCCATGATTCTTCATCGAAATAGGAGGCAAACTCGGCCGGAAGATCCTCCTTGCGAACCTCTCCAAAAAACGCCCCACTGGCCCGGTTGATTGCCTGAATGTGGATCAAGGAGGCACAAAGGGCAAAATCCTGAGGGTGCTCTGCAAAATGAAGTCGAAGATTTTGAATTCCACGGGAAGCACCGGCCTCGCACCAAGCCTTCACCGCCGAAAAATCCACCACCCAGGTCGGAAGGGGAATGTGCTCAAACAAGGCGTGCAGGTTGCGTTCACGGATGCTTGGAGAGAGCTGGTTCATCGTTTTCTTTCCTCGGTCCAATCCCAATATCTGGTCTCAAATGATCACATAGTCCAAAGCGAGGGCCTTGATTGCCGATCTGTGGGCCTTTGGGTTTTCATTCGCCGTATCATGATTCAACCCAACGCAGGGGTTGCAGACCTGCTGATGGCATCGTTCAATCCCCTCCTCTTGTCCCAGAAAGGCACTCTCCATTGCGATCCAAGGGCTGGCTTTCAAGGAGTGTGAAGCGCTGGACCGCCGTGTTGCTGCTGGTCGTGGTGGCCACCTTTTTAGCTACGGCCGGTGAGGATCATTGCCATGAAGGGGCCGACGCCCACGGGCCTCAGTCCCAGCATCTGCTTTGTCTCGATGACTGCGCTCCGGCCATGATTCCCCAGGCGCCCGTGCCACCCCCGGCTGATGCTTTGCCCAAGCCCAGCTATATCGAAACCCTGAGTCCTCCCATCCTGAACCTCGACCTCGAACCGGAAAAGACACCGCCTCGGACCTAGTGCCCTAGCGCCAACTTTTGACCCGTTTAAGGGTCGCCCTTTCCATCGATTCGAGGACACCATGCGACTTCCCCTTTGCGGGGCGCTGCTCTGCCTGCAGGCACTGCAGGCAGCGGCCCAGACGCCCATCCCATACGACATCCTCCAGGCCAAGGCGCGACCCACGCCCGAGCACTGGCGAACCGAGAGCCTGCTCGCGGAACATCATCTTCGCCTCCAGGAAAGCCGTGGCTTTCTGCGCGAGGGACCTAGCCTTTCTTTTCAAATCGGGCCGAGGCGCAGCCCTCGTGAACCGGGCAGCACCGACAAGGGCTTTGAGCTCGATCTACCGCTCTTCCTGTCGCCCCGCCTGCGCACAGACCTCGAAGCCAGTCTTGGCGCAGCGCATCCTTTGCTCAAGGAGGCGGCCCAGCGGGAAGGTGCCTTGCGGTTGCGCAAGGCCTATCTAAACGCTTGGCTGGGCGCGCGTCTGCTGACCTTGCGGGAAGCGGATCTCGCCACCGTGGCGGGCTGGCTTAAGGTCGCCAAGACCCGCTTCGACGCGGGAGCCGATCCAGCCTTCCAGGTGGCCTTGGTCGAAGGCGAGCGCCTGAAGGTGCAACTGGAATTGAACGAAGCTCAGCTTCAGGCCCTGCAAGCCTGGAGCGCCTTGGTGGCCCTGGCCGAAGTGCCCGAGAAGGCCGCGCCCTTGGCAGACCCAGGCCCAATGCCCAATTTCCCCTTGGCGGACCTCGACCAGCGATTGAAGGAGAGCCCCCTGCGCAAGGCCCTTGTGGCTCAAGCAGAATTGGAAGCCCGCAGCCTTCGTCTAAAGGAAGCCCAGAACCTAAGCCGCTGGAGCCTCCGGGGCAGCCATGCCCAAGAAGGCGACGAAAAAGTCACGCGGATCGGCATGGCTGTCCGCCTGCCCAGACCCGGCGAAACCGAAGCCATACGGCGCAGCACCGAAGCCCAGCTGCGCATGGTGCAAGGCGAAGCCCGCCAGGCCCTGGCCGATTTGGAGGCTCGTTTCCAAGGAGCCGCCACGCAATGGCAAAACGCCGGAAGCCTAACCGCGGTGCCCGATTTCACGCAGGCCCTAGAAGCCGTTGGCCTGCGCCTGAAGGAAGGCCGTGAGCGCCCTTCGGAGGCACTCCCCATCCGCCGCCAACTTCTGGAAGCCCAGATGGCCTCCCTCCGGCAGGTCTACACCCAACACCTGCTTCTTGCCGAACTCCAGACCCTACTGCCCGAGGTAAAACCATGAACCGCTTGGTGATGATTCTTCCCCTGCTTCTTGTGCTTCTCGCAGGACAGGGCTGCGCCAAAAAATCCGCCCCCGAACATGCCGATCCGCACGCAGGCCATGACCACGCTGCAGCGGAATCCGAAGGCCCCGGAATTCATCTGGAGGGCATTCGTGGCCTCGGGCTGGCCAAGGTGCCCGAACCGCGCCTCGAGGGCCGCTGGGTGCCCGGCGAAGCGGTGGGCGACGAGGCCGCCCAGGCGCTGCTGAGCAGCCCCGTGAAGGGCATTGTCAGCCAGGTGCTGGCGATCCCAGGCCAAAACCGCCCGACGGGCGCAACCCTCGTGATGATTCAGAGCCCCGAGTTGGCCCACCTAAAGGCGGCGTGGATCGCTTCCAAGGCCAAGCTGGACCGAATTCAATTGGATCTGGCGCGAGAAGACCGACTCTTCCAAGCGGGCGCAGGTGCCCGTCGCGACCTCGAAGCCATTCAGGGCGAATCGGCCACGGCCAAGGCCGAAGAAGAGGCCGCACGCCTTAGCTTGGAGGCCGTGGGCCTGAAGCCCGGCGAAGCGGGGGCCAATTACCTGTTGAAGGCTCCTGCCCATGGTGCGGTGGTGGCCTGGAAAGTGCAGCGGGGCCAAGGCGTCGAAGCCGGTCAAGAATTAGGTCAATTCCAGGCCGCCCAGGCCGGAGTCATTCGCCTGGAACTCTCCCAGCCAGGACCAATCGGCTGGAACCCCGGTGCGGAAAGCGAGGTCCGTCAGGCCAACGGCCGCACCTGGAAGGCCCGCCTCGAAAGCACCCCTTCGACCCTGACCACTGACACTCAGCGCCTGAGCTATCGCCTGCGTTTCTTGGGTGGCGCCCTGCCCATGCCCGGCACACCTGTCGAAGTAAAGGTGCCACTGGGCAAGGGCATCTACCTATCCCAGGCCGCCCTGCAGCAGGTGGATGGCCGCTGGGGAGTCTTTGTGGTGGAGAAGGAGCGCGCGGTTTTTACCGCCGTAACGCGCGGCATGGAAGTGAAGGATGAGGTCCTGATCGTGGATGGACTGAAACCCGGCACCACAGTTGTGACGGAGGGAGCCTACCTCCTGAAGGCCTACCAGCAGAAACGCAGCCAACCCGAAGGTGAGGGCGGCCATGGCCACTGATTTCCAGCCGGAATCCACCTCTCATCACCGCGCCCTGATTCGCCGCTGGTTCGATTGGCTCCTGCCCCGCAAGGGCTGGGTCTTCGCCCTGAGCATTGCCTGGGGTTTGGCGGGTCTCTTTACCTTCCAGAGCCTGAAGCGGGATCTTTTCCCCGACATGAGCCTGCCGATCCTGAGTGTGCTCATCCAGAGTCCTGGCCGCGCCACCCCGGAATTGGAACTCTCCGTGGCCCAACCCACGGAGCAAGCCTTGGGCGGCATGCCCGGCGTTAAGCGCGTTAACACGCTGGTGCTGCCCGAATTGGTGCAGGTGGTTGTGACCTTCGAAGGTGATACCGATCCTTGGCGCGCCCGGCAACTCGTCGCCGAACGCCTCTCTGGAGTAATTGGCAGCTACCCCTCTGGCACCCGCCCACCGCTCATGAGCAGTGCCTCCGGGCGATTGCACGAACTCATGGAAATCGTGCTGGAAGGCGAAAATATCGATCCCATGAAGCTGCGGGATCACACCGAACAGGTGCTCACCCCAAGGCTGCAATCGGTACCGGGTGTGGCGCGAGTGGAGCGCTTGGGTGGCCAGGAACGCTCCCTGCAAATCACCCTGATTCCCGAAAAAATCCGCAGCCAGGGCGTGAGCCTTAGCCGAGTCATGACGGCCTTGGAACAAAGCCATCAGGACCTCGCCGCAGGCGTATTGGAGATCCAAGACAAAGGCTGGTACATGTCCGTAGGCAGCCTAGCCGCCACCCCCGAAGAAGTGCGGCAACTACCCGTGCAAGCTGCTCGGGGCATAATCACCCTGGGCGACATCGCCGAAATCCGCGAAGCCCCCGCCTTCCGCCGCGGCCTAGCCCGCCATGCCATCGGCGAGCACGAGCCCGCAGCAGGAAGTGCGGAACCTGCCCGAGCGTTGCATGAGCCCCGAAAAGGAAGTTCGGAACCTACCCGAGAGTCGCATGAGCCCGCAGCAGGAGCGAAGGGCCACGATATTGCCGAAGGCAATATCGCCCGAAGGGTGCGACCCATGGATGGGTCGCATGAGGATGTGAGTATCCGCATCGTCAAGCAGCCCAATGCGGCCACGCTGGAAGTGGCCGAGGGTGTCCGCACCGCTGTGGCGGAACTCAAGAAGGGGCTTCCCGAAGGAATGCACCTGGAGCTGATTTATGATCAGGGTCGTCTCGTCACCAATGCCTTGAGCGGCGTGTCGCTGGCACTAATGGTGGGCGGCGTCTTCGTGGCCATGGTGCTGATCCTTCTCCTGGGCAACTTCCGAGGGGCGTTATTGGTTTTGGCGGTGTTGCCTTTGGCCACGCTGGGAGCCGCGATCCCTCTCCATTTCGCGGGGCTTGGTCTCAACGCCATGACCCTGGGTGGGCTGGCCATCGCCGTGGGCCTGCTGGTGGATGCGGCCGTGATCATGGTGGAAAACCTGGCGCACCGCTTGCGGGATCACCAGGACAACGTAGAACCACGCCGGGTGGCCCTCACCCGTGCCGCAGCCGAAGTGGCCACGCCAATCCTGATTGCGGTGTTGGTGATTCTGGCGGTGTTCATTCCCCTGCTCTCCATGGGTGGCATTGCGGGCAAACTCTACGCGCCCTTGGCCGTGGCCGTGGCCGCCAGCATGACCATCAGCCTGGTACTCACCTTCACGCTGGTGCCTGCCCTGGTGGAACGCTTCCTGCCCCCCGGCGCATCGCTGCAGGAGCCCCGACTGGTCCTTGCCATCAAACGCATTTATCGACCGGCTCTGGATTGGGCGCTGCACCATGGCCCCTTGGTGCGCGTGCTCGCCTTTGGGCTCACCATTCCCAGCATCTGGCTGGCCTTTCAGTTGGGAACGAACTTCCTGCCAACCCTGGATGAACGTGCATTCATGATGCTTTCCAAGGTGCCCGCCGAAAGCAGTCTGGAGGCCGTGGATCAGGCCAATCTGCAGCTGGATGCCCGCGTGAAGGCCATCCCCGGCGTGGAATCCGTATACCGCCGCAGCGGTCGCGCGGATGTTACCGAAGACCCATGCCCCATGACCGATAGCGAAATCATGGTGATCCTGACGCCCGACGCCGACGAGCGCATGGTGGGCCGCGAAGTCTTGGAAGCCGCCGAGGCCATGCCCTTCCCCGTGGAGGTCAACACGCCCATGCAGGAGCGCATCGCCGAAGGCATCGGTGGCACACCCGCCGATATCCAGGTGAAGTTCTTCAATCGCGATCTGGAGCCAGTTCGAGCCGCATTGAAGGAAATCCAGGAGCGTTTAGCCAAACTCGAAGGCGTACGCAGCGTGACCCCAGATACGCCCAATCCCATGCCGCGATGGCGCGTGGCGCTGGATGAGGAAGCCTTGCGGCGCTTGGGCGTGCCGCGCCCCCTGGTGGCCATGACCCTCCAAGCGGCCCTCCAAGGCCTGGAATCCGAGATTCGCTTCGAGGGTCCCCAGCGCATCGGGCGCATCGTGCGCTTTCCCAACGATGGCCGCATGAGCCCCGAGAACCTGAAGGACACACCGCTCGTATTGGAAGATGGCCGAGCCTTGGCGCTAGGTCAGGTCATGCGCTTTGAGGAAACCTCGACCCCCACATTGGTGCGGCGCGAATCCGCCCAGCGTCGCCTGGGGCTCAATGTCCGCACCACGGGCGACCTAGGCGGCACGGCCCTGCGCATCGAAAAAGCGCTGGAGGGCATCAAGCTACCGCCGGGCACCTTCATCAAATTGGGCGGCAAGATCGAGGAAGCCCGCGAAACGCACCAGCGCCTGGCCATCGCCATCGCGGCGGCTCTCGCACTGGTGGTAGGTCTACTGTATATCGCGCTGAAACGTTGGCGCGAAGTGCTCGTGGTACTCGCCACCCTGCCCGATGCCTTCGCCGGGGCGCTCTTCGCGCTCTGGCTGGCCGGAGAGAGTTGGAACATCAGTTCCATCGTCGGCATGATCGGGCTCTTTGGCGTGGCCGTGCAGAACAGCCTAGTGCTCATCACCCAAGCCAAGGATCTGATGGCGAAGGGCGTGCCCTTCGAGGAAGCCCTGCGGGAAGCCAGCCTGGGCCGCGTGCGCCCCAAGCTCATGACCGCTGGTGCCGCGATCCTAGGCCTGATGCCAATGCTCTTCGGCTTCGGCGGCTCCGAACTGGAACGCCCCCTGGCCATTGCCATGGTGGGTGGCCTGTTCACCAGCACCTTGTTCACACTGCTGGCGCTACCCAGCTTCTATGCCTGGGTGGGTCGCCCCAAGCCCGATGGAGTGCCGGTTAAGGAGTGAACACCACGTTCACAGAATAAAAGCTGAAGGGGGTGCTGCCATGAGAATGGCGCACCCCCTCTGTTTGCTCTGATACCGAGGTGCAATTCACAAACCAAATTCACCGGAATCAGCCAAGGAAAAGACCTTTAGCCAGGATGAAGGGGATGAGATCAGCGGGATGTTCGCGGAGCTGGTTCTTCGGACTAAATCGGGAGGCCTTTCCGAAGAGCCGACGACACTCGTTCAGACTGTGGTCAAGCACTAAATGGCTTTATCCTGTGCATCCCCTCCATCCTGGCTCAAATATTTTTGGTTAGGCCTGGGCACCAAGGGAAAAGCATCCTTGGTTTATCCACGAAGCGGCCTTTGTCCCTTTCGGGCTCGATTTTTTGGAACGCTGCTCAGTGTGGTCATCAATCCAGGTGTCGCTGAAAGGCCGGGAGATGCCGCTCTTGACTGGCCCATCGCAGGCGTTCAAAAACCTCGAGAAGATCCGGCTCCTTAACGGTTTTGATCAAGCGGTCGTACAGAGCCACATTTTCAATTTCAGCCTGAATGCCAGCCTTGCAGGCGGCTTGAAACGTGTCGGGCGCTATCGCCTTCTTCCCCTTCCACGGATTGGCCGGAATCTTCAGACCGTGGGCTTCGAATAATCCTTCCAGCGAGCCTTGGTGGCGCCGTTCCGCCTCGATAATATTCGAGAAGGGACGCACGTCCCCGTGCTTTTGAAGCACGGCGGCATACAGGGCCTCGGCGCGTTGTTCATCCTCCAGCAGGAGCTGAAGGGCCTCCACGCTGGCCTTGGGGAGCGGCTTGGCTGGCGCAGCACTTAGCGGTGTCAGAGCCATGAGGGTGCAGAGTACGAAAGGCGTAAACATCGAACCTCCTATTTGAGACCATCGCGAATGACGGCGTAGAGTTCGTGGGGACCGGTGCCATTGGCTTCTGCCAAGGCACGCAGGGGCTGGTCGGTTTTCACCTTCACCTTTTGGGCTTCCAGAATGGCCCGAACCCGAGCCATGTCCAGGCCGTATTCCTTGCAGAGATCTTCGAGAGTCTTGCGGCCGAGGCCCGCAGCCACTTCCTCAGGAAGCTGACCCGTGACGGCCTTGATCGTTTCGGCGCCCTTCATGGCCAAATAGACCTGCTGGGGAGTTAGGTGATTTTGCCTGGCAATGTCTTGGAGCCTTTGTTGCGGCCCCTCAAACGCGATTCCGTGACCCTTTAGCAAGGCCTGGGCTTTGTCCAGATCCATGCCCGTTTTCTGCGCAAACGCGCGCAGGCTGCTCTGTTCGGCATGCCCATACGGCGGTTCACCATAGGCTCGGCTGGCCTGATCCTTGGCAAAGGTATTCAGGTCCATCACCCAGCGGAATGGCGGCCAACCGAGCAACGGTCCGGCCGTAAAGAGAATCGTGAGAACCGCCGACACGATGAACTCCGGAGTAAGCACCCGCAGACGCCGCTGCCGATCCCGAAGGTACAGCACGATGGGTCGCCAGTTCAAAACAATGTGGACAATCCCCGCCACCAGAAAAAGCAGGCTCAGCAGGATGTGCATGGAGGCCCACGCTTCCTTGGTAAGGCCCCAGAGATGCCATTCGGACCAGTAGGCCACCCGCCCCTGGGGCGTTAGGAAGAGCACAATCCCCGAGGTGACGAGCACCGTAAAGGAGAGCAGTGCCGTTAAGGATGTAATCCGACGCAAGTTCACGAGATGCCTCCAGCAACACCTCTAGTTGACGCATGCGAATGGAATCCCATTGCACAAATGGGCCCAGAGACAGGATTACTGGGCCCACTGACAGATCCGCCTGGTGCAACGTCGTGTCGCAATGGCGCGAATTCGCCACGGCGGTTCTATGCCGGGTCTTCTTAACCCAGATTTTGCGTTTGATGCTGACCTAAAAAACTTAACCACGGAGACACGGAGGGAACAGAGAATAAAGAAGTTAGAGGGGAAATCCATCGACTTTCCGTGTCTCAAGCTTTCTCCGTGCCCTCCGTGTCTCCGTGGTTCATCTTCGTTTTTATATTTGCAACTGCATTGGTTGGGCTTAATCGCAGTTAGAGGAACGCATGTAAGAGCTCACGCCAACCCAAGGCGAGCCTTCAAACCCGGCGCCGCCCCACGACTCACTTCAACGCTGAGCCCGCCCTGGAGCCGCACGAGCAAGCGACCGTATTCGCCCACCTTAACCCCGATGACGGCCTCGGGCCGCACCAGCATGTTGCGATGGCCCTTTACCAACACGCCTTGAGGAAAGGATGATTCCGCCTCGGTGAGGCTCTTCCAGGGTGTGCGGAGCCGCTCCCCGGCCACAAAGGCCCAGACGACTTCGTCCTCCACCAGAAAATGACTAGTACGGGCCAGATCCATGAAGACAAGACCATCGCCGGCACGAACGGGATAGCGCAGAGCACCCGCCGGACGGGCAGCTGGCGCGGGGCCAGCCCGGCGCTCGCGAATGCGCGCGAGGGCCACTTCGATGCGCCCCGCCGTCGCGGGTTTCACCAGGAAATCCAGGGCGGCGGTCTCGAAGGCTCTCACTGCATGTTCGGCATGGGCCGTCACAAAAACCACGGGCAAGGTTTTGGGGAGATCCAAGGCCACTTCCAAGCCGGTGGCACCCGGCATTTCAATATCAAGAAACGCAGCATCCGCCTGGCCACCGGCCTCGAGCCACTCCAACACCGCCAGACCATCGCGCAGTTCCGCCACCACTTCGCAGCCGGCTTCTTGCAGCAGCCGGGCTAAGCGTTTGCGATTGTAGGGTTCGTCTTCGGCCACGATCACGCGCAGGGTTTCAGGCATGGCGAGGCTCCAGAATCAGTTCCACCACCGTGCGTCCGCCCTCACTGCGCAGATCGAGATGGCTGGCGAAGTCATCCATCAGGGCCAGTCGCTGCCGAAGGTTGGCCAAGCCCGTGCCCGAGGAACCTTGGGTATCCAACGGCTTTCCGGTATTGGCGACCCAGAGTCGCAGGCGATTGTTTTCGCCCGAGAGTCCAATCTCCAATTTCCCCCCCTCCCGACAGGGTACGATGCCGTGCTTGAGGGCGTTTTCCACCAGCGGTTGCAGCAGCAGGGGCGGAACCTCGATATCCTCCAGCCGGGCATCCCAAAGCCACTCCACACTCAATCGATCCCCGAGCCGAAATCGTTCCAGGGCCAGAAAGCCTTCCACCAGGCCACGTTCATCATCCAAGGACACCCGGAATTGGCCGGAGTGATTTTGGAGTTGGCGCAGGAGCGCCGCCAACGCCACCAACGCTTCCTCCGTGGCCGCGCCATCTTCGCGGGCCAACTCCGCCAAGCCACTCAGGGTGTTGTAGAGGACATGGGGATTCATCTGGGCTTGGAGCGCGCGGGCCTGGGCTTCCCGAGCCAGCCGAGTCTGCGCTTCGGCGCGCAGGGATTGTGTTTCTGCCCGCAGGGCCTCCTGGTCTCGATCCGCCAAGATCCACCCGGCCAGCATTCCGAAGGCTCCATAGGCGATGAGGAGCACCAACATCCGAGGTGGAACATTAGGAAGGAAGGACAGCGTGACGCCACCGCGCCCGCCACGACTTCCGTGCTCGCCTTGATCCGGCAGCAAGGCGATGAGCAGCAGCAAGAACAGCGCATTCCATGGAAGCGCCTGAAGCACCCCGCGCAGGCCCGAAGCCACCGGTCGGTCATCCCCAGTCCACTGCCAAGGCGCCGCCGCCAAACTAAGCAGCAGCACGCCAAAGGCGAAGGGAAGCAGGAATTCTTCCGGGGATAAGTTATGCGGCCCCGTGAGCCATCGCAGACCATTCCAGAGGCTACCGAACAACAGCACTGCGCCCCAGGTGCCGGGGCGCCTGAGGCGTTTGCCTGTGCTGGCTAGGATCTGGGATGCGTTCATGCTTCTAGTTTACTTAGCTGGAGCCTTGGGAGTCTTCGGGCAAGCAGCCGTGCCCGCGCGAGGACCGCTACCATCCTGCTTGCGAACGCCTTGACCACGACCCTGGCCACGGCCCTGACCCTTCGGCGTGCCGGAGCCATCGCGCTTATGAAGCTGTTGGCCGTGGCCCTGCCCTTTGCCCTTCCCAGAGGGCGCAGGAGCCTGAGCCTGAAGCACGGGAGCGGCCAGAGTTCCAAGAACGAAGAGGGAAGTAAGGAAGTGGCGGAATTTCATGGTGAACCTCCAGAATTTCACCTTAAGCAGCATGCCCAAGGGGCGGATCAGGGATCCCTGTCGCACTTTGAATAGACCGCGGTTTTGGTGGGGCGTTGGAACCTGTCGGGCAGATGCAGATGCGACGGGCCCAATGACAGAACGCGATGGCTCCATGACGAGAGTGCCTTGCACCTGTCGAATGGATTCAGAACGACACGACCTTAAGCAAACCCAGTATGGACAAGAATGAATTCGGCAATGGCCTGAGGATCGTTCAGATTCAATTGCGGAATGCTTAACCCCAAAAGCGTTTGGTCACTGGCCACCGCCACGATTTCCGAATCGTCCGAGCATAGGAGTGGCTTTCCCTCGGATTCGCGATGGATCTCCAGCTTCGGATGGGAATGGGTCTTGAAGCCCTCGATAAGGAGCAGATCCACCGACGTCATGCGTTCGATCAGGGCCTCGATGGAGGGCTCGGGTTCATCCCGCGATTCATGCATGAGCACCCATCGACTGGAGGTCACCACCATGACCTCGGAAGCCCCAGCCTCGCGATGCCGAAATGAATCCTTGCCTTCAGAATCCACGTCGAAGCGGTGGTGGGCATGTTTCATGGTTGAAACCGTAAGGCCCTTCGCCCGCAGGATGGGCAACACCTCAATCAACAAGCTTGTCTTGCCGCTGCCACTCCAACCAACGATGCCCATGACTTTCATATCCGCACCTACTCAAAAGAAAAATCATCCAACCAGAAGCAGCCAGAGCAGCGACATCGCAAGGAAGGCCACCCTGGGATGCATCTGCTCACCCCGCGATCTTGGATTGCCAGGCCAGCCACATCACCCAGAGGGCGCAGCCCAGCAGCAGGGTGCCCATGACTCTTGGTAGCCAGCGGCCTACGATTTTCGAGAAATGACTCTCGGCGTACTTGCTGGCCCAGCCAGAGGATGCACCCGCAAGAAAGAGCAGAATCACATGACCAATGGCGTAGACAAAAAGCAACACGCCGCCCCACAGGATCTTCTTCTGCAAAGCGACAACCGTGAGCACCGCTGCCAGGGCTGGCGTCGCGCAGGGGGCACTCAGGGTGCCGGTGAGGGCACCCATGATGAAGGCTCCGATCAGCCCTGCACCCTGGAAGCGAGCCAGGAAGCCATGGGAAGGCGTGGGGAGGTTGAAGACGCCCAGCAGGTGGAGCCCCACGGCAAGGAGAATCAGGCCCAACAAAGCCTTCCAACCCCAACCGATATCACCCAGCAGCGAACCCGTGACCGCCGCTACCAGACCGAGAACCGTAAAAGCGGCAGCCAAGCCTAGAACGAAAACACCGGATAAGAGCATCGGATGGTGACGGCCTTCCTTGGTCCCCCCTGCGAAGCCCACGACCAAAGGAGCGGCCACCAGGACACAGGGGTTCATCGAAGTCAGCAATCCGCCGAGGAAGACGATGCCGAGCTGCTTGGCCGCTGAAGCCTGGGCCATCATCTCAGCGAGGTTTTGAAGCCATTCGGTCATTTCAGGCCAGCCTTGGTGAGGGCTGCCAGGAAGTCACCCTTCTCCCAGAACCCGATGTGCCGAGTCACTTCTTTGCCGCTGGGATCGAAGACCACCTGGGTGGGCATGGCCATAACCTTGTGGGCGCGGGCTTCCTTGGGGTGCTCCGTGACATAGAAATTGCGCACCAAGGCGCGGTCCCCGAACTGCTGTTGAAGCTCCGCTAGGATCGGCTGCATCTTCTTGCAGGGTACGCAGGTGGGGCCACCGAATTCGATGACGGTCCACTTACCCGATTTAAGGATCTGGGTAAGCCCCGCTGGATCCAAGGCTGGCACAGAACTCTGAGCAGAGAGCACCGCAGTAACAGCGAAAAGTAGAGCACTCGGGCGCGAGAGGGACATGGAAACTCCGAAGTGAGGTCGGACAAAAGGGATTCAGAAGTGCAAAAACTTAGGCCTTCAGGAAAGCCGCGATTTCGTCGGAACTGACGACCTTGCCCTGGGACTTGAGCTGGCCGTCGATGGCCAGGGCCGGAGTGCTGAGAATGCCTCGGATCGCCATGGTGGCGTAGTCGGAGATCTTCACCACCTGGTGATCGCCACCGGATTGTTCAACGGCGTGTTTGGCGTGCTTAAGAAGGGTTTCGCACTTGGCGCAGCCGGGACCGAAAACTTCGATGAGCATGGAAACTCCTTAGAGTGAGAAGGGGGGGAAATTCACCACGGAGACACAGAGAACACGGAGAAAGAAATATGAGAAACAGAAGAAAAAAGATTCTGGAGTTGTATCCCCATCTTCATTTTCTCCGTGCCCTCCGTGTCTCCGTGGTAATTGCTGTTAGAGGATTGCGTTGAAGAGATAGCCCACTAGCAAAATGCCGAGAGCAACAACGCCCACGAAGGTGGCGATCAAGCGGGGGCGCATGACCTTGCGCAGAATGATGGTTTCCGGAAGCGAAAGGCCGATGACGGCCATCATGAAGGCCAAGGTTGATCCCAGCGCCGCGCCCTTGCCGAGCAGGGCTTCTACGATGGGCATGACCCCCGCCGCATTGGAATAGAGCGGTACCCCTACAGCCACGGCCAGCGGCACGCTATACCAAGTCTTATTGCCCAACAGCCCGGCCATGAAGCTTTCGGGCACATACCCATGGATAAAGGCTCCCACCAGGATGCCCACCAGGATGTAAGGCCACACCTTGCCCACGATGTCCTTCACGCCCTGGATGGCCTCAGCGATCCGCAGGGTGAGGGTGAGCGTTTCCTCCTCGCTTTCACCCATGGCAGGCGCCTTCAGCGCGTCCTGCACCCAGCCTTCGAGATGGCGTTCCATCTTTAGGCGGCCAAGGATCAGTCCCGAAAGGAAGGCGATGGAAAGGCCCGTTCCCGCATACAGCAGGGCAATCTTCCAGCCGAACATGGCGAAGAGCATCCCCAGGGCAACTTCGTTGATCATGGGCGCAGCCACCAGGAAACTGAAGGTGACGCCGAGCGGTACACCCGCCCGCAGAAACCCGATGAAGAGCGGCACCGCCGAGCAGGAGCAGAAGGGCGTAATGATGCCGAACACCGAACCCAAGGCATTGCCGATGCCGGGGGTGCGCCGCGCAAGGGCATTGCGCACCTTGGTGGGGCTCACAAAGGTCTGGAGGAAGGTGACGATGAAGACGATCAGTGTCAGCAGCAACAGCACCTTGGGCACATCGTAGAAGAAGAAGGCCACGGCCTCCCCCAGATGGGATTTCGGTGTGAGTTTAAAAAGGCCGAAGGCGATCCACTCTGAAACGCGGTGATTCACCGCATAGAGCAGGATCCAGAGGGGCAACGCCAGCAATACCCACCCACCCCGACGAAGGAAAGAAGGTCGAGGCGCATCAGGCTTGCCCGTGGTGCAGGCACATTCACAGCCGGTATTTTCAGACATGGGCGGCCTCCGCCTTTGCGGCCTTCTGGGCCTTGCAACACACCGCTGGAATACCGAGGATCTTAACTTTCGCCACCCGATCACGATCCTGGTGGACCTCCTTTAGGGCCATGGCCTCGGCCAGGATGCCCTGTAACACTGGAGAAATTTCGGATTGCGGGACCACCGACACGAAGACCCAGCGGCCTTCCTTTCGCTCGTTCACGAAACCCGCCCGACGCAATTCCCGCAGGGCCTCCGAAACGGACGACTGGGGCACCTGGAGCACTTCCGCCACCTGACACACGCAAAGTTCCCCGGAGCCGAGAAGGGCCAGTACCCGCAACCTCAGTGGGTGCGACACCGCCTTCAACCGCTCCACCATCAAACGCAAGTTCTGCGTCATGCCAAGCATCCTTTCTGAACGACGCGAGAAGCAAGGTTCCCGCGCTCGCTTCAGTATAGTCACATCGGAAAATATCGAAACATTAAGTTGGATTCAAAAACCCTTCACCAATGCCCCCCTCAGGCCCACTCAAAACCCAGACACGAACCTCGGTTGATCCTGAGTTGTAGGCACGCTTTGCGGCCATGCCATTGCTGGTCTGGAAGGCCCAAAACGTTCGACAGCATCGAGGACTGTGAAGCGAGAAAAAGATCGGGCGCACCATAGAGTCCATGTGTGGCCGCTACTCTCTTTCCTGCACCACCAAGGACCTGCAGTCGATTTTCGACTTGATCCCGATGGGCTATCGAGAGGAGCGACGCTACAACATCGCACCGGGACAGTGGGTCATCGTGATCCGCCCAGACCGAGAGTGGAAGCGGGTCCTGGGTGCCGCCCGATGGGGACTGGTTCCAAGCTGGGCCAAGGATCCTGAAGGCGGACCCAAACCCATCAATGCCCGCGCCGAGGGCATCGCCGACAAGCCAACCTTTCGGGGTGCTTTCCGCCATGGAC
>JAIFMW010000171.1 GCA_020048105.1 Deltaproteobacteria bacterium | reverse complement strand
CTTGTGGATTCGACAAGGATCGCACTGTTCTCTGGCACGTCAAGCGGTCCTTGACCATGGCGGTGCCCGTCAACTGGGCGAGTTGGCAGGGCTCAGGGAGCTTGAAATCGTCCTCCCATGGGGTTGGGCATCCCTATGGAGGCTCCTCCCGTTTAGCCATGGCATCGAGGAATCGGCGGATCACCCTTGGTTGGGTGAGGAAGGCGATCCGCTGCATCCGGCAGGAGCACTTGGGGCATTCGAGAACATCAATCCCAAACACCATCTGGAGCAATTGAGCCCATGGGGTCCGGCGGCTGTAGCGACTTTTTTCGCTATCGTCGCTCAGGATGCAGCATGCGGGTGAGGGTTTGGGTTTCAAGGGTTTTGGCACCACCAGGGGCCGCAGCTTTGCATTCGGCGCAAAGATTCCAAAGTAGCGCACCGCGTGTTGCCGGGGCGGCGGGACGAGCGCCGCGAGTCGCCCGATCAGTTCGACTCCGCTGAAGATGAGAACGGAGGTTCCATCCGGCCACGGGTGCTTCATCTGGAAGGCGTAGCGCCCATCCGGGCGTTCCGTTAAGCGGCCTTGCGCCAAGGGCGGGCGAAGGAGGTAACGGCAAAGCCTCTCCCTGTGAAGACGGTCATCGGCGGCGACCCGCACGGCCGCGTCCAGATTGAAACCCGAGGCATGCCCTGCCCTCCCTTTGGAAGGTCTTGCGTCCTGTGGGTTTCCTAGCGTCACCACGCGCGCTCCGGCGGGACCAAAGGCTAGCGTCCCCGTCATCGATGCCCGCGCCAACTGCCCCATGAGGGGATCCACGGGATCCTCGTTGTCATGGCTATCATTGCCGTCATCGGAATCCGACCAGAAACCACGGCGACGAAGGAGTTCCATAACCTCATCGCAAAGCTGAGCCGCGAGGTGGTCGAGGTCCTCTCGGCTTGGCTCGGGTAACACCCAGAAAATGGGCCGACCTTGGTCATCCAGCACATAGACTCCATCGGTCATCAGGGCGTGCAAATGCACGTTGAGGTTCAGTCCCGAGCCGAACCGCTGGATGACCACCAGCGCGCCGGGGTTGGCAAATTGCACCGATTTCAGATTGAGAAACTTCTTGGCCAGCCACTTCAGATACCGCAATACCACGCGGGAGAGGACTCTTGTAATATCGCGGCAGATGGCGGCGTTGTAGGCCATGAGATAGCGCAAGGGCTTTGGGAAGCTCAGCACCCACTGGCGGTAGGGAATCAACGGTGGCAAGACCTCGTTGCAGAGGTGCGCCGCGCCGTCTTCCATCCGGCGCGCCCCACAACTTGGACAGAACGCTCGTCCCTTGCACGAGAAGGCCACCAGCCGGTCGAAGCTGCACGCCTGGCAATGGACGCGGGCAAAGCCGTAGTCCAGGATGCCGCAGTGCAAGAATGCCTCAAATTCGCGCTGGACGAACCCTGGAACGTACTTGTCCAAGTCCTCGCAGCGCGCCAGGAAGCCGGGCAGGTGCTCGTCCACGCACGAATAGAGCACGAGGTGCTCGGGTCGGCGGCGTTGGTAGGTGGCAAGGCAGGACACGCAAGCATATTCGCCTTTATTTCGCTTTTAACAAGATGTTCCAGGATTGGCTTCAAGGCCAACCTTTCAGGAGCCAGACCTCTGGCCACCCTCGACTGCTCCTTGATTTCACCCCTGCGGCCTATCCCGCCATCCCAAGTCCGGCCAGGGTATCTGCGTAGTTCCAGGGCAGCCACTCCTCGGGGTTTTCTTCGACCAGGGCGTGGTACCGCTGGAGGGCGACGAGGTATTCAAAGGGGTTG
The DNA here is from genome assembly GCA_020048105.1 of Deltaproteobacteria bacterium. Lineage (GTDB taxonomy): Bacteria > Acidobacteriota > Holophagae > Holophagales > Holophagaceae > JAYREN01. The sequence continues at coordinate 4,550 of JAIFMW010000171.1, read as the reverse complement.
ACCCGGTTGAGTTCGGCGCTGTGGATAAGGCTCATGAAGACATCCCCGACATGCGCGCCCTTCAGGGTCTTGTAGAACATGCTGTTCTTGCGGTGGAGGATGGCCCGCTTCAGGGACGCCTCGACTTTGTTGGAATCGAGGGGTGCCTCGGGAACCCGGAGGAAGAGGGTCAGGCGCTCCCAATGCTTGAGCATGTAGGTGATGGCGGAACCCAGGCCGGAATTCGGTTCCACCCGCTTCTGGTCGAGCTGGTCCTGGAGCCAAACCTGGAGTCGCTCCATCACCGGCCCGCTGTGCTCCTGATGGAACCGCAGGCGCTCCGGTGGCGACATGCCCTTGGTTTCGGCATCGTTCCGGTAGACCTCCCGCAGGCTTTCCAGCAAGTGAAGGCATTCCTCCGGGAAATCCTCCGCCACATCCACGAACCTTCGCCGCGCATGCGCCAGGCAGTGGGCAACGATGGTGTCCAGGTCTCCCGAGGTGTTGGCCGCGGCGGCGTCACACATCTGGATGGGTCTACCCAGTTCCGTCTTCCGGCGCCGAAGGACCTCGGCTAGGTTTTCCCCAGCGTGGTTCATGCCTGTAAGGAACAGGGCCACCCAGTGCCCCCCGGCTTAAGGAACAGGGCCACCCAGTGCCCCCCGGCTTTCGAGATGAGCCCGGAGGTATAGACGCCCTTGCGCTGCTTCGTGCCCCTCATCAGCAGATCCGGCCGGGAGAGTACCTTCATGGTGGTGTCGTCCTGGTAGATCACGTCCCCCTGGGCGGCCCAAGTGATCAGTTCCTGGAAGGCCGGTTCCAGAATGCCTGCGGCTTCCATCGCCAGCTTCCACTGCGTTGCCGAAGGGAGGGGGACCCCCAAGCTAGCCTGCAGCTTCGCCAGCCGATAGAAGGGCGTGCCAGCACCGTACCGGAGCATGGAGACCATGCTCGTGGCCGTCTCATCGTACTTTTCCTCGCCCATCCCCGCCGGCGCCGGAGCCTTGTATACTTCGCCGCAGCCATTGCAGCGCAGGCGATCCAGCGCCACCACCTTGGCGGAGAGGGGCGACATGCCCACCACCCGAACCAGCACGGCGGGCTCAGCCATGGGATAGACCTTCCCTTTGGGGCACTACTCCGGGCAGGGGTCCCCGGCTGAAAGATCCGGGTGAGGCACCTGGACCTGTTCCGCGCCGTGGTAGCAGGAAGCTGGGTTGCGGCCATGACCTTCGGTCGGGAAAGCGTTTTGGCCCTTTACTTTACCTATCCCCAAGGACGCTCGGGGAATAGAATCTCTCGCGGTTTTTCCGGTAGACCTTGGTATTGCTATATCCCATTATTTTGTGGTTTTTCATCGCCTCTAACTGTGCACAATTCGGTCGGGCCGGAGGCGAAATGTTCTATGCGCCGATAGTTCCTTTGTCCTTTGCCACTGAGGAGTTGAGAAGTTGGATGGCTCTTTGAATCAATCGACGGCTAATTTCGCCGTAAAAGTCTTCTAATCTTTTTTCCCACCCAGCCCCCCGAATCTCTGGCCCGGTTACTTTTTTCGCAAGTCGAATCTGAAGCAACGAAAGAGGGAACCCTGGGAGACCGTTTGGCGTGCCCAACCATTTGGCCATTAGTTCCCAGCCATCGAGAATGGGTCCGGCAGGCTCATTTTTCTTTGAGTTAGAGAACAAGGAACCCATTCTTTCGTAGTACGGCTTCCAAAAAATCATGGCTCCAAACATAGCCATATCTAGACTGTCCTTGCATGAAGCAGCCAAGATTTCTTCCCGCGTCTCGGGCGCGATAGTACTACCCGGCATCGCGGATCGTGTGATGTAGTTTTCTAATCGAGCCCTATACAACTCGTTGACCTGTTTATATGGAAGAGTCTTGTTCCAATCGATGTGTTGATTTAATACAATAAACAATACAAGGCCAAAGCAATACTCGAAACAGGACTCTTCAGTATTAATACTCATGATCTCACTGAAGTTGAACTGCAGTCCTGTCGTTGGATCAGTGCCCTCCATCTGAAGGCCGCCCGGCATTTGCCCATTCTGGTCCAGTCCTGATTTTGCAAACACCCAGGGGGTGAAGTCACGTGTAATAGCCACCACAACCGAAATGAACTGTTCTGGGGGAAGTTCCTTTGATGGGTCAAAGGCAAGTAGTCGAGACGATTTTTTGGCATTGCTCCCTTGCTGCTTAGAAGAGAGTCCCGATTCAATGGACCTATAGATGGCATCAATTGAACAACGACGTTGAATTGGTGGCATATCCACAAGGATGGATACCGACTTGTCCTTCACGAGGCTGACTGTTGCGCGACTCAGGCCAAGCATTGCTCCACCCAAGAAGGCCCGGAATTCGTTCCAGTTTGTGGGTAGAGTTGATGCCAATATGGCCGACTCGAATCCCGAGTGGTCCAATTTGAGTGTGGTCGCCCAGGCGATTATCAACTGTCCTAGTGCTTCTTGCGGGTTTGAAGAATACTCGGTTGTGATTGATCTTCCAATCCTGCCTTCGTCCTTCTCTGAAATTATTTCAGCCTGAACAAGCCTTTGGAGTACGGCCTCAGCGTTGCTTGGGAGAAGGGATCTGCCCTGGATACTCACAATATTGTCGATTTTCTCGCCACAGGCTATTGCCGCGAGGGATGCTTCTCGTTCCAGGAGCGAGGCCTCTGCAGCAGTAAGGTTATAACTTTTCCATCCAAATGTTGTGCCTTTGCTTGAAAGAACCTGTAGCAGGGGACGGATGATATTGTCCTGCAAGGCCCTCCTCTGAAATCCGTACAAATGCACTCCCACCAACAGCGTGAGTTCCAATTCGCCGGATTTCTGTTTGGCGCTAGAAAAGGCCTTTTTTACCTTAAGACCATCAAGCCATTTCACGGTTTCTCCCTCCAGTAACCACAGAATCCAACGTATTGGGGTTTACCCTCTAAGGCTGATTCACCTAGCTAGGTCATTGATTCACTTTTAATACTGTCTTTTCGTCGATGAATTGGACCTCAATCTGATTTCCGGCAGACAATTGTTCGTTTAGAATTAATTTACTGAGGGGACCCTTGAGTAGTTGGTCCACAATGCGAGCCATCGGATGGGCTCCTCTTGTTCCATCGGATCCAGATGCGACTATTTTTTCAACAAAATCAGGGTGGATGTTAAGCACAATTGCCTTCGCTTGCATTGCATCAATTACAGGTATAAATAAATGTTCGGCAATTTGAACTAAATTTGAATGATCCAGGATATTGAATTGAACAATCTCGTCAATACGGCTAAGGAATTGGCTTCCAAGCTTGCTACTCAATCCGCGCATCAAAATTGTCGGATCACTAAAATTCTTTGTGCTGGCAGGAACCGGCTCTCCAAACCCAATAGATCTCCCGCGATTTTTATTTTTAATTTCAAGATTTGATGTCATCACGAAAATCGTATGGCGACAGTCGATCACACGTCCCTTGCTGTCTTTCAGTCTGCCATCTCCGAATAGTTGTCCAAATAGGTCTATGGCTTCGGCTGGGGCCTTATCGATTTCCTCAATGACCACCAAAGAGTTCGGTTTTCTGCGCAAACGACCCGTTAGTTGCCCCTCTTCGTCATGGCCAATGTATCCAGGAGGTGCCCCGATCAGTCGGTTGACTGCACCATGATCCTGGTAATCAGCCATGTCCAGGCTGATCAGTGCATCAGCAGTACCAAACAGAAATTCGGCAAGAGTCCGACACAGCGCAGTTTTCCCCGTACCAGAAGGCCCGATGAATAACAGTACACCCGCTGGCCGGTTGGACTCCATGAAGCCTGCACGCGATATGGTCACCAACCTGATAACAGCCTCGATGGCACCGGGTTGGCCAAGAATTCTCGCGGAGAGGTATGTATCCATTCCTTGGAGATGCTCGCGATTCTCCACCGTGAGCCGCCCTACAGGAATTCCGGTCCATTCTGAAATGACATCTGCCACCATCTCTTCGTCTATTGTTGCTTCCCTAGCCTCAGATAAGGCCTCTTCGCCGGGCTTGAACCGTGCAGATGCAATTCTGGCGCGAGCGCACGCCTCATCGATGAGATCGAGGGCCTTGTCTGGGAAATTTCGATTGGGAAGGTACTGGTGGGCGAGTGCTACGGCTGCCTTAAGGGCCGAACTGGCTATCCGCACATTGTGGTGGGATTCGTACTGGTCTTTCAATTCGATCAAGATTGCGAGCGTCTCATCCTGCGATGGGGCCTCTACCAATATCGGTTGGAACCGACGGACAAGGGCAGCGTCTTTCTCAAGGTATCGAGTGTATTCAGCGTGGGTTGTCGATCCGATGAGGCGTATTCCTTGGCCTGCGAGGATCGGCTTCAGCATATTCGCTGCGTCCAAGCCACCTTCCGGTCCACCGGCTTTGACAAGAGTATGGATTTCATCAAGGAAAAGCACTAGGTTCGGGTCGTTCTTAACTTCCTTGAGTAGTGCCGACAACCGCTCCTCGAACTCACCACGGTATTTGGTCCCAGCGACCAGAGCCCCTAGGTGCAATTCAATTAGCCGGGCTCCTCGAAGGGAGGCTGGCACCTTCCCGTCGC
>JAIFMW010000125.1 GCA_020048105.1 Deltaproteobacteria bacterium | reverse complement strand
CTGACGCCCAGGATGTCGAGAGCCTTCAGGGCTTCGACGGCTTCTTCGGCCGTGGCGCATTGCAGGGGCAGGTAGAGCAGGTCCTTGAAATGGCGCTGAAATCGGAGGTTGTGGAAGGCCGGTCCTCGGGAATGCAGCACGGGATCGCCCATCACGCCGCAGAGCGCGAACATCGAATTCAATCGGTGCAACCGCCAACCCTGCATGATGGCTAAGGGTAACTGACCGGGGGCGGCGGCGGGACCATTATCAGGCGCAGCATAGGTGAAGGCCCCGCCCCAGACGTTTTGAAGACACCGGCTGGGCAAGCCCTTGGGCCCCATGAGAAAGGCCGAGAGCGGAATGCTGTGATTCCGACAGTGGGCCAGCAGGGGTTTTAAATGCGCATTATCCGCAAGCCGGTCGGCGATGCCCACCCACTTGTAGGCATCGCCCTCCGGTAAGTTCTCCAAGCGCGAGGCTAGGTCAAACACGCCAGCGGGAACGTGGACGCTGCGCAGCAGGCGGGTGTGGAAACGGTGCTCGCGAATTTCGGTGGGAACCTCGAGTTCCCATTCCAGATCCACCCAGGCCGGACGGGCTTCCACCGCTTCCAGCAAGCGCGCCAGCCGATCGGCTTCCGTACCGGTCCATTGGCCGCCTTCACTCGAACGCCGACAACTCACTAGGCAGCGCCGATGGAGGGCTTCAACCAGGGCCCTTGGGTCGTATTCGGGAAACAGATCCAGCCGCAGTTCCGGCATGGCTTCGGGGGGAAGGTGGTTGACGCAATGCACGGCCTCTTCCCAGGTGGATTGGGTGAGGGTGACGAAGTAGAAGGGCAACGGGATCATGGTTCCATTCTTGGGCTAAGCCGCGATTTGGGGTCTATGTGTTCTTTCGCTTGGCCGCTTGCCAAACTGCTTCCATGCCTTCCAGGTTCTGGTTTTCCCATCCACCATTGGCGACCGCGAAATCTTCCACGTGGGCGAAGCGGCCCGTGAAGCGGTGCATCTGGCGGCGCAAGGCGCGATCGGGATCGACACCCTTCTTACGCGCCCACTGCACGAGGCTGAAGAGGACGTCGCCGAATTCCTCTTCGACTCGCAGCGGTTCGCTTTCGGCGGAGAGTTCGGCGATTTCCTCTTTCACCTTGTCCAGTACGCCGTCCATGTCGGGCCATTCGAAGCCCACCTTGGCGCAGCGGTGGCCGATCTCCATGGCTTCTTCCAAGGGCGAAAGGGATTTCGCGATGCCATCCATCACGCGGGGGGCCGTGGCGTGGCCGAGTTCGGCCTTCTCTTCTTGCTTGATGGCCTTCCAGTTCACGAGCACTTCGTCGGCATCGGCCACGTCCACCTCCGCAAAGACATGGGGATGGCGTCGGATGAGTTTGTCGACGATGGTCTGCTCCACATTGTGCAGATCCCAGGCACCGCGCTCTTGGGCCAGCTGTGCGTGGAAAACTACCTGCAGCCAGAGATCACCCAGTTCTTCGCAGAGGTGACGCTCTTTTTCGGGGTCGCCCACCACATGGGCGGCGAGGGCATCCAGGGTTTCGGCGGCTTCTTCGCGCAGGTATTTCGCCAGGGTCTGATGATCCTGTTTTAGATCCCACGGGCAGCCCGTTTCGGGGTTGCGGAGCAGGGACATGACGGCGGGCAGGGTGGTGGGTCGCATGTTCCCAGATTACAACCGCGCGGCGCCTAAAATCCGAAGGCGCTTAGAGAGAAGCGCTCGGCCAGCAAGGCCTGGCGTTCCCGCACGCCATCCAGCATGGCCTGGAAACGAGGATAGGCCCGGATTGTGGCCAGAAAGGGGCTTTGTTCGTACCACTGCACGCAAAGGAAGCCATGGGAGGAGGCCCGAACCGCCAAATCGAGGGCGCGGCCTTCCTTGCCATGCAGGGCCATTAGCTCGGCCAATTTGAGAATGAACTCGCCGTCGGGCGTGCGGAGGGCGAGGTGTTGTTGCACTAGCCTTTCCAGCGCTTCCAGGGATTCCTCCATTCGCCCCTCCAGGAAGGTCATGAGGACGAACCCGATTTGTCCGAAGCGCGCTTGGCTCCAGCCGTTTCCGGTTTCTCGGAGACGGCGCAGGGCCTCGACCCTATCGCCTTGCAGCAAGGCGGAATAGCTCATGTAGAAACGGAGGGGGGGGTTCCAGGTCTGTGTCCTCTTTACTCCGGTGAGAATCCAATTCTCAAAGCGTTTGAAATCGCCCAAATACAGGAAGGTATTCTCGATGCCGCCCTCATGCCCCGTTTGTGTGTCGTGCTTGAGCACGGCGTACTTTGCAACACTTAGTAGTCCCGCGTTTCGAGCGGAATAGGCGATGCGCTGGAGCAGAAGTCCTGAATGGGCATGAATGCGGATGGCCTGAGCGAGAATCTCCAGAGCCGAGCCATTCTTCCCAAAGTCCGACATCATTTGAGCAAGATCGCCTGCAGCAAACGGCAGTCCCGGTGCCAGGCTCAGGGCTCGGGTCAAAGAGTCCTCGGCCAAGGCTCGTTCTTCGGGAATCCAGTCGGGTTTAGTTACGACTTCCTGGTAGGCCGCGCAGCCGAGCAGGCACCAACCGAGGGCGCATTCGGGCGCTTGCGCCACCAAGCGCTCCAGGCGCGAGCGGAATTCGGGCGAGTGCGATAGCCGTGTCCAGATCGGGGGGAGCTCCAACAGTTCCCAGGCAAGACCGGGTGACCGGGGTAAAAGCCGAGCTTGGGAATCCGTGCCGAAGGTTTCCGGCAAGGCTTTCAGAAAGTTCTCCATGGCCTCGGTGGGCGGTGTGGGGGTCCCAGCTACTTCCTGCCAAGCTTTCCCGCCTCGCCGCCAACGAAAGCCCAGACACAGTAAATCGCCCTGGCGACTGGGGAGGAGTTGGAGTTGAAAGGCCCGCTGGCTGGTTGGAAAGGGCCAATCGGGGTGAGGACTTCGAATTACACAGGCAGGTGCCAACGTTTCGAGATGGGACTGCGTGACCCAAAGTAATCCCGGTAAGAAGTTGGTGGGAGCATCCGATGGCATGAGGTGGATGCTGAAACCCTCGCGCCAACGGCTGGGACGCTGCATCCAAAGCAACCCTGCCCCCACCAAACCCGCAACGCCCAAGCTACCCAAGAGGGCCCGGCGCGACAGGGTGGACTCGGAGGGCGTTGAAGGCATCAGGGACTTTCGGTCTAGTGGTTGCGGATCAGTTCCTCAAAGCTGCAGAGTCTACCCGCAAAGGCGCTGGCAGCAACGGTCGCGGGGCTAGCCAACCAGACTTGGCCGGGGCCGCTGCGCCCGGGGAAATTGCGGTTCACGGCCGATACGGTCACTTGATCGGCTCGGTTGCTCACGCCTGGGCCGGCGTTCACGCAGGCACCACACCCCGGGCCTAAGATGCGCGCGCCGGCTTCTTCAAAGGCGCTGATCCAGCCCAATTGGGTGGCATAACGACGAACATCTTCGCTTCCGAATTGGATGAAGAATTGAACATGTAGGGGCACTGTAAGGTTGTGTTCTAGCGCCCAACGCACCACTTCGTGGACTCGCTCAATGTCTTCACGTTTTCCGCCCGTGCAGCTGCCGGCATAGGCCAGATCGATACGCGGCGGGTTGTTCAAGGCGATCAGCTCGATTCCGTTGCCGGGATCCCCAGGGCTGGCAACCATCGCATTGATTGCAGAACAATCGATATCCAGCGTGTCGGCATATTCGGCACCGGGATCGCTGAACATCCAATCTTCGATGGGAATATCTGAATGTCGCCGCTCCCAGAGGAAGCGCACGGTTTGGGCATCTGGCGCCACGATGCCACTGAAGGCGCCGAGTTCCGCCGCCATGTTGGTGAGCGTGGCGCGCTCGTCGATGTTCAGGTGGGCCAGGGCCTGGCCCTGATACTCGATGATCCGGCCGACGGCGCCGCCTTCACGCAGAAAGGGTAGGCGTAGCAAATGGAGCACCAGATCCTTGGCCGCAATGCCCGGTCGCAGACGGTGATTTAAGCGAACTCGAAGGGTGGGTGGCACGGTGACTCGCACGTCCCCCGTAATGAAAGCGTTGGCGATATCGGTGGTGCCAACGCCAAAGGCGAGACAACCCAAGGCGCCGCTATGGGGAGTGTGCGAATCGGTGCCCACAATCACTTGGCCGGGTGTGGCGAAACGTTCGGTCATCAGGGCGTGGCAGATACCTTCGGCGCTGCCATCGGGTTGCTCGCCGAGCAGGCGGATTGCGTGGCGCTGGCAGAAGGTTTCCTGGGAGTGCTTCAGGCGGTTGGCTACCTCTAAAAGGCCCTGGGCTTGGCGTTCTTCGTTCATCACCCGATCCAGGAAATTGAGATGATCACGGAAAGCCAGGATCCGTTCGGGGTCTTTCATCTTTACGTTTTCGCCCATTGATTGGGCCAAGAAACTTGCCGCCATGGGTGTTACGAATTCGTGGGAAAAACGCCAATGGGCATGGACGAAAATTCCATCACCGGGCATGACGGCTGCCAGTCCGAGCTCGCCCGAAACGGGATCGATCACCGCATTGCGTGCCAGGATCTTTTCCGTCAGGGTCATGGGGCGTTCGGCATGGGCAGGGAGGGGTACAGCGAGCTCACCGGCCATGCGGGCGTTGTTGAAGGCGAACAAACCACCCTGTTCGACTACGGTTCGCGTAATGGGGTCCAGGTCCTGCGTGAATTCCTTGAGTGGGATGGCTTCTCCACTGCGAAGGCGGGAGATAAGGCCGAAGTCTGTGCTGGTGAACAGGCCGAGGTTTTGGCAATTGTGTCGATAGTGTGTTTCAAAGCTCTCGGCGATGACCAAGCGGATCCCGGCACACCATTCTGCGTAGGCGCTGGCTTCGCGCTTAGAGCCTTTGCCTCGACGGGCGCCCGAGACGCTGATGGAAAAAGCCCCCCGCCTCACGGAGCCTTCGCTCAAGGGGAACTGAGCGCCGCACCGCAGCCCGATGTAAGGAAAATCACCCAGGCGAGCATCGAAGAAATAGGACACCCAGCTGGGGGTGATTTCATCGGTACTGACCTCGTCTCGCAGAGGGCGGGCCGCTTCAAGAGAGAGATCTTCTCCCGCCAGCTGGCGCTGGATGCTGGCGGGATCCTCGCTCAAGAAAAGGATGCGCCCCGGGATGGTGACCGAATCCGACATGGACCGATCATCGCATAAGTAGGCATATGAAAGGGGCCTCCCGAAGGAGGCCCCGTTTGGAAAAGAGGTGCGAACTAGTCGCCTTCTTCTTCGTATTTTTCCGAGAGCTCGTCCAGGTGGGCCAGCAAGCGCTTGGCCATGTCTTCGTCTTCCAGGACCGTGAAATCGTCATCCTTGACTTCGAAGATCTCGATGCTGAGGTTGGGCTCTTCCTTGGATTCCTCACCCTCAGTGAAGGCCTGAACCTCGGCCAAGGGGGCCATGATGCAGAAGTGGCGGCCTTCGAAGTCCAACTCATCGAGAATGGCGTATTCTTCCTTTTCGCCGTTCTCGTCCTCGAGTTCGACTACCTCGATTTCGTGATCGTCATGTTCGTCGTGTTCGCAGTCGGGTCCGTGGACGTGCTTTTCATGGGCCATGATGGGCTCCTTACAAGGGCTTCAGAGTACGGCATGAGGCTCCCTGCTCCAAGGAGAATCACAGACTAGCTTCCCCAGTTGGCCTTGGCTTCACCGCAGCCCGTGACAATGGCTTGCACCCATTTTCGATTGGGCAGCTCGACTCGGATCTTGTCGCCCATGGCGCCGTTGCTGCGCGCCGTGGCATCGGCAGAAATGATCAGGGCCTCGAACTGCACACTGATTCGCACGCGCTCCCCGGTGCTCACGAGCGGGATGGGTTCCAGATCGGCTTGGGTCAGAATGTGACCTGCCTGGACATTGGCCCTCAAGCGGTATCCCGGTGAAAGGGTTGAAAGGGCCCCAGGGGGAGGGTTGCCTTCGAATGGCGTTTCCTCAAGCTGGTCTTCGGTGGGGACCACTTTTCGCGCCAGCGACAGCTTGGTGCGAAGCAGGTTACCGGTCCACCGGCCCTCCAGGTCGACCCGGGCATTTCCTGCCAAGTGGCCATCGACCAGGACCTTGAAAACGGCGAAAAAGGGTCCGGAAGGCTCCCTCTTACTTAGGTGAGAAGGCTCGAAGGTCACCTGAGCGCCTTGCACCCTTGGCAGGGTGGGGGATCGAGTCGCACGTATGACGTAATGCCCGGCCGAAGTCTTGCTCTTCTCCAGGGCGAACGATATGGCTTCTTGTTGAAGGCGCTCGGCCAAGGCGACGGGTGGAACCTGTTCGCCCGTGAGGCTCAAGAACCCAAAAAGAAGCACCACCAGCAGCGCGCGCATGGGATCACCGTTTCAGACTTGCGACGAGTTGCAGCATTTGGTCCACGGTCTGAATGGTCTTGGAGTTGGCTTCATAGGCGCGCTGGCCAATGATCATGTTCACCATTTCTTCGGCCACATCGACATTGGCCATTTCCAAGAAACCCTGTTGGATCGAGCCCAGTCCCTCCAAGCCTGGTGTTCCCTCGATGGGCTCCCCGCTGGCCAGGGTGGTCTGCACGAGATTTCGACCCAGTTGGTTGAGGCCCGTGGGATTGATGAATTTGACGAGGGTGATTTGGCCCACTTGCTGAGGCTGGGTTTGGCCCGGTTGGGTGACCGTCACCGTGCCGTCCTGGGCAATGGTAACGCTGGTGGCGTCCTGGGGAACGGTGATCTGGGGATCCAAGGCGTAGCCGCTGGCATTGACCAGGGCACCGTTCTGGTCCACCCCAAAGGAGCCGTCGCGCGTAAAGGCCTGGGTTCCGTCGGGCATGGTGATGCGGAAGAAGCCATCACCTTCGATGGCCATATCGAAACGGCCGCCCGTGGTGCGGAAATTTCCCGTCGAATATTCGTGGACCACGCTCTGGAGTTTGGCGCCGTGACCCAACTGGATGCCTGCGGGCAAGGTGGTGTTGGTGGAACTACTCGTGCCGGCTAGGTTCACCGTTTGATAGAGCAGATCCTGGAACTCGGCGCGGGCCTTCTTGTAGCCGGTGGTGTTCACGTTGGCCAAGTTGTTCGAGATGGTGTCCATGTTGTACTGCTGGACAGACATGCCAGCGGCGGCGGACCACATTGCACGCATCATGGGAAGACTCCTTCAAAAAGGCGATTAACGACCAGAGGCGATGTCATTGATGCTGCGGGCGTCCATGTCGTTGGACAGCGTGGATGCCACCTTGAGGCTTAATTCAAATAGGCGATTCAGCCGGATCATGTCCACCATGGCGGTGGCCATATCGACGCCGCTTTGCTCCAAGTAGCCCTGAGAGACCGTAGCGGTGGCAGGAGCATCCTGAAGGCCGGTGGGATCGTAGCGATTGGCGCCCATCCGGGCCAAGGCGACGGGATTCTTGTAGGCGCGCAGATCCAGTTGACCCAGAACTTCGATCCCTTGGCTGATCGTGCCATCGGGGGCCACCGAAAATGCTGCCTTTTGGGAATCAATCTGGATGTTGCTGCCATTTTTGCCCAGCACGGGAGAGCCATCTAGGGCTTGGAGTTGGCCCTTGGCTCCTAACTGAAAGCGTCCATCGCGGGTTGCCTGGACGCCTTGAGGCGTTTGAATCATGAAGAAGGCGTTACCCTCGATGGCCAAATCCAGATTGCGCCCGGTTGCCTTGTTGGCTCCTTGGGAGAAATCCATTCCGCGCTGAGCGAGCACGGTGCCGTCGTTTACATATTTGGTGAGCGGCAGATTCCGGCTACTGGCCTGGGCCTTATTGAAGATGGAAAAGAAGGTCTGCTCGCTTTTGAATCCCACCGTATTGGCATTGGCAAGGTTGTTGGACAGGGTGTCCAAGTGAAACGATCTGGCTTTTAGACTTCCGGCCGCAACGTAATAGGCGGGATCCATATAGGCACCTCTCGCCGGGTATCGCCAGAGCCGTGCCAATTTGGGTACGCCACGGATGGCTTTAGCAGCGAATTGGTAAGATGCCCTCGACCCATGCCTCGCCATCGGGGTAGCGCTCTCGTTTCCAAATGGGCACTCGTTCCTTGATGCGGTCCATGATCCAGGCGGCGGCTTCGAAGGCCTCTTTGCGGTGGGCCGAGGCCGTCACCACCACGACGGCAGCCTCGGTAAGGGGTACCAGGCCGATGCGGTGATGGATCAGGCAGCGCAGGAGGGCAAAGCGGGTCATGGCTTCGTCGCGAAGATTGGCTAATTCTTTTTCGGCCATGGGCACAAAGGCTTCGTAGGCGAGGGCTTCCACCGCCTTGCCGTCATGGTGATCACGCGCGCAGCCCTCAAAGACCACCACAGCCCCTGCGGCGGGATCGGTGGCCTCCGCTCGGAGTGCGGCAGTGTTCAGCGGCATCTCAAGGACAGCAATGGGATGGATCATGGGCTCGATACCTCGGGTCATCCCAGGTAGACTGCCACAACTTCCATTTCCCCGAGGCCCCTATGACACAGGCGACAGCAGGCCGCGTGGATCCCTCCGAGGTGTTCGATATCCTTGGTCGCCACATGCTAGTGGATGGTTTTCATCTCGTGATGGATTTGGAAAAATCCCAGGGATCTTGGATCGTAGATGCCCGGGACGGGCGGCGCTACCTCGACTTTTACACCTTTTTTGCCACCAGTCCCTTAGGCCATAACCATCCTCGATTGCGGCAGCCGGAGTTCGTGCGACACCTGGGTGAAATTGCCGTCAACAAGCCCGCCAATAGCGATATCTACACCACGGCCTTTGCGGAATGGGTAAAGACCTTTGCTACCCATGCACTTCCCGAAAGCCTGCCTCATCTCTTTTGGATTGATGGCGGCGCTCTGGCGGTGGAGAACGCCCTGAAGGCGGCCTTCGACTGGAAGGTTCGAAAAAACCTGGCCAAGGGCCAGGGCGAGAAGGGCCACAAGGTGATTCATTTCAAGGAGGCTTTCCATGGCCGCTCCGGCTACACCCTGAGCCTCACCAATACGGCCGATCCCCGAAAGCACGAATATTTCCCCAAATTCGATTGGCCCAGGATTCTCAACCCCAAGATCCATTTCCCACTTGAAGGCGAGAACTTAGCCCAGGTTCAGGCCGCTGAAACCGAAGCCCTGGCACAGATCCGGGCCGCGATCGCTCAGGATCCCGACGATATCGCCTGCCTGATCATCGAACCCATTCAGGCCGAAGGTGGCGATAACCATTTCCGGGCGGAGTTTCTGCAAAGCCTGCGGGCCTTGGCAGATGAATGGGAATTCTTGCTGATTTTTGATGAAGTCCAAACGGGCTTCGGTGCCACGGGCACGTGGTGGGGCTACCAGCATTTTGGGGTCGAGCCCGATATCATCGCCTTCGGCAAGAAGACGCAGTGCTGCGGCATTGCTGCGGGAAAGCGCCTGGACGAAGTGGACGGTGTGTTCAAGATTCCTAGTCGCATCAATAGCACCTGGGGCGGCAACTTGGTGGATATGGTGCGGGGCACGCGAATCCTCGAGGTGATGGTGGAAGAAGACCTTTTGGACCACAGCACCCGGCAAGGTCAGCGCTTACTGAAAGGCCTTCAGGAGATCCATCGCGAATTGCCCGATTTAACCTCTAACCCCCGAGGGCGCGGCCTTTTCTGCGCCATGGATTTGGTCACGCCCGCCCTGCGCGCAGCCACCATTGCCAAGGCTCAGGAGCGAGGCATGATCATTCTGGCCTCGGGGCACAATGGCCTTCGTTTCCGTCCCGCGCTCAATCTAAAAACCGAAGATCTGGATCTTGGGTTAACGCTGCTGCGGGAATGCCTTTTGGCCGTCAAGGGCTGAAACCGGCAGCTCCCGCGACTTTCTGGCAAGGTAGAGCTGGAGCCACTATGTCCCAGCACCCTAAGGTCGAACTCTATTGTGATGGCGCCTGCCTGGGGAACCCCGGGCCCGGAGGATGGGCGTACTTGCTCCGGTTCCGGTCCAACGAAGGCGTCAAGGAAAAGGAGGCCTCGGGCCCGGACCCCGAGACCACCAATAACCGAATGGAACTCTTGGCCGCGATTCGGGGCCTGGAGGCCTTGGCTAAGCCATGCGAGGTGCAACTCTTCTCCGATAGTCAGTACGTGGTCAAGGGCATCACATCCTGGATGGCGGGCTGGAAGCGAGCCGGTTGGCGCAAGGCGGACCGCCAACCCGTGATCAATGTGGAGCTTTGGCAGGCTCTGGATGCGCAGGTTCACCGACATCGCGTGAAGGCCACTTGGGTGCGGGGCCACGCTGGGCATGCCGAAAACGAGCGGGTGGACGAGATGGCCCGAGATGCCGCCGTACAGCAGAAGGCCCGGGACTGACCCGGACCTTCCAGAATGCGAAATGCTACCTAGCTTTGCCGAATTTGTAGCTGACCACGATTGAGCCATTGACGGGCTTGCCGCCCTTGGTGGCTGGGGAGTAGGTACTGTCATAGGCCGCTTGTTTGGCAGCATCGTTATAGCCAAAGCCTTCGATGCCTTTCTCGATGGTCACCTTGACTGCGCGCCCCTGCGAATCTACGAAAACCTTAACGGTTACCTCAATATCGATTCCGCGAAGATTATTGGGCAGGAAGTTTTTGTTCGCCAAGCGCGGTGCAGAAGGCATCACTCGTTTCAGGAAGGTCGGCGGCAATTCGGGCCCTTCCGCTATGGGGGCAGGGGCAGGGGGGGCGACTTGAGTAGGAGGTGGGGCCGCCGTGGGAGTGGGGGCTGGGTTATTGGCCGGGGTAGTGCCGGGTAGATGAGTCGAAGGCAGATTCTTAGGGAGCTGACTGGGAAGCTGGCTCGGGTTGATCTGAGCAACGGGCATACTCGGAGCGGGGGCAGTAGCGGGTTTGTTTACTGGTAGTTGGGCGATGGTCTGAATGCGCTGGGCCGTTTGCTGCTGTTGTTGTTGGGTATCCTGCTTTTGCTTTTGAAGATCGGCCTGCTGTTTGTTAGCTTCGGCGATTCGCTCCTCGGCCTTTCTCTTCTCTTCGGCGGTCTTGGCACCCTTCAGCTGAGACTCTGCCAATGTTTTTTCGGCCAGCACCTTCTGCTCTTGCCGATTAATATCCGTGAGGCGGGCAGCAATCTCGGCATTTTCTCGCTGGGCCATGGCCAGATCTGCCGTCGTCTTTTTGAGTGCTTGGGTATCTGAGTACGACTTGATTCCCAGGAAGCCCAAGAGTGCCACCACCGCAGCACCACCCAGAACGATTGCCTTGGTGTAGCTCTTGCCGCCCGTGGTTTCGAAAAGCTTGGCCTTGGCGGGTTCGGTTTCCAGGAAAGGTGAGAAGTCTGCAGCCTGATCGGCCTTCATTGCCTGATTGTCATGCTCGTTCTCCTCGCGGAACAGTGTGTGCATGAAGAAGGCCATGTTGAAGGTCGTGGGGCTGTAATCGCCATCGTAAAGAACTCGCTCCAGTTCCGTGATGAAGATGCTGGGGCTTTCGAAGCCCTTCTCCACGCCGAGCAGGCGTTTGAGAATGCCCAAAATTTCGGTAGGAATCAGTTCATCCTCTTGGGCTGCTTTCAGGGTCGCCTTGGCGAGCGTGGCGGACAGAAGGTCCTGGCTGGGCAGCTTGCTCAGGGTAAGGAGTTCGTAAAATACCGCGCCCAGGGCGAAGAGATCCTGCTGCAGGGCAGAAGTTCCCGCAGGGCCTTGGTAGGCAGCGCGAGAAGCCTGAATGGTGGGACATTTGGGCAGCAGGGTATTCAGGCAGGCGGCGAAAGGGGCATCCAGAATATGGGTGGCGCCCTCGAAGCTGATCCAGACGCTATGGGGCGATAGCATTCCGTGGCTCAGGCCCTTCCCGTGGAGTTGCACCAGCGCTTGCGCCAGACTCTGCAGCACGGAAAGCGCGTGATCGACGCCCAGTGGGATTTGTTCCACCTTGGATTTTTCGAGCATCTGGGACAAGCTGCGCCCCTGCACGTAATCGCAGACCACATGCATCGAGCGGCCGCCAAAGACTTTGTACCCGTGCCCAAAGCCCCGCTGAGTGGCCAGCAGTGCGGCAACTCGATTGATCTCTTCTAGCTTGGAGGGCAGACCCGCCTCGATAATTTCGTCGGAAAAAGTCCGCACCAAGGCATGGCGCTCCAGGCTGCTGCCCGAAAGCGAAAGACCCCGATGGATTTTCCCGAAGGGATCCGCGGTAAGTTCGTTGGCCAAAAGGTATGTGCCGAGTCGTGTGTAGGAGGCCATCGATTGCTCCAGAAAAATGGGCTGCTTGGAAGATAGCTCTGATTGGGAAGAATTCCTAGCTCTCGCGAGGTGTTTCCCATTGATCACCCACCGCCCGCCAAGTTTGGATCCAAATATTGGCGGTGGCGTTGACTCCGTTGGAGAAGGAAAGCTGAAGCTGGGCAAAGGGAACCGACAGGGTATCCCAGGCGCCCTTGGGGCCGCCCGCCTGCATATCGAAATATTCCAACAGCGTTCGGTGCCGGTCCCACTTGGTGGCCGACCACGTTACCAGGGCAGGGCGGGGATCCAGCGGGGCCGTGATGGCCCAGAAGGGTTCACGGCTGACCACCATTCGAGCGAGATGCTCGTCCCCGTAGGCCTGAAAATGATCGCGCAGGGGGGTCACGCCTTGGGAAGCCGAAGGGTCGGTCAGGAGTTGCACCATATGGGCCAGGGTTCCCAGCTCTCGCACCAGTTGGCCGGGGCGGCGGCGCTCTTCGCTCATGCGGAGGATGCGGCGGAATTGATCCTCCACTTCCTCTACGGTGGGCGCCTGGTCGCTGGATACCCCGCGCGCGCCCTGAGCGAGCTCCAGGGGATACTGGCGCAGGAAGCTCGCCATGCCCTTTGGGATCAAGCCCGTAGCTAGATTGGACTGGACCTCATGGAAGCGGGGGCTCCAGGCGGACAGCGATGGCAGACCTGCTGCCATCGCCAGGAGTGGGGAAAGAACTGAAAAAAGCATTCGAGCCACGGGACCTCGGGGGAGACATATCCAGAGTACTCACTTGCTCGATAAACTGCCCTCATGCTCACCCGCGAACGTCTTTG
>JAIFMW010000238.1 GCA_020048105.1 Deltaproteobacteria bacterium | reverse complement strand
GGAGGTGCTTCCTACCGTTATCAAAGGGGACCCGACGGGCAAAGCTATGCCGTGAGTGGGGAAGTAAGTATCGACACCTCGCCGGTGCCTAATGATCCAGAGGCGACAATCCGAAAAGCGGCCCAGATCAAGGCTGCGGCCCTCGCGCCGGCGCAACCCTCGGCCCAGGATCGCGCGGTCGCAGCTGCCGCAGGAGCCATGGCTGCAGCCGCTGCAGGGGAACTTGCGCGTGAAAAATCAAAAGCAATGGGTCAAATTGATGTTGAGGTCTGAAGGCCAATCATCGGTGGGACTTCTCCTTTTAACAGGTGGCGAGAGTCAACGCTTTGGGGCCCCAAAGCACCTTCAGCCTCATCCTCGGGGCGGTAGCTGGGCTGGGCATCTCGCGGCTGTTTTTGAGGCAATTTTCCCCAATGGTCTTATTCAGATCCTGGGGGAGGCCATTTCGGAGCGTCCGGAGCTTGGGAACCTGGATGATCTGCGCCAGGGGCCTGCGCGGGCCTTGGTGCAATGGGCCAAAATGGAGCCACCAAAGTCTTCCCGCTGGTGGATAGTTGCCTGTGATCAGGTTCGCTGGTCGGCACCCGCACTCGAGGCTTGGTTTGCTAGGGCCAAGGCTGAAGATCCAGAAGGGAAGGTTTGGGTTTTGGCTGAACATGAAATGCGGATTCAGTACTTGGGCGGTTTTTTGGGCGCTTCACTCGTTTCCCAAATTGCGACTTCCGATGCTCGCTCATTGCGGGAATTGGCGGCGGAACTGCCTTGCCACACACTTCCTGCCACGGGGCCGGAATGGTTCGATGTGGATTCCCCCGAGGATTTCAAAGCCCTTTGATTAGGACCTAGGAACAGCTTTCGCAGGATGCTGCTCTCGCTCGAACCTAGCCACATCAGCCAGAGTTACCTCCAATAATTGGGTTTGAATCTGCTCCCGTTCGGCCTTCCAGAAGGCATGAACAGGGCAGCCGCGCTCATCGGAGCATTCCATTAGGCCGAGCAAGCAGTTGGAATGCCAGCCAGCACCGTCAAGCACCTCTGCCAATTCGCTGAGGGGGATATTTTTGGCGGGACGCGCGAGGATCACACCGCCCTGATTGCCCCGCTTGGCGACCACCAAGCCGGCCTTGGAAAGCATGCTGAAAATTTTGGCCAGATAGGGACCGGGTGCTCCGGTCCAGGTGGCCACATCTTGCACAAGAACGGGTTGCCCACCGGGATCTTCGAGGCAACTCAAGGCCAGAACGGCATAACCAGCGGATTGGGAAAGGGGCAGCACGGGTAACTCCAGGAAGGCGAGGGATGAAATCCTCTTAGGGTGGCCCAGAAGCCGAGGGAATGAAATCCCTAGCTGGTTTCCTCACTGGATACGGTTGGTGCCTCGGGATGGGCCTCTTCCCAGCCTAAAATCATGGCCTTGAAATTGGACAGAGGCGTGGTGCCCGTGGTGGCCAGGTAGATATGGCCGATGAGGAAGGCCAAGAGGCCGAAGGCGCCCAGGACATGGATCACCGCAATAACCCAGAGGGTGGAGGGCGACCAGCCCAGAGTGTTCAGGTTGGGGTAGAAATAGTACAGCGCGCCGGTGGTGACCTGGATGGGAATGATCAGAACCTTGAACCCGAGGTAGGCCAATCTTTGCAGGGGGTTCAGCTTGGCCGTTCGCTCTTTGCGCACCGGATGGGCCGCCCCCTTGAAGATGCCCGTCAGGTAGAACGCCACCATCTCCCGGAGGAAAGCCCGGGTGGGAATGTACTGCCGCCATTCGCCCGTAGTGATGTGCCAGAAGACGGCGAAAACAATCAGTACGATGAGGACTACGGCCAGGGTGTTGTGCAGGAAAACCGCTCGCGCATAGCCGAAAATGGCAAAAGTGCCGCGGACTTCGAAGCCGGTCAGAGCAAGGAGGATGATCAGAAAGGCCTGGGACCAATGCCAGAGGCGGTTGAAAAGGGTATAGAGAACCATGCGTTGCACTATGACCTCCCGGCAAACAGATAACGCAGGATCCCGTGGGTCAGGGTCGCGGCGGCCACCAGGCCCACCAGCGTCCAGCCCAGGAAATCGATGCCCCACCCCCGATCTCGTCCCGGAAGGTAGAACCCTTCGACACCCGCAAGCCGGCCGTTTTGATCATGGCAATCCTTGCAGGAAAGGGAATCCTTAGCCGGAGCGACCATGTGGGTGATAGGCCAGAGCATGGTGGTTGAAACGAAATCATATTTGCCGCTGTACGGCAGGCCCGCCTTCTCCATGCCGGTTTTGATGGCGGTGTCCCAGTTGTAGTCGCCCCAGAAGGCACCAGAGCCTTTGGGGCCCGCGGTGTAGGGAGCCACCAGGCGATTCAGGACGGGATCGAAGGGTTGTTTCCCGGTGTGAAACTTGAAGGGCCAGATCTTGGCCGCAGAGTCGGCGTACGAGCCTTCTGCAGGATTCAACTCCACAGGGCGCTGCGTGGGCAGAGTATCGGTCAGCAGGGTGAACTTGAGGTTGCCGTTGTACCAGATGTAGGAAGGCTTCACCTTTTTAGCCCAGACCATGTCCCCATGGATGGTGTTGTAGGTTTCGAACCCGTTGGCGTCTTCTTCTTTGTAGGGGCGGCCATCCTTCAGCTTTCCGGCGGTGGACCAGTCCCAAGAGAGGTTGCTGGCCAGGCCGCCCCGGGCGTACTCGGGGATGTGGCAGGTCTGGCAGGCCACCTTGCGGTAGTGGCGGTTGAGCACAGTGGAGGCGTGGGGTGAATCCGTGTGACAGGCGGTGCAGGCCATGCGCGACATGCTTTCACCCGGGAAATGGGCCTTTTCGCGTTTGTCGGCGGGGATGACGTAGTTGGGACCACTGACCTCGTGGGCGTTGGAGACATGGCAGTCGGTGCACACCATGGCGGCACCCTGCTTGGACATGTGAACATCCATGGCGGGGGTGGCCTTCAGGATGGTGTCGTCCAGGTCGCCGTGCTTGGTGGCATCTGCGCCGCCCCCGAAGAAATGGCAGACTCCGCAGTTCTGGAGGGTGGACCGGCCCACCTTCTGCGCGATCTCGTCCAGGGGCACGGCGGGGTTCGGAAACCCACCGGCAATCTTTTCATAATCCCCCGTGGTGTCGTGGCATACGAGGCAATCGATGTTCTCAGACTTGGAGAAGTCGAAATGGCGATCCGTCATGCCGTATCCGGCGTGGCAGCGGGCACAGGCAGCTTGGTTGCCTCCTTGGGCACTGATGCAGAAATTGTTCACCAGGTGAGTCGATTTTCCATACCCTGCAAGGTGTTTGTCCTTGGGATTCCAGGTCCAATGACTGGACCCCATCACCTGCTCAGCCGCCTTGGGATGGCAGGTAAGGCAGGCCTTGGTGACCGCCGAGCCATCGCCTTCCTTAAAGGGGCCCTTGAGAATTTTGAATTGGCTGTGGTCTGCGGTGCTTCGGCGGGCGGCCTCCGCGTGGACCTTAGCGTAAGGTGAGGCGGAACGATGGGGGGAGGTGGCTTTCTGGCCGACAGACTGGGCCAGGGCGGGCAGGCCCATCGCGAGCCCGAGGAGAGCGATGATCCGCCAAAAGGATCCAGTGCGGTGCAAACGAGACATAGAACAACCCCATGACTGAAATGCAAGGCAGAGTCGGGGCCCGGTGGCCCCGACTCTGCTCGGGAACCTAGAACTTCACTTCGAGGGACACGTAGGTGTTCTTGATGCTGGCGGGCGAGGCGTACTGCAGCATCGGGTTCTTATTCAGGTCGTAGGCGTCTTCCCAGGAGCCGGCCATGGGCGCGGGGGCGATGTGCCAACCGCTGAAGGCATGGGAGAACTTGTAATCGATATAACCCACACGCAGCGCTACATTCTTGGCAAAGGCCCAGTGAACATAGGCTTCCCAAACGTTGCCACGGGCGCCGAGCTTTTCCGTGGCCTCGCCGGTGGCGGGGCTGTAGGTAAACCAACGCGGTGACCCATGGTTGAATTCAAGGCCGAGGCCCAGGCTTTCCGTTACGTCCCAGCGAGTGCCCAGGTAATAGGCTGTGGCTGTGTGACTGGCGTTGGCGTCGCCCATCATTCCGCCGAAACCCGTGAGCTGAACATTGGGTCCTGCGGGGTACCCGGGAGGCATGACCGCAGGGAAATTCCAGTAGGCACCGTACTGGCTGCTCTTGCCATTGGGACTGCTCTTGATATACCCAAAGCTTCCAAAGTAGGTGAAGGAATCACCGACCTTGTGCTTCCAAGTTGCGGTCCATTGATCCATGTCACCAAGGTTGGTGGTGGCGGTGACGTATTGGGTGCTGGGCATTCCGCCCATGCCGGGAGCTGCGGCAACAGGGAAGTTGGAGAGTTGGCCGAAGGGGATATCGGTCATGTTGCCGAAACGATTGAAGCCCAGGTAAAACGCGGCAGAGTGAACGGTGCCGAGGCCTTCAAAGAGCAGGGGCATATCGAACATGGCGCCAAGAACGGTGCTGTCTTTTAGCGGACCGATGGTATTCACCTGCATGGTCGCTGCGGCGGGATTGGCCATGGTGGCGTTGCTGAAATTGAAACCCACGGGCGCTGCGCTGGCCTTTACCAGGCCCCCGCCGCCGAACCCGCTCTCGTAGCCCACACCGTAGCAAAGGCCGAACAGGGTGTGTTCGGGGAGGCCGAGCTTATCGAGGTGGAATTTCCAGCCAATGCCATCGACCATGGCATTAACGGCCAAGGCCTGGGGCGTGGCCTGGCGTTCACCCCCTTCGCGAACTTCGAAGGGTGGGCCATCCGAGGTGTTTTGGCGTCCGATGGAAAGCACGCCCAACCCCGGCCAGTCGTACACGAAGCTGGCGCGCTCCACATGCAGCGTGTCGTTGGTGGGCACCTTGCCGCTGTTGAACGAGTTGGTAACCGTGTTGGGAGAGCCGTTAAAGATGGGCGTGTCGGCGCCCCCATGGACCTTGAACATGGTCAGGCGGGCCATGATCTTGGCGTGATCGCTAATGTTGATGCCCATCCGCAAGCGCAGGCGTGTGGACCACTGCACGGGGTTGGAATAATCCTGCTCCGAGACAGGCATCGCCATGGGCATGGGCATGCCGGTCATGGGGCCTGGGCCGGGGTTCTGCACAAAGCCCATGAATTGACTGTAGGGCTTGAAGCCCCACTTGGCGCTATCGAAACGAGTGCGGAGATCCCCGCCCCAGGCGATATTGTCCTGGGCTACCTTGGTTTCGACCTTGGTGAGGGTCTTTTCCTGGTCTTTGGCTTTTTCTTCGAGGGCGACGATTTGTTTCTTTAGGTCATCGAGCTGTTTCTTGAAATCGTCAGAGGCGGGAGTCTGAGCCGCCAGGGGCAGGCCAATCAACAGACCAGTAGCGAGTTGCGTTAAACGCATGGTTCTCCTTTCTTAAGGGCAAAATTCGAATCAGGTTCGGTTCAGCCGCCGCAGGTTTCAGGCTGGGGTGAATCCGAGGCGTGGTTCACCAGGAAGGTTTTGATGTCTAGGATTTGTGCCGGCGGGCCGAATTTGGGCGATAACGCATCACCCTTGTGTTTCCCACCCTCAAAGAATTTCTTCCACTGTGCTTGGGTCTTGGAGAGGGGCGTCAGGGCCTTGGCTGCACCACCATCGGCATGGCAACTCTTGCAACTCTTCTTGAAGTAATACTTTCCTTTGGTGTCGCTGCCCTTCTCTTCGGCGGCGGCAGGCAGGGCTACCAGGATCAAGGTGCAAGCGATGAGGGTTCGTATTCGCATTGTTGAGTTCCTTTCCGTGAGCTCCAAGGGCGCGATTGCCCACGACTGGGCTGCCATTAAAGATGGGTAGGTCGCCAACAAAAAGCAAGGTCATTCTGGAATTAAGTTGTATAACCAAAAAAGAATATATCGAGATGGCCAAGATCATCTCTATCCTGTGCCCGCCTTCTAGCGCACGAGCGGCATAGGTCGAGAAAGTATCTCTTGCCCAGTAAGGAGTTCTGCCAGGGTTCGATGATCAGGAGTCAAGACTAGGCAGAGGAAAGAAACAGGGAAAAGGACGACTGAAAGGAGATGGAAGACCGAAAAGGCCAATCGCTTTTCGGGTTGGCTGGTGTCGAGCAGAAGCCCTTGGGGGCCCATCATCAGCGACTGTCCCGTGAGAGCCATGGGAACCATCACGAAAGCCCAGGAGAGACTTAGATGAACGGGAACCAGGAATGGCCATAACTCCCCATAGGTTCGGGCGACCGAGGCGCGGCAGAGTAGACTCGCGAGGCCAAGGAACAGTCCGTTTAGGAGAATCAGTAGCAGCAGCTCTGTGAACTCAACGCGCACTAGGGGCCAGAAAGAGGTCTCGGGGTTTTCGAACGCTGGAGCGACTGCGGGGCTGTCCAATTGTCGAGGAGTTGGTTCTTTGTCTCGGCTGGGTTCAGGGTCAAGAAAGGCTACCGGAGCGATGCGTCCCAGTGCGGGCGTGGAAATAGCCTGCACTCGTGGTTCCGCAGGAGTGGCATGGTGCTGCAGTGCGCTGGCCTGAAAGAGCAAAGGCCGGGGGAGAGATAAGTGCGAGAGGCTGAGTCCACAAACAGGGCACTCCACCGAAAAGGGTGAAAGTCGGTGGTGACAACTCGGACAGAAACCGCGGGTACCCATATTCAGCCCAGCAGCTGGACCCAGGCTTTCCGCTCATCTCCGCGGAGCTCCTTGATTCGACCGAGAATTTGTAAGCGCAGTCTCCAGGTCTTGTCGGTGGGGAACATGATGTGACCGTCTTTCAGCTGATCTTCCGCATCGCCCCACCGTTCTTTAAGAGCGTAAATTTCGGACAATGCCAGCATCACACGAGCCGTTTTGGCCTTGAGTTCAGCGTCATCAGGATTGGTTTGAAGCATGCCGATCAGGATCCTTCGGGCGGCATCCAGATCGCCGCTGGCAAGCAGTTTTTCGACTTCTTTGGCAGTGCCTTTGCCTGCCGAGGATGATTGTCCCATTAGGGTCCCTGCGCGACCCATCAATTGAGCAGCGGGGCCATCCAGAGGGTTGAGCCGAATGAGTTCTTGGCCTCGGTAATAGGCGAACAAAGGCTGCTGTTCCAGGAGTGATTCCGCCTCTTTCCGTATCTGGGCAGGGCTTTCGCTGAGATCTAGAGCATCCAGATTTCGGGTGGCAGGGGTTTGGGCCGAGGTGCGGAAATCTTCGACGGCATTGGTCAGCAGGACGTCTTTGCGATGAGCTCTGAACCAAAGGAAGGCCAAATTGACGATGATTACTGCGCCAACCAAGGAGCCGACAAACTTTGGAGTCTTGAGCCACGGTGGTATTTCGGATTCCAGTTGGCGGAGCAGCTTCGGTATTTCCAACCCTTTACGACTAGGCGCGAGAGGTGTGGTGAGGGTGACTGGGGGAGCAACGGGTGTACGGATGGGATCAGCCTCAGGCTCGGAAACCAAGCTGATTTGACGGCTCTCTTCAGGCTCAGCCCAGGGAACAGGGGGCGTTGGGGGATACATGACCGGTGAAGGGGCAGCATGGGTGTGCTGCCGTGCATCCAAAAGCACTTGAGTCTGGCGGATTCCCTGAAGTGCACGAAAATTCTGCGGGTGGTTATTCAGGATTTCCTGAAAGAGAAAAGCCGATTCTTCTAGCTTTCCTTGGTGGAGCAGCCCTTCGGCGCTTCGCAACTTAACTTCGGGGTCTTCTTGGGTGGGTCGAGTTGGGGTTGGAGCCGCAGGCGGCCTTGGAGGGGCGGCCAACTCTCGCTTAGCCATCTCTAGGTAGGCTAAGGCATCTTTATGACCTGGGGCGAGCGTTAGGAGTAGCTCCCATTTCTGGCAGGCCTCTTCGGGCATGCCCATATCGAACAGCTGGGTACCTTCACGGAGCAACTGCTCTACCTGTTCTGAAAGATTTTGGGATGAAGGAGGTGCAACAGCCGCGGAGGCAGGGATGGGCTCGGGAACTGGATTTGCTGGCAGGGGAACTGGCGTGGCCTCGAGACCTAGATCTTTGCGGGCGTCTTTGATGTAGGCCTGAGCTAGCTGGTGATCACCATCGATTTCGAGAATCTGTTCCCATTTTTTAAGAGCGTCTTGGGATTCGCCCATATCAAACAATGTGCACCCATCACGGAGCAAACGTTCGATTTCGTCAGCGCTCGAGAGGGGTGGTTGTGGCACTTGGGCGGAAGGAGTGCCCATAGTTTCAGGGTTCGTGGGCAGCAAGCCATCCTGAGTTGCCCGGGCGTCAAAGTAAATCTTGACCTTGTACAAGCCGGCCCTGGCATCGGAGTGGTTGGGTGACTTTTTGAGAATGGCCTGCCAGATTTGGCCGGCCTGAACGATATCCCCAGCCTGATAAAGGTTTTCGGCCTTGAGAAGGTAGGACTCGAAGGGATCACGTGGAGAAGTCATGGTTTAGCCCATTCCGTTGGCATCAACAGCCCGGGCCAGAAGCATGAATGTGCTGCGGCCGCAGACGAATTCCTGCCGATCCGTCAACTGCAAGGTGCCAAAGATTTGTACCCCATCCACAAAAGTTCCATTCGTAGAACCAAGATCAACTAGCCAGACCGAAGCATCGGAGTGGATATCAATTCGACAATGTCGCCGAGAGCACTCGGGGTCATTGGTTATGATTTCGCCTTCCTCGCGTCCGATGACCGTTTGGCTCGTGGTTAGGGCGCGAACAGTGGAGGATTGGGGTCCGGAGAGAAATGCAAGGCTGTAACGCATTCCAGCTGGAAGCGAATTGATAATGCCAGCGTTCACCAACATGGCATCCCGATCGTTGCGCGCCGTGGTTTCCCGGGTGCCGACATCTGACATGTCTTGCCCACCGCTAACACTTGGTTTTGGCGGAGTTGGAACAGGGGCGGCTTCCGGCATTATCGCTTCGGGGACCGTCTTTGGCAGGAGGCCCGGGTTGTCCACTTCAAAAACAAAGACGCACTTCGGGCATCGAAAACGCTTGCGAGGTACGCCCTGAAAGCGCGCATCATCATATTGGAAGCGGGCTGAGCAGGACGGGCAGACAACAATCATGAGGGCCTCTAAGCGGACTGCCCATAGTTTAGGCGTTTACTTGCTTTTACGGGTGGCGAAGAAACTGAATTCAGATCTTAAGGGGACTCCGGCTGGCACCTTGAACCCCGTCACGGCGGCTGGAATGGGCTGATTGATTTGCATGGCGCCTAATTCCAATTGCCAGGAATCGCCACTCTTCTCGATCCAGGTGATTTGCCGGGGAAGGTATTTCTCGCGGTCAATCCAGAGATAGAGTGCCTTGAACCGTTTTTTATAGTTGTAGCTCTGGGGAATCAGGGTCAGTTGAAAACAGGCCGGAAGCTCTTTGCTTTCGCCTACTGAGATTTGAAAGTAATCCGACAACTCCGCGAGCTTTTGTCCCAATCCAAGAAACCGACGGTCATGGTTTCGGATTAAGCCAATCTTTAGGCGCTCGCCATCGCCTGCGGCGGGGCTATAGGAGATGAGTTCTTTTGCGGTGAGATGCAGGATGAGGTCTTCAGGGGGAGCAAAGCTAAAATGAACTAAATCAGAACCCTGAATGAATAAGGTTCCCTTGGTCAGTGTGGGCGTCCTCAGCAAGGCGCGCCGAATCGTGAGCGAAAAGGGCACCTGGAGTGAGGCAACTTTGGCCTGGGCCGAGTCGAAGCGTTCTACCAGCTCTTTAACCGATGGAGTGGCGGTCTGCGCCGCGAGAAGCGGGATGGCAAGCAAGAAAGCCCAGGCATTTAATCTCATTAAAATCCCGAGAAGGTCAGGCCCATCAGTGGGCGCTCTTGGCTGAACTGGAAACCCGCTCCAAGGCGCCAGGTGGGGCTATTCAGGAACAGAGTTATGCCGCCCCGCGTTTGGGACTGAGTGCCTATTTTGCGATGTTCGGCGCCAAAGGTGAGCGTCAGAAATTGGCTGGCCGGAATGCGCAGCGAGGCTGCAGAGACCCGCTGGCGAATGGGATAAGGCATCCGCATGGCCTGATTGATATCGGACTCCACACTTAGTTGAGCCATTCCGCCAAGATCCACCTGAAAGCCAGCGCGTGCCTGAGGACCCTCGTAGACATCACCAAATTGTCGAGGCAGGAGTCGATCAATGCTGGCGCCGAATCGGATGCCTTGGACGATTTCCAGCGCATAGCCCAAATCGAAGGTGACAAGAGTGGTACTGGTCTGGGTGTTTGAGTAATTCAGGTAATCGGCAAGGCCAAGTGGGTTAATCGCGTTGCCGGTTCGCCAGCGTTCCACTCGCATCAACACACCGTATCCAGAACCTTGCTCGAATTGGCCCGCGCCCACACAGGTTCGGTCGACCACGGTGCGGCGGAGCTCTACCGAGCCCGGAATGGCGGCACCGAAGGCCGGATTGACAATTGCGGCGGTGGTTTCTTCGTGCAGGAATGAGGAGTGAACACCCTTGTCCACATAGGCAATGCCATAGGCACGGGTGCGGATTGCTCGGGAATTTTCGGGGAGGTCAGCAATCTGCAGAGGGTTCTTGAGGGCCTCAAAAGTGTCCTTGGCGCCTTCGTTGCCCTGAATCCAGGTGAGATAGGTGCCGGTGGCGGGGCGGTCGAACCGGGCCGCATTTCCCAGGGGGTTAATGCCTTCCGAGAAGACTCGGGATCCACCAAATGCAGTGCCATCACTGAAAAGGGGCGCTTGGGCAAAAGCCAAGCCGGAGGCGAGCGACAACAAGAGCAACGAGCGAGTAGGTGCCATGCAGTCATCCTGAGCGAGTTAGGGTTGCGCTGCAACCTCCAATGGTGTTCGCTGGGTTGCCACATGAATCGGAATGCCGGTGCCCCGCAAGGCTTCCTCGGTGGTGAAACGTGCCAAGGCGGGGTCATTATTTTGTTCGCTGAGATGGGCCAAGATTACGGCCTGAAGCCGCGCCGAGCGCACCCGACTCAGTAGATCGGCGGTGGCCTCATTGCTAAGGTGTCCGATCCGGCTAAGGATCCGAGCCTTGAGAGTGGGTGGATAACTGCCTTCCCGTAGCATTTGGATGTCGTGGTTGGCCTCCAAGGCCAAGATATCCACATCCTGGCAATGATCGACTACCAGGGCCGTGGGGTGGCCCAGGTCAGTGACGACAGCAATGGTTCCCGTGGGTCCCTCAATCCGATAAGCCACCGGGTCGACTGCGTCGTGGGGGGTAGAAAAGGGTAGGATGTCCCAGCCTTCCCAACGGGTGGCGTGACCGGGGCGCAGCGGAATCCATCGGTGGGCTGGTACTTCCACACTTTGAATCCTACAAATGGCTTGAAGGGTGTCCTCAGTGGCCAAAATACTCCAGTTGGTGCGCTTTAAAAGCACGGGCAAGGCTGCGATATGGTCGGAGTGCTCATGGGTAAAGGCAACTGCTTTAACGTGGCTAAGATCCCAACCCAGTGTTTCCAGGCGGGTCCGTATCTGAAGGAAGGATATCCCCGTATCCACAAGAAGAGTCTGGGTTCCATCCGTCAGGGCATGGCAATTTCCTTTGGATCCGGAGGCAAGCGAGGCATAACGCATGCCTTCAGAATACGGGCCGGGATTGTCTACGAAGACCCAAAACTTCCCATCTAGGGCCTTGGCTGGGAGAATGATTGTTTGGCACAACCTTTGGACCGAGGAACTCGAATCCAATTCGTCTTCGCAGCCTAGGCTGCTCAGAGCTGAAAGTTGATTTCTCCCTCGGTCATTTCCTCACGCCTCAACCCTCGTTAATCCCAGGAGCCAACATGCAGTTCGTCTTCGCAGCCGTGGCTGCTCAGAGCTGAAAGTCGATTTCTCCCTCGGTCATTTCCTCACACCTCAACCTTTGTTAACCCCAGGAGCTCGAATGCAATTCTTTATCGACACCGCCAATATTCAGGAGATCAAGCGCATCAACGAATGGGGAATTCTGGATGGTGTGACCACCAACCCCAGCCTTATCGCCAAGGAATCGGGCAAGCCCTTTGAGGCCATCATCGAGGAAATCTGCGGGATCGTGGATGGCCCCATCAGTGCCGAGGTCATTGCGATGGAGGCCTCAGCCATGATCGAGGAAGGCAAGAAGCTGGCGAAGATTCATCGGAATGTGGTCGTCAAGTTGCCGCTCATCCCCGAAGGCCTCAAGGCCTGCAAGGCCTTGAGTTCAGAGGGAATCCGAACCAACGTGACCCTGTGCTTCAGTGCCACCCAGGGGCTCATGGCCGCCAAGGCGGGTGCCACTTATGTGAGCCCCTTTGTGGGGCGGTTGGACGATATCAATCTCGTAGGAATGGAGTTGATCGAAGATCTGGTCCAGATTTTCGACAACTATGCGCTGACCACCAAGGTTCTTGCAGCCTCCATTCGCAGCCCACGGCATGTGACCGAAGCCGCACTCGCAGGCTCCCACGTCGCGACCATTCCGACCAAAGTCTTTGATCAGATGATTCAACATCCTTTGACCGACAAGGGTATTGAGGGTTTTCTGGCCGATTGGCGCAAGAGTGGCCGATAACCTCAACGCTGCCTCTTGGTCCTAGGGGGCTATAATTCAGGAAATACCTCTGGAGCCGAAATGCTCATTCTCGCCTTAACCAGCCTTCTGGCTGCCCCACCCACTGTCCCTGTATCCACTGAAAACCCCTGGTTCGTGAGCCTCCGGCCCGCCGTGGTGGTTCTGGAACCAGAACCCATCGTTGAGCCTTCCGAGGGAACAGCAGTCGAAGAAGCGCCCGTGGCCGCATCAAATCCTCCAGTGGTCTTAGCTCCAGCCAAAACCGTAAAGTCTCGACCCGCCAAAACCATCAAGCGGGTCCCCAAGCGGTCCACAAAATGATTTTTGACCCCCATTGGTCAGCAAGTTGGTATTTGCAATAGCCAGTTAGGAGTAAGCATGTTTCCACAGGAAAAAATCGAAAAGCTGCGCACCAAATATGAAGCGGCTTTGAAGGGTGGCGGGCAGGCTCGTATCGAAAAGCAGCATCAGGGTGGGAAACTCACGGCCCGAGAGCGCATTGCCGCATTTTTAGACGAAGGTTCCTTTGAAGA
>JAIFMW010000102.1 GCA_020048105.1 Deltaproteobacteria bacterium | reverse complement strand
GGGGATCTTCCAGCCGCCGGTGATCTGGGTTTGGAGCAGGGCCGGTGGCAAATAGCCCGGAGACCACGGCGACTGGGGCGGCATGAGCAACCCCCGATGGGGTGAATGCTGGCAGGGCACCAGAAGCACGAAGGGAGTAGCGCTCCCGTGAACGAGAACGCCTTCGATGAAG
This sequence comes from Deltaproteobacteria bacterium, assembly GCA_020048105.1. Lineage (GTDB taxonomy): Bacteria > Acidobacteriota > Holophagae > Holophagales > Holophagaceae > JAYREN01. The sequence continues at coordinate 34,617 of JAIFMW010000102.1, read as the reverse complement.
GTGGTCAGGTAGACCGGACCTTCGGACATGGTTTACCTCCCGCCTGCTTTTTGGAGTTCCAGCATCATGCGATCTCGGGCTGCGATAACTTCAGCCACCATCTGGTCGGGGCTGAACTTCCGAACTTCTTTGGTGCGCCGGTCACGGAGTTCCACGATGCCATCTTTCAAACCCTTGGCGCCCACGGTCGCGCGCAGGGGGAAGCCCAACAGATCGGCATCCTTGAATTTGGCGCCGGGGCTCATGCCTTCACGTTCGTCGTGCAACACTTCGAAGCCAGCGGCTTCCAGGTCTTTCTCCAGTTTGGTGGCGACTTCGTTCACCTCGGCATTGGCGGGATCAAGGTTGAGCAGGTGAAGGTGATACGGTGCCACCGGCCAAGGCCAGATGATGCCGTCCGCATCGAAATTCTGTTCCACGACGGCGGCCACGGTGCGCGTGATGCCAATGCCGTAGCAGCCCATGACCATGGGCGACTCTTTGCCTTCCGAATCAAGGTAAGTGCAGCCCATAGACTTGGAATACTTGGTGCCCAGCTTGAAGACCTGACCAACTTCGATGCCGCGGAAGGCCTGGTAGTGGCCCTTGTTGCAGCGGGGGCATAAATCGCCTTCGGCGGCCATACGAATATCGGCGAAGGTGCAGCCTGGCAGGTCGCGAGCGGGGTCCAGACCGAAGTGGTGGTAGTCCGTTTTGTTCGCGCCGCAAGTGAGGTTGACCGCACCTTGGAGGCTGCGATCCACGAGCATTACTATATTTTTTAGCCCCACGGGGCCCATGAAACCGGACTTGGCGCCCGTTAACACTTCGGCTTCTTCGATGGGCAAGAGCTCCATGTCCATGGCGCCCACATGATTCTTTACCTTGACGGTATTTACCTCATGATCGCCTCGCAGGGTGGCGCCCACGAGCTTGGTGGATTCATCGGCGAAGGTTGCGCGGTACAGGAAAAACTTGCTGGTCTGCGTGAGTGGCATGCCATTGTGCTCGGCATCTTTCATCCCAGCGGCCTGCTCCACTTGGCCGATGACGCCCGGCGTGCAGAAATGCGCGGGCTTCAGCGCGAAGGCGGCGCCGTGATCCCCAGCGGGAAGGTGCGGTGCTTCGGTCTTTTCGATGTTGGAAGTGTATTCACAGGCATCGCAGCTCAGGATGGCGTCCTCGCCACTGCCGGCGAGCACATGGAACTCGTGGGTGAAACTGCCGCCAATGGCACCACTGTCGGCTTCCACGGGGCGAAACTTTACGCCCAGGCGCCCAAAGATGCGCTTGTAGGCGTTGAACATCACCCAGTACTCGCGGTCGGCATCGGCGTCATCTACGTGAAAGGAGTAGCCATCCTTCATGGTGAACTCGCGGCCGCGCATGAGGCCGAAGCGGGGGCGAATCTCGTCGCGGAACTTGCCCTGGATCTGGAAGAGGTTCATGGGCAGCTGCTTGTAGCTGCGCACATTGCGTCGCACGATGTCGGTGATGACTTCTTCGTGCGTGGGGCCAAGGCAGAAATCCCCGCCCTTGCGATCTTTGAATCGGAGCAGTTCCTTGCCATAGAAGGACCAGCGGCCGCTTTCCTGCCAGAGCTCGGCGGGCTGGACGGTGGGCATCAAGAGTTCCTGACAGCCGTCCTTCTCCAGTTCTTCGCGAACGATCTGTTCGAATTTCTTGATGCTTCGGAAGGCCAAGGGCAGGTAATCGTAGATACCGGCGGCCAACTTCATGATCATGCCCGCCCGCATCATGAGCTGCTGGCTCACAACATCGGCGTCCTTGGGTGTTTCGCGTAGAGTTTGGATCAATAACTTGGATTGCTTCATTTGGGATTCTCTTTCGGAGGGTGCACCACGGAGGCACGGAGGACACGGAGAAAAACGCGGATATTACAGGTGTTTTCTTTCTCTGTGCTCTCCGTGGCTCCGTGGTTATTTTTTAGTTCAACAAGGCTTGGACGATCTGACTGGCGGCCTTGCCATCGTAGGAAGTGCCATGGGCGGCTTGGAGGCCCTTCATGACCATGCCCATATCTTTCTTGGATTGGGCACCGGTTTCGGCGATGACGGCCTTGATTGCGGCTTCGAGCTGGACTCCCTCCAGCATGGCGGGAAGGTACGCTTTTAGAATTTCGATTTCCGTTTGTTCAGTGGCGGCTCGTTCGGTTTGTCCGACCTTCGTGAACTGCTCCACGCTATCTTCCCTGGATTTTACTAGTCGTTTGAAGACGGCAACGGCTTCTGTATCGCTCAGGACGCCCTGGGGGCTTAGTCCCTTGGCCACGGCTTCATTCCGGTAGGCACTGAGGGCCGAGCGGAGGACGTTGGTCAGGGCTCCGTTCTTGGCGAGCATGGCGGCTTTTAGGTCGGCTTGCAGGCGTTCGAGCATGGTTCACCTTCCTTTCGATGCAAACCTTTATCCTGACGCTGATTCCCTCAGCCTTCAATCTTTGCGAAAACTAATCAACCTTTGAAATGGCCCGATACCATAGAAGATTGTCATTCCGAGGCCCCCATGAACGTAGCCTTCATCAATCCCTTTATTGAATCCACCCTGCGAAGCCTGGACATGATGGCGGGCATTCAGGCGGAAAAAATTGGGCTGGAAGCCAAGGAAGACTTGATCACCACCTACGACATCTCCTCGATTATTGGCATTACTGGCGAGACCTCGGGCTCCATCATCATTTCCGTTCCTGAAGGCCTAGCCTGCAAGATCGCATCAAACATGCTGATGGAAGAGATCACCAGCATGAACAAGTCGGTGGAAGATGCCATCGGCGAGATTGGCAATATCGTGGTGGGTGATGCACGGCGCTCCCTCATCCAGGATGGCTATTCCCTAAGCATCTCGGTCCCAACGGTGGTGGTGGGCTCGGGCCACAAGATCAGCCGGTCCTCTTCCGTGCCTTGCATCGGTATTCCCTTCCACACTCCCTTCGGTGATTTCGAAGTGAACGTTGGGTTGCAGGAGGGCTAAGGCTTCCTTTGGTTGCCATCAAGAAAGAAAGAGGCGCCCATCCGGGCGCCTCTTTAGCTTTCCTGAACGGTAAACTAGGCTTCTTCGAACTGAATGACTTCCACGGGACAGCCGGAGGCGGCGGCCTTGACGGCGTCGGCCAAGGACGTTTGAAACTCTCCCTTCAGGGGTGACTTCTCGTCACGGTTCTCGGACTCAATGCCGTCCTCCCGCACATCGGCCTTGATCATGCAGGTATTGTCGGTCACCAAAAAAACGTCGGGGCACTCGGCGTCGCAGGCGTTGCACATGATGCAGCCTTCTTCGATCCAAACACTCTTAATGGCCATTGAGTCTCCTTTGAAATCGCGACCCAGGCGGGGCGAATTGCCAAGGCTATCACCCGACCTCGCTGACTCCAAGTTCGGATTCTGGCTTAGCATCAGGAACTGCCGTGGGATTGAAGCAACTCTTGCACCTTGGCTACGAGATCCTGCGGAGTGACTGGTTTAAACAGGACGTTTACATTCTCTTCCTGGGAGCGCAGGTTCTCGACATCACTGGCCCGATGAGCTGTCACTAGCAAAATCGGGAGTTCCCTCAGGGCCGCTGAACCGGAACCTCGCAGGGTTCGCAGGAGGGCATCGCCCCGAAAATTGGGCATCAACAAATCCAGAAGCAAGGCATCGGGATTGGCCTGTTCCAGAATTTTCACTACGTTGGTCAAGTTGTCCGGAAGGATCTCCAGGGGCTTGAAACCGTTTCGCTGCAGGCATTTCATATGGAAGAGTCGGCTGAGGTGGCTGTCGTCCAGTACCGCGACTACGCCTTGGCAATCGAGAGACCAGCCGAGATCCACCTCAAGGTTTCCCTGCAGAAAGCATTCGACGCACTCTGCAAATTGCTGGGGAGCCACGGGCTTACTGAGGTAATGGATATTTCCCATGAATTGGAGAAAGCGGGCAAGCTTTCGATCTCCATGGGCGGTGAGGAGGAGGATCTTGAGATCCTTTAGATGGGTATCTTCGCGGCAGGCTCGAATTAGGGTCATTCCGGGGCAGCCCGGCATTACCAAATCTGTCACCAGCAGATCGGGCGGATTATCGTGCAATACACCCAACACCGCCAACAAACAGGTCGGGTCGAGCTCTTGGACATCATGCCCGCTCTGTTTTAGACAGGCCAAGGAGAACAGCCTTGAGCTGGGGTTGTCGTCCACAACTACGATTCGGGCCATCTTATTCCCTTACATTCCTGGATATCCCATCGGTCGCCAAGCGAGAGGAGGTGAGATCTGGGTCCAATCCCCGGGTGTGTCAGGGGAATCCGGACATGCGTAAAGTTATGGGAAACTAGGCTGGTGAGAATCTCCGAATCCGAAATCATCCGCCACATTCGGGAAACGTTCCCGGGCGGAGAAGCCCTGACCGATGATTGCGGCGCCGTGCCCCAGGTGCCGCCGGGGTGTCAACTGCTCGTGACCACGGATCTAATGGAATCGGAGCAGCATTTTCGCCTGGATTGGCATCCGCCCGAAATGCTGGGCCGCAAACTTTTGATGGCCAACCTTTCAGACCTGGATGCCAGCGGTGCCTTGCCTCTGGGGTTCACCTTGACGTTAGCCTTGGGTCCAGAATTGGAGGCGGATTGGCTGGTGGCCTTCCTGGACGGGCTCGCGCAGGCGTCGATGGCTTGCCAGGTGCCTGTGATCGGTGGCGATACGGTCGGCCGACCTTCCGGGCTTGGGTTGGGTATCACGGCCTTTGGGGCGGCCAAGCGTTGGCTGAGCCGTTCGGAAATGCGACCCGGAGACCGGGTCTTCGTGGATCAGCCGCTGGGGCGAAGCCTGCGCGGGCTGCGCAAACTTCAGGCCGGACAGCGGTGGGATGCCTTGAATCCGGACGAAGATCTGGCGGCCCATCTCGACCCGCGGCCGAACCTGGGCCTGGGGCCACGGTTGGCGGAAATCGCCGAGGTGCATGCCTGCATGGATCTCTCCGACGGCCTGAGCAAGGATCTGCGGGTATTGGCCGAGGCCTCTGGTTGCAGCGTGGTTCTATCAAAGGGATTGGATCGTGATCAGATTTCGGGCGGCGAAGATTTTGCCCGGTGTTTTGCCTCCTGCCTTTCCCGCGAGGTATTGGAATTGCGGCTGGGCTTACCGCTGTTGGAGGTTGGGGAAGCGGTCAGTCGGCGGGAATGGCCGGTCCTCATCTATGATGGGGAAGCACTTAGTCCTCACCCAGACCAGAGTTTTGACCACTTCGCACGACGGACCGAATGACAGCAACGCCTGAAACACCCCAGACGACACCCTCTGCCACCGTCGTGAAGCCCGGCTTTTGGGCTGGACTTAAGCTGCATATCCTTCATCCAGAACTTACCCCGCATCAAGTTGCCCTTAGTTTTGGGCTAGGTTTTGCCATCTGCTGGAATCCCTTTCTGGGTCTCCATACCGCCCTGGTTTTGCTGTTTTGCCTGGTCTTTCGAAGGCTGCACCGTCCCTTAATGCTTATCGCCGCTTTCTTGAACAATCCTTGGACCATGGTGCCAATTGCCACCGCGAGTGCCTATGTGGGCAATCTGCTCTTGGGGCGTGGTCTAACGCTGGATCTTTCGAGCATTCATTGGCGGGAGATCGGTTGGCAGAGTTTTGCGACCCGAGGTGGCTTTGAAGCGATGTATCGGATGATGAAGCCCATTTTGGCGCCCTACTTGGTGGGTGGTAGCGTGCTTTCTCTGCTGGCTTTGCCCGTTGGGTATTTCTTATTACTGGTCATTTCAAAGCGCCTTCGGCGCCTTCACTTGCCCCTTCTTGATCCCCGTTCTTAACCTTAGGAGATTCTTATGGACATGCGGTTTCTGATGAAACAGGCCCAGGCGATGCAGCAGAAAATGACGGATGCGCAGCAGCATCTGCGCGCCGAAGGTACTGCAGGTGGTGCAATGGTGACCGTAACGGTCAACGGTGCCAAGGAACTGGTTTCCATTTCCATCGCCAAGGAGGCCATGGATCCGGAGGATCCCAGCATGTTGGAAGACCTGATCATGGCTGCCTTCAAGGACGCCCAAAAGAAGGCTGAAGACGCCATGGCTCAGATTACGGGCGGCATGACGGGTGGCTTGAACATCCCAGGCTTGAAACTGTGAAACTTCCCGCCCCTCTGGAAGCTGTGGTCGATGCCCTTCAAAAACTGCCAGGGGTGGGCTCTAAATCTGCGCAGCGCATGGCTCTGCATTTGTTAAAGGAAGGCCCCCAGGCCATGGAACATCTGGGGGAATTGTTGAACCAGGCTGCTCATAAAGTTGGTTTCTGTCAGACCTGCGGTTCATTTACTGACCGCCCGGTGTGTCCGGTATGTTTGGACCCCCAGCGAGAGACTGGCGTTCTGGTCGTAGTGGCTGAGGCCAGCAATGTGTTGACCTTCGAACGCAGTGGGCATTTCCGGGGGCGCTACCACGTGCTGGGGGGGCTGATTGCGCCTTTGCGAGGCGTTGGGCCAGACCAGCTCAAAATCCGAGAATTGCTCAAGCGGCTGGAAGATGGCAACATCCGCGAAATCGTCCTAGCCACTAACCCGACCTTGGACGGCGAAGCCACGGCCAGTTGGCTGGCGAGAATTCTGGAGCCCCTTGGGCTAAAAATAACCCGAATCGGCCTAGGCCTGCCCATTGGCTCAGACTTGGAATACGCCGATGACCTAACTCTGGATCGGGCGCTGGAGGGGCGGCGGCCCCTGTGACTTTTATCCGAAAACGACTTGGTTGCCACCCCGCTTGCGGGCGCTATCCAGGGCTTGTTCCCCTGAAACCTTGAGGTCTTCCAGAAGATCGCTACGGCCAGGCACCAGGCTGGCGACACCCAGACTGAGGGTGACATAGGGTGCGGCACTGGAACTTCCGTGGGGGATGGCCATGGAGTTGACTTCAGCCCGGATTCTTTCCCCTACCGAAACTGCACCCAGCGTGTCGGTTTCGGGGAGGGCACAGGCAAAGACCCCATCACTAAAGCGCCCCACCACATCACCGGCCCGTTGAATTCCACCGGTTAAGGCTCCGATCATGCGTCGCAGCGCTTCGTTTCCAGCCTGGATTCCGTGCTGTCCGCAAAATTCCTGATAATGGTCAATTTCCATCAGAACCAGGGAGATGGGGGTGCGGTTTCGGGCGTTGCGACGCCATTCTGAATCCAGTGCCTCATCAAATTTTTCACGGTTGGGGATGCCTGTTACTGCGTCCAGCCAGGAAAGATTTCGCAGAATGCCCCGGAAACGACGATTCTCGATGTGCACCTTGATGCGAGCCAGAGTGGTGGCGGCGCGCAGGGGATGGGGAAGGCAGTCTGCCGCGCCAGCTTTCATTGCCTTGGCTTCGGTAGCCTCATCTCCGGGAACACCCATCAGGATTACGGGCAGTTCTGCTGTGGTCGGCTCGGACTTCAGGGCGGTGCAGACGGCCAGAGCATCCCCGCTGGCTGCAAAGCCGAGGAGGATCAATTCGCTATCCTCGGCTTCGGCCACACCCTGTGCCTCTGCAACAGTCGCCGTGGCTACCTGATAGTCGACTTCGAGCAACTGGCAAAGTTCGGTCAGCCCAACCGAAGGTTCGTCAATTATCAGAACACGGGGTTTTGGGGTGCTCATGGTTTCCTCCTTGCGGGTCTTCTAATGGGACGATCCATAGGGATTGTTCGGTCTATTCCCAGCCGGAGATTAATGAGAGCCAATTTCGGGGCCATCACCCCATGGGCAAGGCTCTCCGATACCCCACCTTGCTTGGTACCAGACTTCCTCGAGACAGAGTCCATGAGGCGGGGCCGTGAGTCCTGCCTTGGAACGATCTCGGCCATCGAGAATCTGTCCAAGGCGATCGCCGGGGATGCGCCCTTTTCCAATATCGACTAGGGTTCCAGCCATGATTCGAACTTGGTGCATAAGGAAACGATTACCCTCGAAGATAAGGTCCACCTTCCCATTCTGTTCCAGGACGTCGATCTTAAATATGGTTCGAACTGGAGTCTTGGCGGCGCATTCCTGGTGTCGAAAGCTCGAAAAGTCATGGGTTCCAACGAGCACTTCGGAGGCTTTGGCCATGGCGCCCGCGTCGAGAAGGCTTCTGCCGTGGACCCACCAACGATGATTGCGCTCGAAAGGGTCGTCGGCCGGGCCTTGGTGGATGCGGTAAACGTACCGTTTGGCTAGCGCGTGGTGCCGAGGCCAAAAATCTTCATGCACCGGGCGGGCCTCTCGAACCCGTGCGTCGGGTGCGAGATGCGCGTTGATGGCGGATAGCAGTCGGTAGGGCTCCCATCCTCGGGACATTTGGATAATCACGCCCTGTGCTCTGGCATGCACGCCAGCGTCGGTGCGGCCAGTGCCTTGAGGCATTGGTGCCTCCGGATCAAAAGCCCGCAATGCCTTCCAAAGGTCGGCCTGAACGCTTCGAAGGTGGGTCTGAATCTGCCACCCGTGGAAGTCGGTGCCGATGTAGGCTAGGCGCAGGAAATAGGGGAAAGGCATGTCCACATTGTAGGCCTTCCGAGCCTTCATGCCCTTCATTTGAGCGAGAATCTGCCCAGGGGTGGGTTTCAGGGCAAAGACCGAGTCTGATGTCTATGTTCCACGCGCATCTTGTTGATTTGCATTGCTTACGATGACCATAGGGGAAGCCTTTGAGGATGATCCACATCGTTAGAACAGCCAAACCAGGGCATCCGCAAAAAAAAAAATGCTTAAACCCTTGACGGAGTTGATTCACAGACCTAACCTTCTTGGTGTTAAGAGCCAGACCAGTATTCACGGGGATTTCAAGAGTGCTCGCTCTTGAAAAATCAACAGCGGCGGACGTCTCGAAGGAGCGTTCAAAACATTTTTCTCAATATGGGACTTAGTTCCCTTTTTTGGAGGTTTCCATGAACAAGGCTGAACTTATCGCCGCCATCGCCGAAAAGGCTGATGTAAACAAGTCCAAGGCTGCTGCCGCCCTGGACACGGTGATCGCTTCCGTTAGCTCCGCTCTTCGCGCTGGCGACAAGGTTACCCTGGTTGGCTTCGGCACTTTCTCTGTCGTCGCCCGTGGCCCCCGCACTGGCCGTAATCCCCGCGACGGCCAGAAGATCAAGATCGCTGCCAAGAAGGTTGCGAAGTTCAAACCCGGCAAGAAGCTGGCCGACGATGTGAACGGCAAAGGCGGCAAGAAGAAGAAGTAATTTCTTCTAGAACTATTAAAAAAGGCGGTCCACATTTGTGGACCGCTTTTTTTAATAGCGTATATAAATAAGAAAAATCACAGGTAGATTCGCAGGGGATGGGCTTATTCGGTAATTCAGTTTGGAGAACCAAATTACAAGAGTTGCTCGGTTGAATTTCTCGGGAGCGTAGACTCGCCTTTCCTGGAGCGGTAACCGAAAAGGGCTTCGCTAAACCCTTGCCAGACTGGAAAAGGCATCAGAAAATTCCCTCCCTTTCGGAACTTAGGGTTGTTGGGTTGATTGCCGATAAATTAAGACTCGGAGGGTTGGATGAAACTTCCAGATTTAAAGGCGCTTGGAATGAAGAAACTCATCATCTTTGGGGGGATCGGCCTAGTGGTTCTAGGTCTGCTTGGCGGTGGGGGTTTATATCTGAAGAAGAAACTCGCCGCCAAGAGTGCGGCCCAGGCGGATCCCCAGAAGATCGCTGCCGACAAGGCGGCTGCTGAAGCGGCCGCTGCTCACGCTGAGTCCGGTGAGGAGGAGGACGAGCCTGCAGCTGGTGGAGGTCATGGCGGTGGTGAGGCGCCAGCCGTGATGATTTACCAGAAAATTCTTAATCTGGATCGCAAGAACGCCTATTTGAAGGTTGAATTGCACGTGCTTTTCCGGGATCCGGAACTAGGGAAGGCCGCCACTAGCGATAAGCCCACCCCAGAATCCAGTGAGATTCGCTCGTTGTTATTGGAATTGCTTTCGGGGAAAACCTTGGAAGAAGCCTCGGATATCGAGACTCGGGAATTTGTTCGCAATGAAATCAAAGACAAACTAAACGAAAAATTCGCTCCAAAGCCTCCGAAACCGGGCGAGAAAGTGGATCCCAAGTTGAAGAAGCCCAAGAAACCCGTGAAGGAAGTGCTGGTCGTCGATTGGGCCATCTCGGCCTGATGGCACGGGCGTTGCATTTGTGGCGTCTGGGCGGCATTCGAGTCGATCCCTTGACTCCCTGACCTTCTCTAAGGAACTCCATTTTGGCCACCAAGCGTAACGACAAAGTTGATTCCGATCGTGTGATCACGTTTGAGAACGTGGTCAGCGAACTGATGCCCTTTATCGATACGCCCTTCGCGCTTGAGATTCAGCTTGGACAGACGCGCATGACCATCCGTGAATTGCTTGAACTCGACGCTGGAAGCGTGGTCGAGTTGCGGCGCAGTGCTGGCGAGCCGATGGATGTGTTGAGCAAGGGCAGGGTCTTAATGCGGGGTGAAGTGACGGTGCTCGAAGATACCTTGGGCCTTCGCATAGTCGAGATCGTGCATCCCCACAAGAAAGTGTAAGCGTGTCACCCTAGTAGGGATGCAGGCAGTCTCCTCCCTGGAACCAGCGATTCCCATAGCCCTCTGTCTTGGAGGGCTGGATCCTTCCGCAGGTGCAGGAATCCTGCGGGATGCCTTGACCCTATGGGAAGTGGGCGCCTATCCCATGGGCATTCCGGTGGTCGAGACAATTCAAAACGGTCTGGGGTGTGGAAAGATCGTGGCTCCATCGATACCGCCAATCGAGCGCCTAGAATCCTTAGGGCCTCATTTGCAGGGCGTTTGGGGTGTCAAATTGGGCCTATGCGCCTTGCCCTTGTCCGACCTCCGTTCCGTGGTTGCCTTGTTAGCCAAGTTCGCTCCGCGATGTTCCATCTGGGATCCCATCCAGGCTCCAACCTCGGGCGTGGGGCTCCATGACGGGGCAGGCCTTCGTCGCATGGCGGAAATAATCCTGGGCCAGGGAGCTTGGGTGGTCTGCCCCAATCGGCCTGAGGCCGCGGCTTTCGGGGATTTGAAGCGTGAAGCCTCCCCGGAACAATTGGCCCAGGCATACCTGGGCTTTGGAGCCAAGGCCGTTTGGCTCAAGGGTGGTCACGGGACCGGTCTTGTGGAAGATTTCTGGGTGGATGCCACTGGGTCCACAAGTCTAGGCGTGCGTCCTCGTTTGGCGGGTGATCGTCGCGGCACGGGTTGCACCTTGGCCTCGGCTTGGCTGGGCTTTCGATTGCGCGGAGCCGGTGATCTTGCAGCAGCGCGGCAGGCCTGCGCCTGGATGCAGGATCGCTGGCCTCGGGCCGTTCTACCAGGCGGAATCGGACGCCCCAGTTTTGCGCCGGTGGTGCCATGAGAATTCATGAGGGTCGGGGTTTCCTGCTACGCACGGGCCAGGACGGGCCGCTGGCGGGTTGGTTGCCGCTCCGCGTTTTGGATAGCGTTGTCTCCGTGCGGGAGGCACCATGGATGGCCTTGCAGGCCCTGGCCGGCGTTTCGGGCGCTTTCCCCGGTGGCTTGGCGCTGCTCTGGGATGCTCCGTTGGCGTGGCTTGACGATATGACTCCTGAACACCGTCGCGCCTTCCTGGGCACGTTGGTTCGGTTACCAGGTCTTCAACTTCATTTTCGTGAGGCAGCGATTGCGGAGGAACTGGAGGGTCCCGTTGCCGCCTGGTTTCACGCCCCTGAACCACCCACGGGGCGCCTGGGACAGGCGTGGCGTCAGGGCTGGATTGGGTGGGTACCTGAGTCCGGTTCTGCTTGGTCCATTCCCGGTTTTGGAAAGACCCAGTCAGAAGCCGGGGAACCCCTATCCGCAGGCAGTTTGTGGGGCGAAGTGGCCCTGCCGTTGGGAGCACTTTCGGAAATCGGTATCAACGAACTGGCGTCGGTCATAGGAGATGCCCAGGCCAAACTGGAGTGGGATTTCAGTCTCCGACTTTCCGCCCGAGCCTGGCCAGAAGCCTTTCCCTTTTTGCGGCGCCGGGCGGGTTGGCGAATCAGCTTCCTGGGGGGGCGCGAATTCGAGGTTGGTCGGGGCAATTGGGAACAAGCTGCGGCCCGCGTCAAGGAATTGGCCAACGAATTGCGTGAATCCCTTTGCTGCCCAATCTGGGTAGGCAGTTGCCACGATGTTGGTATTGCCAGCCGCCTGGGTCACCAAGCCATGCGCGAAGGTTTGCCGTGGCGAGCCAGCCTTCCCATTCCGCCAGCCCCTCCGCTGTTCGCCCCGGGTTTTGGCACGGACCCCCGGGAACTTTCCGCCATCGAAGCTCGCGCCAACTTCCCGGCGCCCATGGCGGAAATCGTGGCTCATCCGCCCATCGCCTTGCTGCGGGTGCCGCATATCCCCCAGGAAAGTGCCGTAGCGGCTTTGATGCGAGGTATGACGCATCCACCTGCCATTCGGTGGCTTCCGCCCGAAATTCCACCACCATGCCCCTTTACCGCCGAACGCCCCTGGCCAGCCGCCGGTGCCTTCACGCCCCTCATGGATATCACCCAGGCTCTGCAGATGAGCCTTTTTGACGATCTGGAGTAAACATGGACATGGTGGAAGAAAAGCTGGCCCAGGTGCCTGCGATCCTTACCGAGATGGGAATCGATGTGTGGCTTTTGTTCGCACGCGAATCGCACACCCTTCACGATCCTTGCTTCGATCTGGTGGTGGGCGGCGATGTGACGTGGCAGTCCGCGTTCCTGCTGACGCCCCAGGGCGAACGCATCGCCATCGTGGGCAGCCTCGATCGTGCGGCCCTGGAAATGCGTGGTCTCTACCGCGAACTCATCGGCTATGTGGGTGGTGTGTCCGAGGAACTCCGCAAGGTCCTTGCCCGCCTCGATCCCAAGCGCATCGCCATCAATTTCAGCCTGGATGACACCATGTCCGATGGGATGACCCACGGCATGTATTTGACCTTGATCAAGGCGCTGGAAGGCACTCCCTACGGGGCTCGGCTGGAATCCAGCGACCGAGTGGTTTCCGCCTTGCGAGGTCGCAAATCCGCAGCGGAGCGTGCTCGCGTTCGTGCTGCCTGTGAAGACACCGTTGCCATTTTTGATCGCCTGACGCCGCGACTTCGCGTGGGCCTCACCGAAAAACAAGTGGCGGCGATGATTTGCGAAGAAATGGAAAAAGTGCCTGGCCTCACCCTGGCCTGGGATCCCGATCATTGCCCGGCGGTCTTCACCGGTCCCGAAAGTGCGGGCGCCCATGCGGGTCCCACCGATCGTGTGATCGAAGCGGGTCACATCATGAACGTGGATTTCGGCGTAAAGAAGGATGACTATTGCTCGGACCTTCAGCGCACCTGGTATTTCCTGCGCCCTGGCGAAACCGCAGCGCCCGAAGCCGTGCAACACGGTTTTGAAACCATCGTGGATTCCATTCGCGCCGCTGCGGCATTTCTGAAGCCCGGCGTCACGGGCGGCGAGGTCGATTCCGTAGCGCGGAACTTCATCACCGAGCGCGGCTACCCCGAATATCCCCACGCCTTGGGGCATCAGATCGGCCGCGTCGCCCACGATGGCGCAGGCCTGCTTTGCCCGCACTGGGAACGCTACGGAGCCTTGCCGGATCTACGTGTTGAAAAGGACCAGTGCTACACCCTGGAACCCCGCCTCACCGTCGAGGGCCACGGCATCGCCACCTGCGAAGAAATCGTGGCGGTCACGGAGGATGGCTGCGAGTGGCTATCTAGGGCCCAGGAGCGGCTGTACCTGGTCTAGTGCTTGCCCTCTTCCCGGTGGTAGATCTTGTCCACAATCTTCCAGCCACCATCGAGCTTGAGTAAGTGCATGTAGTCGATGAAACGAAAGGTTGGATAGTCCAGGATCACCTTTACGACGGCCGCATTTCCGGTAATTTCCAGCGAGGCAATCTGGCAGCGCACTTCGGGCCGTGGCTTGCCAGCGGCCTTGGTGGCTTGGCTTTCGGCTCGGGCAATCCAATCCGCTTGGGTCAATATTTTTCGTTGACCACCCTCGGCCCATTGCAGCAGGGCATCTGGGTGAAAGGCTTCGGAGAGGCCCTTGGGATCTCCCGTCTGGTGGTACCGGAAGTAGGACAGGATGGGTTTTTCGATGGCCGTCCGCTCAGTGGGAGGAGCGGGAACCTGGGCGATTAGGGCGGGAAGAAGAAAGGGAAGGAACATTGGGAGTCCTTTTGCTGTATGCCTACGGTCCATCGGGCTGGAGGTCGCTCGTTTCTGCTTTAAAGTATGCCTGGGAATTCGCCTTGCTTCCGATAGTGGGCCGGCATGATGGATTGGGGCATTTCGCTCAATTCCGCAACGGGTTCGAGGGGTGCGCAGAATGGAATGCGCTCCCCTCGAACCCGAAGACTTTTAAAAGGCAGATGCAGCTGGATTCGCGATCGAAACCTAATGGATCGGAAGCGGAGATTGTGAAGAATTACAGTCCGTTTTTAACCTTCCGCACCGTCTGCAACGCCCCGGCCAGCCCATCATGCAGGGCCTTCATCTCTTCAGGCTGCCACTGGGCCTTGGGTTTGCGGACAAAGCTGGTTTTGTCTTTGCGGTTATCGAAGCGGGCGGCGGGGAGGTAGTAAGTCTTGGTTTCGTATTTATCGCCGACTTCCACGATGCGCTCGACCTTGACGGTGTCGGGCTTGTCGGACTGCTCGATGAGCCAGGCCATGTCGTCGGTGCCGTAGTGGGCGAGCATCACTTCCATGGGCACGCTGTGGTTCAGGATGCTGCCCTGGGCGTTGGGTAGGCCGCGCTCAATGTTCTTCCGGCGGCTTTCGGCGGGATCCACCCACACATAAAGGATGCTGGCGCGTTCGAGAATCTGGGGGCTGAGCTGCTGGAAGGCGCTCCAGTAGCCGTGGGGCGGGCAGATGGGAAAGGCGCTGCCGTTGGGCCCACCGCGGGCGCATTCAATGACGATGGTTTTGCCCGTGCGATCCTGACTGCAGGTGGCGTTCAGTACGTCGAGTTCGTGACGGGCTTCGGCTTCGATGGCCTCGGCCACCTTGGCGCGGATGCCGTAGGGGATTTCAGCCATGGCCTCGCTGAGGCCGACCTTGGCGCGGGCGCAATCCAGGCGATCCATGATGGCCTGGCCAGCACTAGTGGGATTGGTGGTGCGACGGTTGACCAGGCACTCGTAGTCTTCGTTGAGCAGCTCGATGAGCACGGCCCAGGTCCAATCATCCTGGAAAGGGCGGGTGGGGCCCTGGTAGAAGGCGCGCTTCCAGCCGTGGGCGACCATTTCTTCGTCGATGCGGTGCATCAGGTGCACGTAGGGATAGTCGTCCAACTGCACCGTGGGGCCCATGGCCATTTCCTGCACGCATTGTTCAGGCGTAAGGCTGGACATGAATGTGCGGGTTTCCGATTTGCCCGAGGCGGGCAAGGAAAAGAGCAAAACGGTATCGAGGATTTGGTTGTTCATCGGCATTTCTCCATTCGCGACGATCCAGATTGCCATGGGAGGGCGAAGTGTGGCGGTAAAATATTTTACTTCACTAGAAAAAATACAATGCACTCTGTTTTTTTCGACCTTCGCCGTCTCCTCTCTGGTTCCCGCTACGCTGGTAAGTTCCGATGCGTGACCGTGAACTCGTCCAACGCGTGAAAGACGCGACTGATTTGGTGGCCCTGGTGGGCCAAGCGGTGAAGCTGCGCAAACAGGGTAGTGCCTGGGTGGGGCTTTGTCCCTTTCATTCGGAGCGAAGTCCCAGTTTTCAGGTGATGGGAGATCGGGGTTTCTATCATTGCTTTGGCTGCGCCAAGCATGGAGATGCCTTTTCCTGGCTCCAGGAGCGGGAGGGCTTGAGTTTTCCCGAAGCCTTAGAGCAATTGGCAGGGCAGGCGGGCATCGAGTTGCCCAAGCAGCGCGAGCGTTCGGCGGCAGATATGGATCTGGAGGAGCGTCTACGGGCGGCTCTGGATAGTGCCCAGGCCTACTTCCAAGGCAAGCTGCAGGAATCGCCCAAGGCCATGGATTACCTCAAGAACCGGGGCATCACGGAAGCATTCGGTCGGGAGGCCGGTTTCGGATTCGCGCCCGAAGGCTGGGAAAATCTGATCGGCCATTTGCGCAAGGCTGGGTTCTCGCCGGAATTGATCGAGCAGGCAGGGCTGGCGGCGCGCAGTGAACGCGGGACGATGATCGATTTTTTGCGGAATCGTTTAACGATTCCCATTCACGATGCCCGCGGTCGACTCATTGCTTTTGGGGGTCGGGCCTTCGGGGACGATAAGCCCAAATATCTGAACACCCGGGAAACCCAGCTCTTCAGCAAAGGGTCGGTGCTGTTTGGTTTCAATCGCGCCAAGGGCGGCTTCAAGGATGGCGCCTTGGTCGTGGAAGGCTACTTCGATGTGCTGCAACTCCACCAAGAGGGCGTGAATCAAGCGGTGGCTCCCTTGGGAACGGCTCTCACGGAGAATCATCTCCAGATGTTGGGGCGCTTTTCCAAGCGTCTCGTGCTTTGTTTTGATGGCGATGCCGCAGGCATCCGGGCCATGGAAAAGGCACTGAAGTTGGCGCTGCCCGCCGGGTTTGACGTCCGCCTGCTGTTGCTGCCCTTGGGAGAAGACCCCGATACCTGGTGTCTCAAGCTTGGCGCTGAAGCCTTTCGAGAACTGGTCCGCAATGCGCCAGATTGGACGAGTTTTGTGATCAATCGCGCCCTGAGTGGCAAGGATGTGCGGCGAATTCCCGACCGCATGGCCGCCCTCCGGGAGCTAGCGGAATTCCTGGGCTTTTTGCCCAACACGCCTGAACGGCGTGAGCTTTTCGCAAGCCTTGCCCATCAGTTGCAGATTCCGCTCAATGAATTCGATCACGCCGTACGGAGCCGGGCCATTCAACCCAGCCATGAAGCGGTGGAATCGACGCCTAGCATCGGCGAGGAAGTGGATGATCTGCTGCGGCCCTTCCTGGCGCTGTGTCAGGATCCGGAGGTTCGCCGTCGCGTGGAAGAACTGCCAGCCACGTGGTGGGAAAGCCTTACGGGTGCTCCCTTGCTGCAATGTCTGCTGGATGCAGAAGGTGAAGATGAGGGCATCCCCGAAGGTGCGCTGGCTGCATTGCGTCATGCCCAGGCTGCTTGGGCAGCCAAAGATGATGCTGAATTGGCTCCCGAGGGTGCCATTCAGAAACTCGAAGCAGCTTATGTTCAGCGGGAAATTCAGGCCCTCAATCGCCAAATTCAAGATCCTGCGACCATGGCGGATCCCTTTGTGCACCGGCAAGTTGAATCTCGCCTGATGGATCTACTGAGGCGGAAATCGATATTGCAGAAGCAGCAGCGTAGCCGCCGATCTACGGCATTCTAATTTTCTAACCCTTGCATAAATCAGGAAGCCTCCTATACTGAGAGGTTCCGGACGATCTTGGCATTATGGGATTGTTCTACCCATCAACCAAGTCTGCTCTTCTTTGCAGGTTGTTTCTCCCAGGATCGCAAGATCCGTGGCTCTTTGAGGTCTTGATGGATCCGACCGCACCGCGTGACAATTATTTTCAGCTCACGAAAGCCCTCATCTCGCTAAGCAGGACCCGCGGCTTTGTCCTGGTGGATGAATTAAATTCATTCCTCCCGCCGTCGGCATCCTTGCCTGCGGATTTGGAAAACATCATCACCATGTTCGGGCGACTGGGCGTAGGCGTTGGTGTCACCGAGGAAGAAGCGCTCGCCAATCGTGAGCAGTTGGAGCCCGAAGCCTCCGCCGCGGGAATTCCTTCCAAGCTGGAAAAAGACTTAGAAGGCGAAATCGATTCGCCCGATAGCGATAAATTCAACGATCCCGTCCGAATGTACCTCAAGGAAATGGGAACCGTTCCGCTTCTGAAGCGCGAGGATGAAGTCGAAATCGCCAAGCGCATCGAGATGGGTGTTCGTCGCGTCATGCGTGCTCTGTCGCGTTCACGTCTCGCCGCCAGTCTCCTCATCGATATTGGCAAGATGCTTAAAGAAAACCCCGGTAAGATCCGCGAAGTCGTGGGTCTCTCCGACGAGGTGGACGAGGACGAAGACGCCGAGAGCACTTCGGCCACACAGCATGTGCATCATCAGTTCGAAAAATTACTGTCCTACGAGCAGGCCTTGCAGGATGTCATCGAACTGAAGGCCAGCGGCAAAACCCTGCCCAAGAAACGAAAAATCGATCGTGAAATCCTGTTGGCTCGGGGCCGGGTGGCCCGTCAAGTTCGTCGCCTGGGGCTCAACAGCCTGGCCGTGACGCGCCTGATCGACAAGATCACCCACAACCACACCAAGGTGCGGGAAGGTGAGCGCCGTCTCCGGGAGCTCAAGGATCGTTTAAAAAATCCTGCCTTTGCGGGCCTCAAGGATAAATACGAAAAGGAAATTACTCAGATCGAGGCCGAACTGGTGCGCTTCTTCGCCAAGTTCGAAACCAACACCGAGCATTTCCATGCGGACTACGCCACGCTCAAGGACGCCGAAAGCATCAGTCGCAGTGCCAAGGCCGAATTGATCGAAGCCAACTTGCGTCTGGTGGTCAGCATCGCCAAGCGCTACACCAACCGTGGCCTGCAGTTCCTGGATCTGATTCAGGAAGGCAACATCGGTTTGATGAAGGCCGTGGACAAGTTCGAATACAGCCGTGGCTTCAAGTTCTCTACCTACGCCACGTGGTGGATTCGTCAGGCCATCACCCGCGCCATCGCGGATCAGGCCCGGACGATTCGTATTCCTGTCCACATGATCGAGACCATCAACAAGCTGATCCGCACCCAGCGTGAGCTGGTGCAGAAGCTGGGGCGCGAACCTTCGAGCGAGGAAATTGCCCATGCCATGGACATGCCCGTGTCCAAGGTGCGCAAGGTCATGAAGATTGCTCAGGAACCCATCAGCCTCGAAACGCCCATCGGCGAAGAGGAAGATTCCCACCTTGGTGACTTCATCGAAGACAAGACGGTCACTTCCCCCGTGGAGCAGGTCGTTCAGCAGCGCCTCAAGGAGACCGTCAATTCCGTGCTCCAGACGCTGACCGAGCGTGAGGAGAAGGTTCTCCGCATGCGTTTCGGTGTTGGCGATGAGGCCTCGGAACATACCCTCGAAGAAGTCGGCAGCGAATTTGCTGTCACCCGCGAGCGTATTAGGCAAATAGAGTCCAAGGCGTTGAGAAAAATCCGCCATCCGCGCTATTCCAAGACGCTTAAAGCTTTCTTGGGCTAACCCGCGGGTCCTTCGGCTAATGCTGGGGGCGGATTTGTGAGCATCCAAAGGATGCGAACAGGATTCGCCATCCGCGCTATTCCAAGACCTTGAAGGCTTTCTTGGGCTCACCCAAAGCCGTCACCCAACACGCCCCGTCTTTTCGGGGCGTGTTTTTTAATGCCATCTCCCACCAAACCCTCGTTTCAGGGCATTCTGGTGGAAACGTGGGAGTGTCTTTGCTTTCCAAAGAACAAATGCTGGGCAAGTACCAGATCCTCGACCGACTTGGTGCGGGCGGGTTTGGCACGGTCTACCTGGCCGAGGACAAGTTGCTCAATCGCAAGGTGGCGCTGAAGGTACCGCACCACCAGCAAGATGAACAGAGTCTGTTGCAAGAACCCCGCATCATGGCGGGCTTGAAACATCCCAATATCGTTGAATTGATCACGGTGGAAAAGAAGGACGACACCTTCTTCATGGTGATGGAATACGTTGACGGTGAAAGCCTGGATAAATACATCCGTCGCGAGCGTTGCCTGCACCCTCTGAGGGCACTGGATATCGCTATCGACGTGGCCTCGGCCATTGGCTTAGCGCATTCCCACAAGGTCATCCATCGCGATCTGCGACCCGCCAATATTTTGCTCACCGCCGAAGGCGTCGCCAAGGTGACGGATTTCGGAACTTCGCGTGTGTTGGCGACTCAGGATCTTTTTGCCCGCACCCGGATTGGCAGCCCGCCATACATGTCTCCCGAGCATTTCCGAGGCCGTGCGGTGTTTCAAAGCGATCTTTGGAGTTTGGGCATCACGATGTACGAAATGCTCACGGGCACCGTGCCCTTCTATGACGCGGACCCGGTGAAGATCGCCCAGGCGTTCCAGACTCAGCCCGTGGTGGCACCGCATCTAAAGAACCAAGCCGTGCCGAAGGCCTTTTCGGAAGTGGTGATGAAGTCGCTGATGGTGAATCTGGGTGAGCGGTATTTATCTGCCCATGCCTTGCTGGAGGATCTGCGCAGGTTGAAGGATTCCATGGCCAAAGAAACGCGGCCCCTGGGCAGTGCAGGTCTGCCCGTGATGAAAACGCCACCTTCCTCTCAGCGCCCCAGCACCAACACACAGCCTCGTCTCTGTCGCTTCTGCTATCGACCCTTACCGCGCAATGCCGCAACCTGCCCAAGTTGTGGGGAGAAGGGCTGAAATGGAAGCGCCGGGCCGGGTAGGATTCCGGGCATTGTGGTCCCGTCGCTGGTTTCGCAGAATCACGTACACCTTGGTGACGGGTTCGGTCCTGGTGGGTTCGGTGAACTGGACGCTGCGACGACCGGCTGTGGCTCGTTGGGTCGCTCGGCAGGCGGATGATGCGGTGCGAGCCGAGATCGGCCTTGGGCTTCAGTGGGATGGCTTGGAATACCATTTGCTCCAAGGGCGCTTCGTGGCCGTGGAACCTCGACTGGGCGGGGATCTATTCCGTGCAAGGAAAATCGAATTCGGCGTGGATTTGGTCTCTGCCATTCGGGGGAAATTGCACATCCGGAACCTAATTGTAGAGCGCCCCGTTATCCACCTGAATGCGGCGAACCTTGCGCAGATTCGGTTGCGTGAGCGGCCTCCCAAACAAACCGAACTCTCCTGGGAAGTGGATCGAATTTCCATCCTGGAGGGTTTCCTCAGGGTTAACGAACCCGCTTGGGGAATGCCGGTATTCCAGACCTCCTTTTCGGCCCATGGGCAAGGCGAACGGGCCAAGCACCTCAAACTCTTTCTTGGGCTAAAGGATATGGAGGCAGGCCAAGGCCCCGCGGCCCTTAAAGGGCAGTTCGCGATGCAGGGCGAAATCAATCAGGGCACTCTGGCAATTATTCAATCCGGGCTGAAGCTAGGGCAATCCCAAGTGACCCTGAAGGGGAGCTTCGATCCCAAAACAGAGAAGGTGACTTCTTCCACGAGTGGTCATTTGGACCTTGGGCAATTGCGGCGATTGTTGGCTCCCCATGGGGGCGATGGCACCGGCACTCTGGATTTCAAGGCGGAGGCCTCGGGTCTGCTTCGAGAACCTCTCTGGACGATCGCTCTGAGTGGTCACGATCTAAAAAGCCCTCAATTGAAACTGACTCCCGGCAATTTGGAACTCTCCGCCAGCGGGACTTCTAGCCAAGCCAGCATTCAACGCCTAGCCTGGGCTTCTGCGGATGGTTCGCTGGAAGCTCAAGGCCGCTGGCGAGCTGGGGAGGGTAGTCGGCTTCAGGTCAAAGGCCGTGAGGTGGGGCTGGCCCCGGCAGCTGCATTGGTAAGAGCGGATTTCTTATCCAAGGCCCAGCTCAATCTGGAAGGGGATGCCTTTGTGCCGGGCGATCTCTGGAAAACGTTGCCAAACGGTAATGTGGTCTCCACGATGCCCTCGCTGGATAGCGTGGTGTTGAATCTTAAGGTGGGTTTTACCCAGGGTGGGGCCGATGTTGGCAAGGCGCAGGTGGAACTGAAAAAGGGCCAGCTTAAGGCTGAAGCGGTGGAATTGCACCTTCCGGAACTTGCGTTTCAGGGGCGCGTTTTGGGTGCTCTCGGCAAGCGCGGGGTGCGCAACATTTCAGCCGATGGCACGGTCGATACCGATGCCTCGGTGGTGGCCAAGGTTCTGGGTGCTTGGGAAATTGGCGATGCCGAAGGGCCCAAAACGAAGCGCATCATTGTGCCCTATCGGATGTCTGGCCAAGTTCAGGCCCAGGCCCAAGTGCGTTGGA
This sequence comes from Deltaproteobacteria bacterium, assembly GCA_020048105.1. Lineage (GTDB taxonomy): Bacteria > Acidobacteriota > Holophagae > Holophagales > Holophagaceae > JAYREN01. The sequence goes on along the minus strand of JAIFMW010000102.1, from coordinate 12,764 downwards.
ACCCCTCGGAGGGATTGCAGCTTGCGGGTGATTGCAAGGTCCAGGATGCCCGCTGGCACGGCGCCGGCGCCGACCTTCTTCGCGCTGAAGTGACCATCAATCGCAATGAACTTCGGGTTCAAAATATCGAACTGCTCAAGGGTGAAGGGCGCGGCTGGGGCGACATTTGGCTCACCTGGGCCGATTTACCAGCCGGTGTCGACCAGATGGACATGTGTTACCGCGCCTTCCGTCTTCCCATCGAAGAAGGGCTGAAGGCTGCCGACCTGGATCTCGACGAAATTCGTATCGAGGGCATGGCCAGTGGCTGGACACGGTTGCATGGCCCCTTCTCGCGAATCCTTCTCGAGGGCAGCGCCCAGGCGGAAGGGTCCAAGGTCTATGGCCTGACACTGCCCGCCGTGTGCGGCGATTTCGCCATGGATATCGAGGGAGACCAAATTCAGGTCAAGAATCTGCGCCTGGGCGAAAGTCTGGCCACCCTGGGGCAGGATGGCGAACCTATGGTCGGATTGCTGGCCCTGCAGGGCGGCATGAACATGGATTTGCGCCGCCGAACCTGGCAGACCTGGCTGAAGGGAGATGTGGATTCGGAGGCTTTAGGCATTCCCGGGCCACGTTTTCAGGCCAAGGTGGACGCTCGGCTGGATGGGCCCTGGACGCAACCCATGGGACCTATCGAACTGCCTCAGGGACAGGTCACCTTCCGAGGAGGACGCCTCTTTTTGGGGGATCAAAGCCTCGAAGGGCTCGAGGGCTCGTTTCACAACACCTTTGAGGGCCTCGATCTGCAGGTGGGGATGTTTGGTAAGGAGCGACCCTTTCTGTCTGCCATGGGATGGAATACCCCCAAGGGCATGGTTGGCTCTGTCGATGTAAGGATCGAACCCGGCACCGCCGATACGACCCAATTGGCCACCCGATTGAGCCGGGACCTGATCCAGGACCTGCGGTTAACAGCTGTGGCCGATGGGCTTTGGAATGAGCAGGGGTTGGCCTGGAAAGGCAATCTCAACGAATTGGTCGGTTCCTTCGATGGCTTCCAGCTTTCGCAAGAGCAAGCTACGGCCCTGGAGGGCGATGCTCGAGGTGCGAATTTTGATCTGCGGTTGGTGGGCCGGAACAATGCCACCACGGGGGCCGCTGGGAATGTCGCCTCCTTCCGGGCCTCAGGGAAGGTGCCCTTTGATGCCACCACACCGATGGCTCTGAAGCTCGAGGGTTCCGCCGAACTGGCCAAGCTCAAGCCCATTGCGAACCATTTGATGGAACTGGATTCCTACAGTTTGTTGAGCGATCTGGAACCCAACGGCAGCGCCAGTTTTGAGTTGGCCGTGGGGGGTCCCTACGAAGAGCCCACCCTGGATGGCGAATTGCGCTTAAAACAGGGCAGCCTCTTGATCCGGGGCTACCCGCAGAGCGTGGAGGATCTGGGGTTCACCGTTCGTTTCCAAGGGCGGAAAATTCTGTTGCCGGAAGAAGAGCCCGCCTTGGGCACGATGGCTCAAGGCAAATTGAAACTCTGGGGCGAAGCCAAGTGGGGGCTCGGTGGGCTTGAAGACTATCTGCTGGAAGTCCGTTTGAATGATTTTGAGTTCCGCGATATCCCGGAAGGCTTTGAGCTTCAGGGCAGCCTGAACGCCAAATTGAAAGGCAATGACGAGGATGGTGGCACGCTTTCGGGCACCCTGCGGGCCAACCGGATGCTCTATCGGGCCGATATCAATCTGCGGGATCTGATCCTTTCCAATAGCCTTGGAAATTTGTCGGGAGCCTCGGGCTTGGATCCCGACGATCCTTTGTCGCGCATCGACCTCGCCCTCGAACTGCAGTTGGTGAATCCCTGGGTTTTCGAGACCAATCTGCTGAAGCTCCAAGGGCGACCGGAAGGCCCCTTTTACGTGCGAGGCACCCTGGCCCAACCGGGTTTGAAGGGAAAGATGGTCTTTCTGCCGGGCGGGCGCATTACCAACCTGCTGCCGGCGGGCGATATTGTGCTGGAACGAGGTTCCATCGATTTTCTAGATCCTCGAAGCCGCAATCCCCTGCTGGATATTCAAGGCCGAGTTGATGTGCCGCCCTACTTAGTCAATTTGCAGATTCGCGGGACGCTAGATGGCCTCGAAATGCGACCCACTTCCACCCCGGCCTTGCGAAGGGATGAAGTCACGGCGATTCTCATCGATCCTTCTCTGGCGCCCACGATTGGATCAACCTCCAACGCCTCGTCGGCCTTGTCCTACGGTTTGGCCAAGACCAGCACCGGGTTGCTGACGACCTTGGCCCTGGCGGATTTTCAAGAACGGATGCGGCGTACCTTCAATCTGGACCGCGTCAACGTGGTTTGGCGACCGGGCAGTTCGGGCACCTCCGAAAGCACCGTCACCCTGGGGAAAACGCTCGCATTCCAGAGCTGGAAAGTGCCCTTGGTCTTCACCCAGAAGAAGGCGGGGGGTGTCACCACGCTCAGTGGTCAAATCGAAATGCGCCTAGGCGATCTCGTGCTGCAACTGGGCCTCAGCAGCCAATCCGGAGTCTCGGGTCTGAACCCTGCCGGGGAAATTCGGCATAGTTGGAGCCCGAAATGAAGATTCAACTCCGCGCCTTCGCCAGGTATCGCGATCTGCTTGGCTTCGAAAACCTGGATTGGGAACTTCCCGAGCGGACGACCTTGGCGGATTTGTTGCTGGAATCGAGGTTTGCAGCTCTGCCCAAGGAAGCACTCCTGGCCGTGAACCAAGGCTTTGCTGGCCCGGAAACGGTGCTGATGGACGGGGATGAAGTGGCTCTAATGCCGCCGGTGAGTGGCGGATAATCAGGCGCTTAGGATCCTTCGTAATAATTTGACCGCGTGCTTGGAGCCATCCCAGCGCATCAGCAGGAGGGCTTCATCCAGGCCGCACCAGCGATATTCACTGTGTTCTTCGAGGGCCAATTGCACGGTGGCATCCGGTGCCACTTCCACGTGGAAGCAGGTCTCGGTGTTGAAGCGGGGTTCTCCTGGGGGAAGTCCCAGCAGCACGGGATCCACCCAAAAGGTATGAGAAAAATCCAAGGTGCTGAGAGTTCCAGAGAGGCCAGCTTCTTCGCGCAGTTCGCGATGGGCTGCGATTTCAGGGGTTTCACCGGGTTCTAGAAGGCCCGTGACGCTCGACCACCAGAGGCCCTGATCAGGTTGGCGCAGCATCATGAGAACCTCGGGGCCCGTGGGGCCACGGCGCCAGGTAAGGGCTGAAACGGTGTGGGAATGGGGTTGCACCGGTAGCGGCTCATAGGCGAAGACTTCGGTGATGTGGTGGACCAGCCGTTCGGCGGCCTGTTCCCAGGTGGGAGCCGCATCGCCCAGTAGCGCGGCCAGGCTGCAAACGCCCTTGTCGGTGATGCCACAGGGCGTGATCCAGCGGAAATGGTGCAGTTCGGGCGCCACGTTGAAGGCGATGCCATGGGTGGAGATCCATCGCTTCAGGTGAATGCCCAAGGCGCCGAGTTTTTCCCAGCCCCGCTCGGTGTTGACCCACACGCCAGGAAAGCCCTCCAGGCGTTCGGCCATCACCTGAAAATCGGCGGCGGTGCGAATCATGGCTTCCTCTAGGCCCCGCACGAAACGGCCTAGATCCTTGCGGCCATCGCCCAGATTGCAAATGGGGTAGACCACCACTTGGCCCGGCCCGTGGTACGTGACTTGGCCGCCCCGGTCGGTTTCAAACACTTCGACGCCACGCTCTTCCAGAAAGGCGTCGTTAACGTGAATATCCTGGCGGGTGGCGTTGCGCCCCAAGGTAAAGACGGGAGGGTGTTCCAGTACCAGGATCTGATCGGGCAGGACCCCGCCCATCACATCCAGAGCTAGGGCCTTCTGCATTCGCAGACCGGCCTCGTAAAAAACACGCCCCAAGCGGCGAATCTGAGCGGGACGGGGGGCACTGAAACCAATATCGACCATGGGACAAGTGTCGGGCATCGGGATCGGTAGGGGAAGGTCGAGGATTCTGTTCTAAGATCGCGAGCCGAACTTGCCGAAGCATTCTCCGGGGAAGGTAAATGCAGCGCTGGCTCAATATTCTTCTAAGCCTGGTGATCGCTTGCGGGTTGCAAGGGGAAGAGAACCGCCTGCGCCCCTGGACTTCCCGGCCAACCCCGGTTCAATTTCAGCATTTAAGTGTGAGCCAGGGCTTATCTCAAAGCACTGTGTATGCGGCCCTTCAGGACAAGCGCGGCTTCATGTGGTTTGGCACCGAGGATGGCCTGAACCGTTATGACGGAACTACGTTTAGGCCCTTTCGCCGGGAGGAGGGCAATTCCCGCTCTTTGCGGGCGAACTGGATTACCTCCCTTCTGGAGGATCGCAATGGCAACCTTTGGGTGGGCACTATGTCCGGAGGCCTGCATCGCTATGATCGGGACCATGATGCGTTCCAGCGTGTGTCCCTGACTCAGGCTGATCCGGAAGCGCCCCAGGACATCACGACCCTGGCCGAGGATAAGGACGGGAATCTTTGGGTTGGCACCTATGGGAGTGGCCTTGCCCTTTTCTCTAGTGTTCAGGTCCTAGCGCCCAACCCGGTCCCCGTAATCTTTCTGCCCAACCCTGCCAAACTCGGTAGCCTTCCGGGTTTTGATCCCCGGGCCATCCTGTGCGACAACAAAGGGCAGGTGTGGCTGGGATTTCAGGATGGTGGTTTAGCTCGAGTGGAAAGGGGTGCCAGTGGCATTACCTTCCAGGCTTTCACAGCGCCCACCGATGGCTCAGCACCAAGGGATATCAATGCCATCGGGGAGGATCCGCATGGCGTTATTTGGATCGGATGCGAACAGGGGCTGTTTAGCCTGCTTCCCGGTCAAACCCGGTTTCAGCGCCACCTTGCGAAATCCGGAATGCCCGGTGCGCTTGGGAAGGATCATGTGCGTAGAATCGTTTCCGATCGTGCTGGGACATTGTGGATCGGTACCGATGGCGGTGGCCTGCACCGCATGCTGCCCCGGCCGCGTCCGGAAGATCCACCTCGCTTTCGGCGGTTTGTGAATGATGCTCGGGATCCCTTTAGTTTGAGCAGCAATGCCGTGGAATCGATTTATGAGGATCGGTCCAACGTGTTATGGGTGGGGTGTTATGTCTCAGGCCTGAATAAGGTTGCGCTCAACGCCTTCGGTGAGGAACGGGAACGCAGTAACTTGGTGAAATACCTTCACAATCCCTCCAATAGCACGAGCCTGAGTGGTAACGCGATCAATGCCATATTGGTTGATCGCTTCGGCAGTCTTTGGGTCGCTACCGAAGCTGCGGGTTTGAATCGGGCAATCCCCAAACGTGGGGGCGAAGCACTTGATTTCGAGCACTTCCGCTCAGCGCCTGGGGTGGGCTCTTTACAGGATGACGTGGTGACCTGTTTGTATGAGGATCGCCTTGGGCGGCTCTGGGGTGGCGGATTTGCGGGTGGATTATTCCGAGTGGATGGTACCGCCCCCGGCGAACGCCCTCGGTTCACCCATTACCGGAATAAAACCGGCAATTCCGCGAGCCTGCGGAGCAACTTCGTTAACTGCATTCGCGAAGATAGCCGGGGGAATCTCTGGGTTGGCAGCATGGATGGTGGATTGAGTCGCTTTGACCCTGCCACGGGGAACGTCAAGGCCTTCAGTATCAGGGATAAGGCTCTGGGCACGGATACCGTGGATGATATTCGCGAGGACAGTTTTGGCACCCTGTGGCTGGCTACCTTCAATGGCATTGCCCGTTTTCGACCCGATACAGGGGAAGTCCGGGTCTACCGCCCCGATGGAAAACCGGGTTCGCTGAATTATGCAAATGTGTTCTGCCTTCATATTGATGGCGAGGGCATTCTCTGGGCTGGCACCAACGGTGGTGGGCTTAACCGCATGGAGATCCCACCCTGGAATGGACCCAAGCCGATTTTTGCCCGAGTCGATACAGATGCTGGTCTTCCGACCACCGTGATTACCTCCATTGAGGAGGGCAGCCAAGGGATTCTATGGGTAAGCACGAGTCGAGCCCTCTACCGCTTCGATCGGCGCACCCTCAAGGGGCGAGCCATTGGTGCTCAGGATCAGATCAAGGGAAACGAATTTTTGCGCCGGGCCTCCTTTAGGGCAGCTTCGGGTGAACTCTTTTTCGGAGGCACCCGGGGTTTCAATCTTTTCCATCCCGACGACATTACGATCAATGCCAACGTGCCGGCCTTGGTTCTGACGGATTTTCAGTTGTTCAACCAGCCTGTGCCGATAGATAAGCCCTTCCAGGATCGAAAGATCCTGACTAAGAGCATCACTGAGAGTTCGGAACTCACGCTGCTGCCCGGGGATACCGTGGTCACCTTCACCTTTGCGGCTCTGCACTTCGTGGCCCCTGAACAGAACCAATACCAGTACCGACTCGAAGGACTCGAGGACCGTTGGAGCCTGCTTGGCAACCGGAACCTGCTGACCTTTACAACGCTTCCACCCGGCAATTACACCCTGCGTGTGAAGGGTTCCAATTCCGATGGCCTTTGGAATGAACAGGGGGTTAGCCTGCGCATTCGAGTGTTGCCTCCTTGGTACCGGACGTGGTGGTTCCTTACCGCTTCAATGGTTTTTGGCAGCGTGCTGGTCGGTGGAGGGCTCAAGTGGCGTTTGGCCCAGTTAAGGAAAAACACCCTTGAATTAGAAACCCGGGTGACTCAGCGAACGGAGGCCCTCGCCCTGGCCAATGCGCGCCTCCACGAGACCAATCGCCAAAAGGAAAAACTCACGGCCATGCTCGTGCATGATCTTCGGTCTCCGCTCACGGCCATCATGGGCACTTTGGACATCATGGAAGAGGAACAGACCTTGAATCTGCGCTTACTGGGGCGCGCACGAGTAAGCATTCGCCACATGATCACCATGCTCAACGACATGCTTGAAGTGTTCCGCACCCGAGAAGGTGGCATGCCCCTGGATCTCGCCAAGGTGGATGCCGAAAGTATTCTCGTGGCCGTGCGTGGCGCCTTTGAGTCGCAGTGCAGCAAAAAGGAAATTACGCTCCTTTCGCCAAGCGCCGAGGGCTTGCCTGAGTTCACTGCCGACCCTGGCAAGGTGGAACGCGCCCTTTCCAATCTCTTAGGCAACGCCCTGAAATACACGCCCCAGGGCGGCACCATCACCTTGGTCGCCAGTTACGATCAAAACACGACTCAGCCCAGGCTCTGTTTTGAAGTGAGCGATAACGGTTCCGGAATTGCACCCGACCAGATTTGCCACATCTTCGATCCCTATCGCCAAGCCTCTTTGAAGGATGCCAATCTTGGTGTCGGTCTAGGCCTAGCCATTGTTTCCCGCATCGTGGAGGCCCACCAAGGGAAGGTGCGTGTTTTAAGTGAAGTGGGCCAGGGCACTACCTTTACCCTGCTTTTCCCTCTGAGGCAGGAACAGGCTATTTGAGGCCCTTCAGTAAGTAGAGCGGCAGCCCAACGCCAATGCCCACACCGAAAACTAAATCCAAGCCAAGGTTAGCCAGGAAGGCGCCGAGGAACATGAGCAGGGCGATGGGAGTCCCGAAGATCTTGGCCAGTAAGCCCGCTCCGCGACTCCAGATGGCATCCAGGATGGATTCCGCATCGCCGTAGCTGGGAAAGGCGTGCATACCAATGGCGATGGCCAGCCAGAGTGGCACGACTTTTTGCAGCCAAATGGATTCTGCAGGTACCAAGCCCTTCAACGAAACCCAGCCTAGACCAAAGGCCAGCGCGCTATTCACAAACAGCGGCCCTAGCCCGATCAGCACATGTCGGAACGCCGAACGGGGGCGTTCGTGCAAAACATAGCCGGGAGGAATGCCAAAGCGAAAGTAGCGCACCCTGAGCACCCGAGTACCCGTGAGGTGGCAGAACACCTGGTGGGCTAGTTCGTGAACAACGATGCCCGGAATCGAGGCCAGAGCCAGGAGAACACGCAGCACGAAACGCACTAGAGGAAAGCTCGCAGGCTTTCGTCGATGCCTTTTTTGAGCTCGAACCACCAGGACAGTCCGGCTTCCTTTTTGTCGCGTTCGAAGGCTTCAATCCAGGTGGCGAGTTCGGCATTCTGGTCGCCATCAATATCGCGGCGGCGACGCAGATAGGTGAGCAGGAAATCCAGGTTGCGCTCGGATTCCCAGTAGATCGAGGCGTTGCGGCTATTGATACGACTGGCGGCCACTTCGATGGCTTGCAGGAAGGCTTCGCGCTGGCCATAGAGGCTTTCCATGATTTCAGGCAGCATCTCCTCGGCCCAGCCGCGATGGAAGCGGCAGACGCCCAGGTTGTCCATAACCAGTTCCGCCTTGAAGCGCTCGGCGCAAATGCGCCCCAGCGTGCGCGGTGCAAAGAACTCGGGGCCATAGAACATGTAGTACTTGCCCATGATCGCCATGGGGGCCAGCACACCGGGAGTCCAGTACTGGTTGGGCACCATCCAGCCGCGACGACCGTTGGCAGTGTGCACAAAGCTATCCAGAATGCGCACGCCTTTTTGGCGTTTCACCAGTCGCGCCCATTTTCGAACACCCTCGGAAAGATCTAGCAGGCCACGTTTTTCGAGAATGGCGTTCATGAGTTGCACGCCCAGCTCGGCGTTTTGCATGGAATCCTGCACCACGTCAAAACCCTCCAGCTTCCAATTCGGCAAGGCGCCCACACCCAGTTCCGCCGGTGTGAGATCGCCCTTGATCAGGCATTCCATGAGCCAGGCCAGCACGCCGCCAATGGCGATGCCATCGAAGCCCGCCGCATCGGCTTTGCCATTTAGGCGCTCCGCCGCGCGCTGATCGAAAATGCCGCAGAGTGGTCCCATGGTTTGGTAGGGTTCGAAATCCTTTTTGAAGTCCCCTTGGAATTTCTTGCAAAGGGCCGCGCAGGGTTCACCACAGGTGGCTTGGCTGCGGGTTTGAATGGTTTCTTCGTTGAATTGTTTTAGGTAGTGATCCAGCACAAACCGCTGATGGAGGTCCAACCGTGCATCCTCAGTTTCGAAAATGCTCTGATAGTTGAAACTGAGCATGCGCCCCTTGATGGAAGCGTAGTTAATGCCAAAGGTGCCGCCCGTTTGAAACTTGGGATCGAAACGGTACTTGGTGGTGGCTTCAAAGTCCTTGGCCGCAAGGCGTTGCCGGTATTTTTCCTCGAACCAGTCGTCGGCGACCTTGCGATCCCGAAAGTCTTCGTCGATGAAGGTCCCGCCATAAATCACGGCCGCAATGCCGTGTTCCTGCAGCATCTGGGAGCCCATGCCGCCTCGACCCGCCCAGGTATCCACCGCCGTGAGCCGCCCTTTGATAATGGGCGCACTGCCGATGGCGCCGAAGTCGGTGGCGAGTGCAGCGGGGCCCACGGCCAGGATGCGGGGATCCGTTGCAAAGCGCGAACCAAAGCGCTCCAGCACTTCTTCCATCATTCCGTACACGCCACCTCGGCCTCGCGCCCAGGCCTTGGCCAGATCCACGGGCACCACTTCGACATCGATTTCCTCGCCGTGATTGCGGTTCAAGCAAAGAATCGAAGGCACCGGCGCCTTGCCGACTAGGCTCACCAGATTGATACCCAGATTATCGAAGGCGAGTCCCGCACTGCCCATGCTGCTGACGAAAAAGCCCCGCCAGCTCGGCGAAAAGCCCGTGACGATCAGGCGGTTGCTGCCAGGCAGGATGGAACCGGCGAACAGTCCTGTTCCAAAGTTGAGGCTGCGCCAGCGATCCGAGATGTGCAGCCCGAGATCCACGGGGCCAAAGTAATCGCCTACGTTATAGCGACGGAGGCGGTAGAAGCCCGTGGAAGGGTCAACAAACAGGACGCGCTGAACGGTTTCCATGGGGCTAGGAACGGCTCTTTTCCACCCAGACATCCAAAAGTTGAATGGAAACGGCTACCGCCGCCGCCATCCATTCCAAGGACACCCATTCATTGACTGAATGAAAACTTTGGCCGCCCGCAAAGATATTGGGCGTCAGCAGTCCCATGAAGGACAGCCGAGCGCCATCGGTACCACCCCGGATGGCCTTCTGCAAGGGCGCGATGCCTTGGCGTCGCACGGCTTCCAGCGCGTATTCCAGCACCTTGGGATCCTCTGCAATTTTGTACCCCATGTTGCGGTACGAGGTCTTCACTTCCAGGTGGAGCACCGCACCGGGAAAGACCAATTGCACCTCGGCGAGGATCTCGCGGAGGGTGTCTTCCTGCTCCTTCAACTCCTCTTCACTGAAAGCCCGCACCAGCAGTTTGATCTCGGCCTTGGTTACATCGCCGGTGAACTGGTAGGGATGAAGGTAGGCTTCGCGGAGTTCCGTGGTTTCCGGAAGATGATCCTGGGGCAGGCGTTTGACGATGGCCGAGGCCACGCGCACGGCATTGATCATTACGCCCTTGGCGTAGCCGGGATGCACATCGTGGCCTTTGATGGTGACGATGGCGGTATCGGCGCAGAAGGTTTCGTCTTCGATCTCGCCCAGATCGGAACCATCCAGCGTGTAGGCGTAGTTCGCGCCGAAGGCCGTCACATCAAAATGTTCAGTGCCACGCCCCACTTCTTCATCGGGGGTGAAGCCGATGCGCAGGGCACCGTGGTGGAAGTCTGGGTGAGCCTTCAACCAGGCCACCAGGGTTATGATTTCGGCAATACCGGCCTTGTCGTCCGCACCCAGGAGCGTCGTGCCATCGGTGTGAATTAGGGTATGGCCCAGGCAATTTGCGAGATTGGGATTTGTGGCCACAGTGATCGAATCACCGGTTCCGGTTAGGCGAATATCGCCACCTTCATAGGCGGAGATGAGTTGAGGTTTAACGCCACCACCAGGGGTTCCCGCATAGGTGTCCACGTGGGCCAGGAAACCGATGACAGGCACGGCGGAATGCGCGGCGGGGAGGTTGGTGGGTACCGTGGCGAAAACATAGCCCCATTCGTCCATGGCTGCATCGATGCAGCCCAGAGCCTTCAGTTCCTCTACCAATAAACGGGAAAGATCCTTCTGCTTTTCGGTGGAGGGAAAACAGGTGGCGTCCTCGTCGCTCTGCGTATCGATCTTGACGTAGCGGAGAAACCGATCGAGCAAGGCCTGCTTCTCGGTGGCATCAAGGGTCCAGGTGGTCATGGAGGCTCCGGAATGGTGGTGGGAAAGATCATTATGCGGCAGAGGGCTTCGTACCCAAGCTAACGCTGTCTGCACTTCTCCCGGTCTTCCTGCTATTTTTCAAACCATGGCTCGAAACCTGGCAACCATGCACAACCGACCTGGGATGACTCTGGCCCCTGCGGCATCCAAACTCCCATGAAAACCTGGGCCGATTTTCGTGAGCATTGGCGTTTGCGCAACCCTTTGCCGGGTGCCTGGAGCCCCCTGCGCTTTCTCGGCCCGGGAATGCTGGTGGCCGTGGGTTTCATCGATCCAGGCAATTGGGCCTCCAACGTAGCGGCAGGCGCGGGATTCGGCTATCAGTTGCTTTGGGTGGTTACGCTGTCCACCTTCATGTTGATCCTGCTGCAGCACAATGCCGCGCACTTGGGCATCGTTACGGGGCTTTGCCTTTCGGAATCAGCCACGGAGCATTTGCCCCGATGGGTGTCTCGGCCTGCCCTGGGTTCGGCCGTGCTGGCGGCCATTGCCACGGCCTTTGCGGAAATCATGGGTGGGGCCATTGCCCTGGGCATGTTGTTTCATATACCGCTTCGCGTGGGCGCTTGCCTTACGGCCGTGGTGGTTGGCGGGTTGTTGTTTTTGAATTCCTATGGGCGCATCGAAAAACTCATCGTGGGTTTCGTGTCACTCATCGGCCTGGGTTTCCTGGTCGAGCTATTGCTGGTGGATACGGTCTGGTCAAGCGCGCTGGTGGGTTGGGTGAAGCCCCAATTACCCTTGGGTTCCACCACCATTGTCATGAGCGTGCTAGGGGCTGTGGTCATGCCGCACAACCTCTTTCTGCATTCCGAATTTATCCAGAGTCGGAAATGGCACGAACAGGGCGAGGATGCGATTCGACACCACCTCCGGTTTGAATTTTTTGACACGCTGACTTCCATGATTGTCGGCTGGGCTATCAACAGCGCCATGATCCTGCTCGCCGCCGCGACCTTTTTCCAGAAGAAGGTGCCCGTGGATTCCCTCGAACAGGCCGAAGCCATGCTGGGGCCCATTGTCGGCCCTGCTTCCGCTTTGATTTTCGCGTCCGCTTTGCTTTGCGCCGGGGTGGCTTCCACCATTACCTCCGGAATGGCGGGCGGCAGCATCTTTGCTGGGATCTTTGGCCGCACCTACGACATTGCCGATCGCCGCACGAAACTGGGCCTGCTCGTTACGCTGGTGCCAGCGCTGGCGGCGGTCTTTTTCATCACTGATACCTTCAAGGCGCTGCTTCTGAGTCAGGTCCTGCTGAGCGTGCAGCTGCCCATCACCATCGTGCTGCAACTCAGCCTTACCTCGTCGCGCAAGGTCATGGGCAGTTACGTGAATCGGGGGGTTGAGAAATGGCTCCTTTGGATCATTGCCATCATCGTGATCGGCCTGAATCTGCTGCTTCTGAAGAGTGTTTGGTTCGGAGGATGAGGCCCGAAAGCCCTGTCAATACTGCTACGGAGCCTAGAATGATGGCCAAGCGCAAGTAAGGCATCCCCGCCATTCGGCGCTCCTGTACCAACATCCAAAGGGTCAGAAGCCATTCGATGCTGCCCAGTACGAGCCCGATTTGGACTGTTCGCACGGCCCAGGTGCGTCGGATGAAAATGAGCACGAATAGCGGCAGGATCATTAAGAGAGCGAGTCC
>JAIFMW010000067.1 GCA_020048105.1 Deltaproteobacteria bacterium | reverse complement strand
TCGATGCGCACCGCCTCCACGGCTTCGTTGGTGCCCTTGCGGCGGTAGCCGCCTTCGGGATCGCTCTCTACAAATTCTCTGGAAATGAAATCACCCGAAAACCTGTAGCCGGTGTATTCCACTTCGCCCAGGATCATGCCCTGATGCACGAGCTTGGCGAAGGGTTCGGGCACATTCAGATGCCCGGCATCCAGCAGGACCTTATGCCAGAACCTGGCGTAGAGCAGATGTAGCACAGCGTGTTCGGCCCCACCCACATAGAGATCCACGGGCAGCCATTGCTTTGCGGCTTCTTGACTCCAGGCGGCGTTCGGATTTTTGGGGTCCATGAAACGCAGGTAGTACCAGCAGGAGCCCGCCCATTGCGGCATGGTGTTGGTTTCTCGCGCGAACCAGCGGCCATCTTTCTGAAAGAAGCGCCAGTCAGTCGCTCGGGCCAAAGTGCCCGCAGGATCTTGGCCGGGATTGAAGTCTTCCAGTTCGGGCAAGCGCAGGGGCAGTTCCGATTCATCCACTGCCAAGGGCTGGTCGTAGCGAATGGTGTAGGCGGCGCCGGTGCGGGGATCGCCTTCGCATTCGAGCGGGAAGTAGATGGGAATGGGCTCGCCCCAGTAGCGCTGGCGGCTGAAGACCCAATCGCGCAGGCGGAATTCCACGCGCAATTTTCCCTGCCCCGATTTCTCCAGATCTTCCGTGACCTTCTTCTTGAAATCGTCGGTGGACAGACCATCGTAGGCGCCGGAATTCACCGCCAAGCCTTCTTCTGTCATGGCCTCGGCCATCTCGCCCGTAAGCAATTGGCCATCAACGCTCACGACCTGGATGACGGGAATATCGAACTTGCGGGCGAACTCGAAATCGCGCTGATCGTGCCCAGGCACGGCCATGATGGCGCCGGTGCCATAGCCCATCATCACGTAATCGGCGATCCACACGGGCACGGGCTGACCAGTTAGCGGGTTCGTCACGAAGCCGCCCGTAAACACGCCGGTTTTCTCTTTGGCGGATTTGCGATCCAGATCCGAACGATTGAGCGCCTGCTTCGCGTAGGCCTCCACCGCGGCCTTTTGCGCAGACGTGGTGAGCCGCTCCACAAAGGGATGTTCGGGCGCGATGACCATGAACGTTACGCCGTAGAGCGTGTCGGGTCGGGTGGTGAAGATCTCCAATTCGCCATTGCCATCCACCAAGGGGAACTTAACCTCCGCGCCTTCGCTGCGGCCGATCCATTCTTCCTGCATGGTCTTCGTGCTATCTGGCCAATCCGCCAATTTTAGATCGTCCACCAGCCGATCGGCGTAGGCCGTGATTCGCAACATCCATTGGCGCAAAGGCAGGCGCACCACAGGGTGATCGCCTCGCTCGGATTTGCCATCGATGACTTCCTCGTTGGCCAGCACGGTGCCCAGGGCCGGGCACCAGTTCACGGGCTTTTCCGACTGGTAGGCCAGTCCGCGCTTGAAGAGTTGCAGGAAGATCCACTGGGTCCACTTCACGTAGTCGGGATCGGTGGTATCCACCTCGCGATCCCAATCGTAAGAAAGGCCCAGGGCCATGATCTGGCGCTTGAAGGTGGCGATGTTTTTCTGCGTGGTCACCGCCGGGTGCGTACCCGTCTGGATGGCGTACTGCTCGGCGGGAAGGCCGAAGGCATCCCAGCCCATGGGATGCAATACGGCATGGCCCGTGGCGCGCATGTAGCGGCAGTAAATGTCCGTGGCCGTGTAGCCTTCGGGATGGCCCACATGCAGGCCCGCCCCGCTGGGGTAGGGAAACATGTCCAGCACGTATTTCTTGGGCAGCTTCGGATCTTCTAGGGTCCGGAAGGTCCGGTTCTCGACCCAGTAGGCCTGCCATTTCGGTTCGATGAGGGAGGGCGTGTAGCGTTCCATCCCTCCAGAATCACAAGGGACGCGAGGAGGATCAAGGAGGATTCCGAAAGAGGCCGAGTTCCTAGGGCTCGGTCGCCGCCCTGCCAAGGTAGGGAAAGAATTTGCGGTCTTCCAGAAACAGGTGCTGAGCCACCACATCGTAGGCAAGGAAGCTGAAGAGTTCGCCTAGGGGCAGTTCATTCCGCTCCCACCGCTCCGACAATCCCACCGCCTTGGCGACCAATTCGGTATGGCATCGCCCATGGTGTTCCGCAAAGGGGAACCCTGCCGCTCGAATGATGCCCTCCTCATCTCGGAAATGATTCACGATATCCGCCAACAGTTGCTCCATTAGGGAGCCGCATACATCTTTGGCGCTGCCATCCAGGATCGCAGATAGCAGGATGTTGGATTTCTCGAATAGGGCTCGGTGCTGAGCGTCGATGATGGCATTGCCACTCTCCGCCGCCTCGCGCCATACCAAACGAATCAGGCCCGACGTGCCGGCATCACCGCTGATTCCGCTGGCCGAAAGTTCCACGCGGTTCCGTCCTCCTTGCTTGGCTCGGTACATTGCGTCATCGGCCATTTCGATCATCTTGTCCACGGAAACCAGGTCCGAGGCTTTTTGAGTGACCACTCCGAGGCTTACCGTAACACGATTTGCAGCCGAATTTCCCGCATGGGGTATGTCCAATTCTTCGATTGCTCGGCGAATACGCTCGGCCATGGTCCGGGCCCCGAGATGATCCGTTTCCGGCAGAATTACCGCAAATTCTTCTCCCCCGTAACGGGCTGCAAGGTCCGAACCACGGCCGACCACCGTTGCCATAGCGCGTCCAACTCGCCGGAGACATTCATCCCCCGCCAGGTGCCCATAGTTATCGTTGAAGTTTTTGAAATGGTCCACATCCAACAGAATTAGCGAAAGCGGCGCTCCGGAACGCTTCAACCGGAAGAACTCCGTGTGCAAAAGATCATCGAAATGCCGCCGATTGGCTAAGCGAGTCAAGCCGTCAGTCAGGGCACTGTGTTGGGCGAAGTCCCGCTCAATCTCGAGTTGTGTTACCAGTTCCTGAATCCGTTTTTCATCCTTCTTGCGCTCGGTGATTTCGCTAGCCATTCCACATAGGCCCCGCACGGAACCATCCGTATTCTGGAGTGGAAACTTAATCGAGAGGAAGTGCCGCTCACCCGTCGGCGTTAAAAGACACTCTTCTTGCTCTACGACTCTCCCACCATTCATCACCTCTAAGTCCGTCCGGCGAAAAATCAGCCCTATTTCCCCGGGGAACACCGAGACGTCCGTTTTCCCGAGAACGTTTTGGCGAGCCAGCCCGGTGGTCTCTTCCCATTTCTTATTGACCAGCTCGTAGTTCCCTTCCAGGTCCTTCACATAGATCAAGGCGCCGTTGTTCTCGATTACGCCGGAAAGGAATAGGTTGTTATCTCGAAGCGCTTCCTGAACGCGCTTGCGCTCGGTGATATCTCGAGTCACGGTGATGATGTGGGGTTGGCCCTTGAAAACGAGCCATCGGGAAGAAACGATCCCAAAAAATTGAGTCCCATCTTTACGTTGAAATATAGCCTCTCTGTTTTCGCAAAACCCTTTTTCCAGGAGTTCCGCTACGAACTCTTGACGATCGGATGGGTTTTTCCAGATCTCAACTTCCAGAGTCGTCTTCCCGCAAACCTCTGTGCGGGTGTAACCACTCAGCGCGGTAAACCCGTCGTTGACATCCACAAATTGGCCATCCTCCAACCGCGTAATTAGGACGGCATCGGGACTGGTGTTGAAAATCAGTTCGGCGCTTTCCTTTGCCTCTCGATATTCCGTATTCAACTGCTGGCTTACCAGCAGGATTAACCCCAGGGTCCACAGGGTGGAAGTCATCATGGACGCCAAGTAAGAGGCGCCTTGCATCAGCGAGGCGTTGAAGATTTCTCCCGTAGGCCCGACCATTGCAGACAAGCCACGGAAGGCCCACATCCCGCCGTAAACCAGAAACAACAAAGCCAGGAAATTAGCTAAGACAGCCGCTGATCGAGCCTTCTGGGAGTAAATACTCCAGGCGATAAGAAAAGATAGTCCGGCCATGGCCACAGAAAGGTTCACCCGACGGGCGGCCAAATTGTTGTCGAAGTAGGTGAAATAAAGAGCCACTACCGTGACCGAAACACAGACTGCTACGACCCATCCACGCCGTTCCATCTGATCAAAGAAACGCTGGACACCAACATAAAAAAGCGCCAAGCCCGATACAAAAAATGCGTTATTGGCGATGATCGCAAACATACCAAGAGCCGGATGATCGCGCAGAAAATTGAAACCAAAGGCCAAGGCCAACGAGGCACTTCCCAGAGCCCACCAGCCCGGTCCCTGGTGCGCTTTGTCTACCCGGTACTGAATAAAAAGAATGATCGCTTGCAGGAGGTTCGTTAGCCCCGAAACGAAAGCAAGACTATGGATATCGATTTGCATGGATCCATCATCCACCTAACTCCGAAATCTGGGGAGTGCCCTGGGAGTTAAGGTCACCTGACCCCCAGAACAAACACTCAAGAGCCGGCTGCAAACCCGGAAGGAAAACGCCTCAACTCAGCTCTTTCGCCACCAATTCATTGATCCGCGCCAGGAAGGCCGTGGGGTTTTCCGGCTTTGAACCCTCGGCGATCAGAGCCTGATCCATCAGCAGGTGAGCATAACCCTCCAACCTGGAATCGGTCGGATCTGTCTGGAATTTTGCCAGCAACGCCTTGATGGTGGCGTGCTCGGGGTTGAGTTCCAGCACGCGAGGACTGGTACCACGGTCTTGCCCGAGGCGAGCCAGGAGCTGTTCCATGTGAGGGTCCAGAGCATCTTCGGCGGCCACTAGGCAGGCGGCGCTTTCCTTGAGGCGGCTGGAGAGGCGTACATCTTTAAGGCCCGTAAGCTTCGCCTTGAAGAGATCGAGCATGGGCTGAAACACTCCGACGGCAGCTTCCGCCTTCTGCTTCTCGGCTTCAGGCATTTCCGGGGCATGACGATCCGCCGCCTTCAGTGCCTTACCTTTGTATTCGGGCAGACCGGGAATCACGAAGGGATCAATGGGATCTGTCAGCAACAGCACGTCCCAACCCTTGGATTTAAAGGCCTCCAGACTTGGGGCATGGGCCAGGGCCGCACGGTTCTCGCCCGCCAAATGGTAGATGTCCTTCTGATCCTCCGGCATGGCTGCGACGTATTCCGCCAGCGTTATGCCTTTCCCGACCTCGCCTTTGAGGTTTTCAAACAACAGCAGTTCGGCGATGGCCTCCCGGCGCTCCCAATCACGACCAAGCCCTTCTTTCAGAATTTGACCCAGTTCCTTGAAGAATTCGGCATAAATCTCCCGCTGATCAGCCTTGAGTGCTTCCAATGTTTTCAAGATTTGTTTCACGAGATTCTTCTGGATTTTTTCCAGCAAGGGATTCTGCTGCAATGTCTCACGACTAACGTTCAGAGGCAGATCAGGGCAATCCACGACACCCTTTACGAAGCGCAACCACGCCGGCAGCAGGGCCTCGCACGGATCCTGGATGAGCACGCGGTTGATGTAGAGGCGTGGGCCGACCTTGGCATCACCAAATTGCAAATCCATGCTCTTGCGTTTGGGCAAATAGAGCAGCGCACGGAAGCTGGGTGTGCCTTCGGCCTGCACATGGATCACCTTCAGAGGCTCTTCGAAATCACCCGTGACCTGACGGTAGAAGGCATTGTATTCCTCCTCCGTGATTTCGCTCTTGCTGCGCAACCACAGGGCCTTTTGACTATTCAGGGTTTCGTCTTCGAAGGTGGAAACATCTTCCTTCTTCTTCTCCACGGCCATCCGAATGGGATGTTCGATGAAATCGGAGAATTGTTTCACCAAGCTCCGCAATCGCCATTCTTCGAGGAATTCCATTTCCTCAGGCTTGAGGTAGAGAACCACGTCGGTGCCGCGGCCCGCGCGTTCGGCAGTCGCCACGGTGAATTCGCCCTGACCATCGGACTCCCAACGCACGGCCTCGAGCGAGCCGGCGGCTCGGGACACCACCGCCACGCGATCAGCCACCATGAAGGCACTGTAGAAGCCCACGCCGAATTGCCCAATGAGTTCGGGTCGATTGGCCGCTTCGGCATCCTTGAGACGATCCAGAAAGGCGCGGGTGCCGCTCTTGGCGATGGTGCCCAGGTGCTCGATGATGGTTTCGCGGTCCATGCCGATGCCGTTATCCGAAACGGTCAGCGTGTGAGCAACCTTGTCCACGGCAATACGAATCGTCCAGTCCTTGTCACCTTGGAGCAGATTTTCATTTTCAAGGCTATTGAAACGGACCTTATCGATGGCGTCGCTGGCATTGCTTAACAACTCGCGCAAAAAAATCTCTTTGTGCGAATACAGCGAATGGGTGATCAGGTGCAGAACCTGTTTCAATTCGCTTTTGAAACTCAGCTTTTCTTCCGTGGGGTGGGTCATAGTCGCAATCTCCGGTGAAACGGCTGTATGTCAGCCTTTGTCATCCTGCCATCCCTGAGGGGCGAACGCCAAGAGGGTTGTCATTTGGTGCGTTGGCGAACAATTCACACTCGATTCAATCAGGAGCGTCCTGGTTTACCCACATCCAAAAGATTGACCGCATCCTCAACTCTTCTGATCCTTTCTTCGCGCACCTCGCCCTTCGCGAGAGACTTTTTCTCACGCGAAGGGCGCAAAGAAAAGCAAGCTGGATTCGGACAGGCTCAACGTCCTATCCCCAGAGCTTTCCGCATCTCTGTGGTCGTTTTCCTCCCCTGATTCCTTCCCTGTTGGTGGCGGAATCAGGAAACCTAGGTTTTCTTTCGTCCTTCTCGCACCAACTGCCCGCAAGCACCCGCCACATCTTGGCCCCGGCTCCGGCGAACGCTCACTGTGAGACCTTTGCCTGTTATGAATTTGCAGAATTCCTCGATGCGATCTTCGGCGGGTTCGTGAAACCCACTCCCCTCGTGCGCATTGAACGGAATCAGATTGATCTTGCTTGGGAATTGACGGGCAAAGGCGACTAGGCGCCGTGCATCGTCCATGCTGTCCGTGATTCCTTTCAGCAGGACATATTCAAGGGTGATGTGTTCGCCCTTTTCCACCGGAAAGGCACGAAGCGCGTTGCTTAACGCCAGCAGATTCCAGACACGATTCACGGGCATGATCTGCGAACGATACCGATCGGTGGTGCCGTTCAGGCTTATGGCCAAGCGCGGACGTTTGCGAAACCGGGCCAATTTTTCGATGCCCGTCACCAACCCGCAGGTACTCATCGTGATCCTGCGCGGCGGTATGGCTTGGCCGGCAGGGTCAGTGAGCAATGCGCAGGCTGCCATAACGTGATCCAGGTTGTGCATGGGCTCACCCATGCCCATGAACACAAGGTTCACGGGCAGGCCTTCGGCGTGGTCGTGCTTGTTGAGCATGGCCACGACCTGACCCACGATTTCTCCCGCGGTGAGGTTTCTCACGATGCCCATCTGCCCCGTTGCGCAAAAGGTGCAGCCCATGGCGCATCCCACTTGGCTCGAAAGGCACAGCGTGGTGCGGCCAGCATAGGGCATGTGAACGCCCTCGACGAGCTTGCCGTCCGCCAGCCGGAAAGCATGTTTGGTACTCCCGTCCTCACTGCTTACGGATTCCACGATTTCGGGCCACGCCAGTTCAACTTCAACCTGAAGGCGTTCCCGGAGGGCTTTGGAAAGACTCGTAAAGGAATCCCATGTGGTCCAGCGGTGCTTGTAGAGTCCTTCGAAAATCTGTGCGGCGCGATAGGCGGGCACACCCGGCAAGAGTTCAACCAGCTGGGTCTTGGAAAGGCCAGCAACATTGACGCGCGGGCGCGCGGGCGCTTCCGGTGCGGGATTGTCCCAAGCGGAAGCCGGTTGGCTTTCTGGATTCAACGCATGCCTCCTGGCTATGGCTTGAACATCCCTCAATCGAGCGAAATTTTAAAGGTACGCAGAAAGGCACGGTCCTCATCCGACCAGGGAACTGCAGTGATTTCTGGCTCCAGCGGAGGCAGGGCCGAATCAGGGATTGGAAGTTCTGCCTCATCCCGCTTATGCAGCGCCACGGTTGCTTCGATCATGAGTGCCACTTCGAAACCTTCGTTCTGAATTTTCTTGGCAAGACTGCGGCTGATGTCATCACTCGCCAACGCTTGCACTAATGCTTTGCCCAGCTGGTCCACGAGTTCATGCAGGTGTTCGGGGATCTCCATGACAGTCTCCAAAAACCATTGTAGAGCCTACACCCCGAACCAGCCCCGGATCTGGGAAAGCCATTGCTCCCGGCGCCCCACTTGAGCTTCAGCCCCTGGTTCTTCCATGGCGCGGGCCCTTGTCTCCATGAGATCCACGAGACGCTCCAGAATTTGGGGTTCCCGCCGAAGGCAGCTCTCGAAGGCGCTCTTGGGCACCTCCACCAGTTCGCAGGCGGTTGTGGCGACGACTGTCGCGTTGCGAGGCGCACCCGTGAGCAGGGATGCCTCGCCAAACCAATCGTCGGGGCCAAGTTCAGCAAGGGTTTCCCAATATAGCCCCGTGTGGGGTTCCGTTCGCTCCACCGGTTTTACCACTCGAAGGCTGCCGCTCAACACCGAGAAAAGACTCTGCCCAGGATCACCCTCGCGAATCAAACCTTCGTCGGGAGCCACGTGGCGAATATGGATGAGCCCCCGGAGTTCTTGAGCCCATCCTGCGGGAAGTTCGAGCTTGCCGAGCAACTGCCGAAGGGCACCTTCATTTAATTCACGATTGCGCGGATGCAGCGTGGTCGCACCGTGGGGCCCCAGGAGCGGAAAGCCCTCTCGTGGAAGCACGGTGTTTGCCAAGCGCAGCGCCAAAAAATTCCCGGCACGACCATGACGAAAACCCAAAGCCCACCAGCGCATTTCCAACACGGCGCCACCCAAATCGAAGCCCCAAACGACTACCTCGGGCCGATGGTGCGCGTAGTGAGGAATGCCGGCCAGGGCAATGGCTAGCTTGTCTAAGGCGATATGAAGTTCCGCATTGGGTTCCACCGTGACCCGTGCCGTGCGGCGGTGCAGCCCAGAAGGCACATAGAGGTTGGTAACCACCGCTTGGGCGATGGCACGATTGGGAAAGATATCCGTATCTCCGTTTTCCGTGCGGAGCTGAACCGTGCGCCACGTCATGCCAGTCACTTCGCCGATAAAGGTTTCGCGGCCATTGCCACCGCGCAGATTACCTGAAACTTCCACCCAATCCCCCACTTCGAAGGCCGGATCGAGACGCATGGAAATGCCTGCAAAGAGATTCCCCAGAGTCTCTTGCAAGGAAAGACCGATGACAGCCGCGGCGATGGCACCTGTGCCGAGCAACTGCCCAACACTCACGCCCAAAACATTCTTGAGGATGAACCAACCTGCCACCGAGTAGAGCAACACTACGATTAGATCCCGGGCAAAACCCGGCGTTGCGGTTTTGTGTTCGCGCAGTAGCGGATCGAATACGAAAAAGGCCAAAAACTTGATCCCTACGATGGCACCTGCGACATACAACACCACATAGCTGGCCCGATGCAGGTTGGGGTAGTCGGTTTGTTTGGAAAGGAAGTAGCCAGCCATTGCCAACAGCAGGGCGAACAACACCCACGCTAGAGCGCGACGACTAGGGGTGACTCGGGTACGGAGATCGCGGAACATGTCCGCAAGGATACTCTCCCGAAGTCAATTCGCGGGTGCGGCCAGGCGCAGGTCCTAATCAACCTTTGAGAATCTGGCTAAAGGATTGAGCCATGGCACTGCGACCCTCACCTTGGATGATTTTGCTGAGAGCCATCTTCCCGCCCGGCAAGCGGACCAGGGCTCGGGCTGCGGCCACTCGAATACCATCGAGCTCACCCCGCTTCAGGAAACTCCCACTGCTTCCAGCTAGGCTCGCCAAGGGAGTTGCGGCTTCTCCCAGGAGCGTAGCACCAAGAGCCTCGATGGCCGCCTGGCGGGTGGCCGGGGGAACCTGGCGATCCATGGCCAACGAAGTGAGAGCGCGAATCGCCTCCGAGGTTCGAAGCGTCCCTAAAATCTGAATGGCCTCCTGGCGAATGCCCTCTTCCGGGTCCTCCAGGCGAGCCACCAAGTGCGCCAGGGGAACCTTCCCTTTGCTGCATTGCCGCAGGGCGCGCAAGGCTACGACACGAACGCGACCATCCTCGTGATCCAGAAAGGATGGGAGGCGAGGAAGTGAACGCGCCGTCCCTGTCGTGGCGAGCACCATCAGTAGATTACGAGCGTGATACCACGGCATCGCTGGTCGCAGCATGCAATGAATCACGCCCTCTACTTTTTCACCCCCCGCAAGGAGCACCCGCATCATGCGATCGCGATGGTTCCGATCGCCTTCGCGCCCAAGTCTCCAAACGATTCGATGCAGGAGCGCCTCTCCCAGGTAGTCGAAGTAGGCGGCGCAGGCGTTGAATGATTCCGAACGTTCACCTTGAAAGAGGCATTCCAAGGCCATGTCCAAAAGTTCTTCCGATTCGAGTACGGAGCGCGCCCAGCTCAGCGGCACGCTCAATTGGTAGACCTTTTGTTTCGCCTCCTCGGCGGATTCCAGAACTCGGAGAAGGTGCTCCAGGCGCTCGGGCTGATAACGGAGGAGGCGCACTCGGATCGTTTGCAGAATGGCGGCGCGAACCAAAGCAGAAGAGTTGCCTTCCGGGTCGGCCCCGAACGCGGAAATCACAATTCCTTCGAGGCAGTCCACCACATAATCCGGCACGGTTCGCTGCGATGCCAGCGGCAGAAAGGCTTGCATGGTCTGCAAATTGGCCAAATTGGTGGCCGAAGAATTCCCCGTGGCATTCTCACCCATGAAGCCGAGGAGTTCCGTCAAGGCATCCATGCGATGCGCCTTGAGGGCCCGCTCTAGCAATTGCACCCGCGCCTCGACCGGCAGGTCTAAAAATTCAGCGGCCGTCTGCGTATTGCTCAACTGCTGGTTAAGGGTCTGTGCCTGCCAGGCAATGTCATCGAGGAACCTCTTTACCAGAGGTTCGCCCTGGGCCCGCGCTAAGCCTTGACGCAAAGGCTCCACCAGCGCCGAAAGGGGCCCTGTATAGGCCGCCGTTAAATCCTCCACGGGATGATGCAGCATCAACCAGCGCAAATCCCGCTGCAGCAAGCGATCGATGGCCGCAGGAAGCAGCTCTGGGATGAGTTGTTGAAAGGCCAGGGTGAGGCCCAAGGGACTTCGGGGAAGGCCCGCTAAGCCTCGCGCCACACTGATGAATTGGTCTGGACTGAGCTCTTCAAGAATATGCCGGAGCAGGTCTAGGGGCGCTTCCTCGGGCGACGCCGAACCAAAGCCAAGCTGAAAGGCCATGGGGCCGAGATCTCGCAAATCCGCCACATAGTGCAACCAGCCTGCCGCTCCCCAAGAGTGCGCATCGGGCGGGGCCAAAGCCTTCAGAATGGCGGCACGGGAGTTCTGGAGGAGGTGCTCCGGCATACGCCCCGTACGAAGGCCCGGAGCCCGCAATTGAATCGTCTGGATGTACCGCCGCTCAAGATAACCCCTCAATCCACCTTGGTGCTCCAGAGAAGCTGGCGAATGCGCCAACCCCTCCAGAAGAACCTCCAGGTGAGGGGCAACCACTCCCCTGAGAAAGACCACCGTGCCAACGGAATGAGTGCTCAGGCTCTTTTGAAATGAAAGCGCCTCGAGCGATTTCGGTTCTGAAGTCGGCTCCGCTGCCGAGGTTTCAGCCTCCAAGGCGACTTCCCCTTGGATATCAAGAAAACCTTGGAGCAGCACCATGGCTTCAGCAACATGGCCGCTGTGATCAACGAACGTGGCCGCGGTGTCCGCATCGGCCAAGGCGGCCCCAAGCGCCCTGGCCAATGCCAGAGAACGGTCCGACTGCCCAGGGGCAGTTGGTTCAGGTTGGGAATTAGCGGGGTCGGTCATGTGCAGGTATCACTCAAAGTAAACAGACTTCAACAACCTGGAGATGATACCTCTCAGACCATTGCTCTATTTATTTGAGTACAAATATTTACTTTTGACGAATCACCACCTCGCCTGTGAAAAAAACGAGGTTCGGTTTTCGAGGCCATGAACCGTTTCCCGATCGCGATTCGCGCGGAAACTTTGCTACCAACCCTCTCAGTCCGACCAGGCTTCCCGCAGCTTATGCACCGTAGCGCAGGGATCGGGCGAGTGCCAAAGGGACCGCACCAGAGCCACCCCTGCAAGCCGTGAATGCTGCAACCCCTTTGCGTTTTCAGGGGTTATGCCTCCTAATGCCAGGAGCCGTCCGTCGAACTGCGGCAACGAAGCCAGCCACCCATGAAGACCTTCAATGCCCAGGCATGCCCCTTTCCCCGGGGTTGAAAAAACTGGAGATAGCAATAACTGCTGAGCCTCGGCCCGGTCCGAAAAATCGGCTGGATCGTGGAGTGGTCGGGAAATGGAAACCAACCCTTTGGGCACTTCGGGATAGGCCTCGGGTGCATGCAGACCGCACCCCGCCGCCAACGCCACATCCAACCGCCCGTTCACCCAAACCGAAAGCCCGGGAGCGTATTCCCGAACCCACCGAGTAAGCGTCAGTAAGTGGTCCGCTTCCAATTGTTTCTCCCGAACCATTAAGGCATCGACACCGGAAGTAAGGATCCTGCGCCAGCGGGTTTCATCGAAACCTTCACCGGGCGAAATGGCGAGAATATGCATGGCCCAAGGACCTTTCTGGCGAAATATTGGATTGCAAATTCATATAAAAACCAAGAAAAACAGCCGTTCCGGTTAAGATTAGCGGACCTATATATCGCCAATCCGAGGTAATCCATGTTTCCCCTGTCGCTCACCACTGGCTACGCAGTTCTGGCACTTAATTGCATGAATGGCCCCGAGGAGGAACCTTCCCAAGTGGCCTCCATTGCCGCTTCCATGGGGCTTCCAGGCCCCTTTCTCTCCAAGATTGTGAATCGTTTGGGCACCCAGGGCTTGGTCCGAACTCGGCGGGGGCGAAAGGGTGGCGTTGTGCTGACTCGGCTTCCCGAAGAAATCACCCTGGAGCAAATCGTCTTTGCCGTCGAAGGCGAGGGTTGGGATAAGGCCTGCTTCCTGGGATTGCGCAGCTGTGCGATCCCTGAACCCGAAGAGCACTGCCCCATCCATGAATTTTGGGTGGAAGAAATCGGACGCTTCAAAACCAAGATGGCCTCGATAACACTCGCCGATTTGGGCTGTTTTGATCCAAGAACCACCCTTGCCAATCTGGACTCCGGCAAGAAGGGTTGCCCAGAAAGTTGCGATAACTGTCACTGAACGGGGCCGGTGCTACTTCATTTGAATCAGTACCCTCTCGCGATCC
>JAIFMW010000228.1 GCA_020048105.1 Deltaproteobacteria bacterium | reverse complement strand
CGTGTCCTCGGGGATCTCGAAACGTTCTTCGTGCATCACGTGATCTTCGAGATGTTCGGCGGTCATGGGGCGGAAGGTGCCCAAGCCCACATGCAGTCGCACCGGTTGCCAGAGACAATCCTTGGCCTGCAATTGTTCGATGAGTCCAGGCGTGAAATGCAGACCCGCCGTGGGTGCCGCCACGGCCTCGCCTTCATCGGCGTGAAAGGAAGTTTGGTAACGGGTTTCGTCTTCGCCATCGGCGGCGTGATGGATATAGGGCGGCAGAGGCAGACGACCGATTCGATCCACCGCATCCCAGTCGAGCGTTTTGGTCTCATGCTGAATGCGGACCCTGCGAAGGCCCTCGTCGAGCGTGTCTTCGATTAGGCAACTGCCCAAGATGGCGCCGCTGCTGGGATCCACCACATCGGCTCGCTTGCCGGGTTTCAGCTTGACCCCGGGGCGCACCATGGCTTCAAACGAACCATCGGGAAAGGCTCGCAACAACAAGGCTTCGCCGGCGCCCCCACCGGCCCTGCGCAACAGCAGTCGGGCGTGACGGACTTTGACATCGTTGGGCACACAAATCGTGTGCGCGGGCACATGCGCGGGTAGATCACGAATAAGGGAATGCGTCAGAGCGCCGGTCTTGGCGTCGATCACCAACAGGCGTGCGCCATCGCGCTCGGGCGCAGGGTGTTGAGCGATCAATTCCTCGGGCAATTCGAAGGAGAATTCGGAGCGTTTCATTCCGCGAATTGCATCTTGTGAAGGCGGCTGTATTCGCCATTGAGGGCCAGCAGCACCTCGTGGGTGCCCTGTTCGACGATTTGCCCATGCTTGAGCACACAAATGCGAGTAGCGCGCTGGATGGTGGATAAGCGATGGGCAATCACTAACGTAGTGCGGTTTTGCATGAGAGTTTCCAAGGCCTGCTGCACGGCTCGTTCACTTTCGGTGTCCAAGGCGCTGGTGGCTTCATCCAGCAGCAAGATGGGCGGATCCTGGAGAAGTGCTCGAGCAATGGCTAGCCGCTGCCGCTGGCCGCCACTGACGCTGGAGCCGGTTTCGGCCAGTGACGTGTCGTAGCCCTTGGGAAGGGCCGAAATGAAGTCGTGCGCGTAGGCTTTTTTGGCGGCCTCCACTACCGATTCACGGCTGGCTTCTTGGCCGTAAGCGATGTTGTCGTGAATCGAATCCATGAAGAGCAAGGTTTCCTGATTCACGATGCCGATCCGGCGCCGTAATTCGCGAGGATCGAAACTACGCAGATCCAGACCATCGATCGTGATGCGACCTTGGGTGGGATCGAAAAAGCGCGGCACTAGGTTGATGAGGGTGGTCTTGCCGCCACCGGAACCTCCCACTAAGGCCAGTGTTTCGCCGCGCTTTACTTCGAGATCGATGCCGCGAAGCACTTGGTGTTCATCGCCGTAGGCAAAGTGGAGACCTTCAAATTTGAGAATTTCTGGTTGCAACGGCACTGAAACAGGATCATTCGGGGCCTGAATTTGGGGCTCACGCTCCAGCAGTCCGTAAATTCGCTCCAGGCTAGCCTGGGCTACCTGGACCTCGTTATTGAGTTTGGTGAGTCGACGGATGGGGTCATAGAAAGCGAAAAGAGCCAATAGGTAGGCCAGAAAATCGGTGCCCTTGAGCGCGTGAGAATTGATGCGATCGGAAACCAGGATGATAATGCTCGCGATGAGGAGGCCGCCCACCATTTCCATGACGGGATGGCTGAGGGCACTGGCGCGAGCGGCCTTCATTCCGAGGCGGTAGAGCTCGTGCTGTTGCTCGTGGAATCGTTCTACCTCATAGCGTTCTCTGGCGAAACCAAAGACTACGCGGATATTGCTGAAAACTTCCTTGAGCCGCTGCAACAGGCGACTGGAGGCTTCCATGTTGCGGTGATTGTATTTGCGGATGCGTTTGCTGAGGTGTTTGATGGGCAAAACGACGAGCGGCGCGGCGAGGAAAATGGTGAGGGTCAGCTTCCAGTCTTTGTGCATGACATACGCGAACATGGCGATCGCGATGGTGATCTCCTTCATGGCCTCCGCAAGCTGATTCGAGGCGATACCTTGGACCAAGGCCACGTCATTGATGCAGCGCTGCAGAAGTTCTCCGACTGGATGGCGCTGAAAAAAGCTGGGTTCTTGGTCCAAGGTGCGGCTAAAAAGTCGCTCTCGCAGGGATTGGGTAGCCTTGATGCCACTGCGCACCACAATCATCGTGCCGCTGAAGGTAAAGACACCCTTGAAGAAGAAGACCAGGATTAAGAGAATGGGAACGAAAAATTTCGCTTCACGTAGCGTGGAGGATGCTGGCAATACCGCCAATAGTGAGGCTTTGATCTGCGCCAGTAATTCAAACTGGGGCATGGCACCGCCTGTATCGGCGCCCATCTTGAGGTTGTCCTCAAAGACGTAATTAAGGGTGCCCAGCATCAGCGCCTGACAAAGGCCACCCAATTGGAGCAGCAGAAAACCGCCCACCAGCGCCCAGCGGTGGACCTTGAGATGCTCTCGGTAGAAGCGCAGCAGTAAGTTCATGACTCCAAGGTTACCCGCTCGAGCCTATTCCACCGTCACGTCGATTCCGCTCTTGCCGTCTTCCACCGAAAAAAGTAGGGATCCCTTGGGAAGACTCGCGGCTCGGTCCGATAGATTGGAAAGTTCGAAGCCTTTCTTTCGGGCCTGAAGGATCTGCTCGTTGCTCAGGTAGTTTTCCATGGCCCGAGCGAGGCTCAGGGCCAGGCGAATGGTGACGGGATCCTTTTTTCCCTTTTCGCGAATGCGCATGACCAAAAAGCGCGCATTGGAAGATGTCTGGGGCTGGGGCGTGGCTCCCATGCTGGTGAGCGCCAATCGACAAGCTTCAGCCTGGCTGGCTAGGGTAAGGCCTTTTTGAAGGGTGTCCACGGCCCGACGATCGCGGGTCTTGGCGAGTTGAAGGGCTGCGGCGACCTGCACTTCGAGAGCCTCATCGGCAAGTGCCGCGAGCAATCCAGGGGTGGCATCAGGCGCTTGATTCTGACGAATGCCCCAGCAGCGAACCCGATTCAGGCGAGCCTCTTTGCCCAACATTCGCTCATCGGGATGCTGAATTAGAAAGTCGGTGTAGGCGGCCGCAGCCTCATCCCAGCGCTGATCTTGTTCGAGGCTGGCGGCGAGCCAGAACCTAGCTTCCGAAGCCCGGCTGGACGTTCGATATTCATTCAAGTGGCGTCGGTAAAGGGCGGCAGCTTCGAAAAAACGCTGAGCATAGCGCAGGACCTTGGCTTCTCTCAGCAAGGCATCCGCTGGGGATTCTTTGCTTGTGAGCACCACGGTTTTCGCGCGGCCCGAAGGTGCTTCGACCGGTGCGAAGAGGAGTATCAGCCCCAGCAGCATCAGGAACCCTCGCCCTTCAGGAGCGCGCTCAGGCGCTGAGCTTGGCCTTCAAGATCCTGGGTGCTGGCCAGGCGACGCAATTCCTGAGCTCGTTCTGGGGTGAGGCAACCGTCTTCCAGGGAGAGCTCCGTGAGCCAGAAATGCAGCTCATTGCGGGCGATTTCGGCCTGGGTGTTGGCCACAGGAGCCGTCTGGCCCGCTAATTGGCGACTGGCTTCCAGGAGTGCCATGGCGAGCACGCGCTCTTCGTTGCGGTCTTCGTGATCCTTGTTGCAAAGGGGTGGACTTTGCTCAAAACGCTGGATGAGTTCAGAGGATTGTTGGAAGAAGCTGCCCCACAAGCGGTTTTGACCTCGGTGCTGGGCGTTGGCTTCAATGCGAGCAGTGTCCTGAGCCTGGCGACGGAGCATGCGACCTTGTTGAAGCGCATAGGTGGTGGGGGCGACGGCCAGCAGAGTGGCGGCGGCGGCGAGGAACCAACTGGAGCGCAGAGAGCGGACGGGGCGAACCACTTGGAGAGCGGTGCCCAGGTCGCTGCCGTGGGCCTGCAGGCCGAGATGGAGTTCCAGCAATTCGGCTAATTCAGCCTGAATGGCGGGGTCATCGGGCCAAAGTTCCGGGTGCTCCAGGAGTTCGAAGCGTTCGGCGTCGGTCAGGGTGCGGGTTTCGGATTCGGGGTTCATGGCGTCACTTCCAGGTTTTTTCGGAGCTTGGCAAGACTTTGGAAAAGGGTGGCTTTAACGGTTCCCTCGGCGCAGCCGAGGTCCTCGGCGATCTGTTTCACCGGTCGTTCGTGAACGTAGTAGCCCAAGACCATGGAACGTTGCCGGGGCGTAAGGCCGTCCATCGCAGCCTTGAGCATCCGGAGTCTCCGGTCGTGGTCCACCTGGTCCCAGGGTGAGGGTTGGTGAGGGTCAGGAGCATCAAAGGACTCGGGAGAAGGCAGCTCCCGACCTCGTTTACGCAGATGGTCGGTAGCTGCATTAGCCGCTAACGTAAAAATCCATGCGGCCACGGGGCGACCTTCTTCAAAGCGTTGGCAATGGCGCAGGCACTTCAGGAAAACCTCTTGGGTCAATTCCTGCACGACGCCAGTTTCGCCTTGCAATTTACGGTAAAGAAAAGAAAAAATCGGCTTTTCGAAGCGGGCCATCAGATGAGCCAAGGCTTCCTCGTGGCCTGCTTTTAGCCGCCCCATCCAGTATTCGGGGGTGGGATCTTGGAGAACTTCGAGTGCAACTGCGGTCATGGTTTCCGCTCGGGAGCCGTTAGCGCCTTAAATACGCCGGGCTGCGAAATCTTCGACATGACGGCCTCCAACTGAGTGGAACTAAGCTCCGCCTTGAGGCCTACGCGCGTGCGTTCTTCCAATACATCGGCAGGACGAGAAGGCGCTCCCGGCATGCTGCCTAGGAGGGCCACCAGTCGCTGCACCCAGGGGGCAACCTGTTGGATGCCCTCGGGGCTTCCGGTGACGGCCAGTGCAAACAAGTGCGGTGCCTCCTTGGAGGGGCCGGGAGCAACACTCCAGGCCAGAGCTTCGATGCCTTTTGGCAACGCCTGGGCAAATTCCTTGGGCAGTTTGTCGGAGGCCTCTCGGAGGAGTCCCTCGGGCATTAATAATCCTTGAATGGGGGCAGCGCTATCGACCCACTGGGCAGCCCGTTGAAAGGTGGGTGAAGTCGGGCTGGCTTTTGCGAGGGTCGCCAGAGCCGAAAGATCGCCTATCCAAATTCGGTCTTGGCTATCAACGAGAAGGCGAACATGGAATTGGTCATAATCCAGCACAACGTGAAGAGGCATCTCTCCCTTGGCGGTTTGCAGAGAGCCTTCCAGGGGGAATGCTTCGGTGATGGACATCAATAGATTTTTGGGATCCTTGAACTCCCCCAGTTGAATTAAAAAATTCGCCCCCTTGACGGATTTGGATTCAAGGACCTCTTTGATCTGAAGGTCCATGACGTAAAGGGAAATTCGACCGGTCTCACCTTTGGGGTTGATATGTGCCCTTTTGAGAAACAGGTCCAGGATCCGATCAGCCAAAGGGAAATTACCCAGGAGGGTTTGGAATTCACGTCGCTGAATTACCCAGCCGGCTTGCCCGGAAACGGCCATGACCGTGCCCGGAGGGGCCGAAATGGCCCAATCAGGGCCCTTAGGTTTCTTCTCACACCCAACGAAAACCATGAGCGCGGCGGGAATTAGGAGCGTGGCGGCTAGTTTCATGTATCACCCAGTTTCAGGGCTACGCGCGCGTCGTCCCCGCGGTTATAGATCAAACGGATTTTCTCACGTTGCCAGGTGGCGAAGAGTCCCCGGAAGGTGGGGGCTGCGCAGCAACTGGAGTTGCTCACTTTCGGAGAGTAGCCCCCAGACACGCGTTGCGGATTCTCGAGGGGTTTTGGGGTTGAGCAGCAATTCCGACATGATCGAAGGGTGTGCCATCAGGGTTGGATGGGCGGCGATGGCTTCCAAGATGGATCTTGGGGTCTGCTTGTTTCTGGCTAGTCGCACCAAAATGCTCGGATCCAGCTGCCGGTCCGAAACCATCTGCTTCAGAGTCTCCTCATCCTTGAGTACATCCTGTGGTAGGTGGCGGATAAACTCGCCGCCACTGGCGCGGAGGGCCACGATCCGCTGCTGAATGGTCATGGCCAGATACATTGAGCGAAGGATTTCCAGTGCCTGCTGTTTCACTTCCAGATGGGGAATTCGAAGATCTCGTAATAGATCCAGCAGGGATCTGGGTGTGGTAAGGGAGCGGAGCAATCGAAGCGCGGTGGTTTGGGAAAGATGAGCGTTGTGAAGCAACGCTTCTTGCAGAGCGGGGTTTTCACCCCAGGTGAAATGGGCCGCCAATTTCTCAACACGCACCGAATCCATGGTGGGGATTACCGAGAGGAGTTCCTGAGGGGTGAGGCCTGGGTTTTCTAAGACAATGGCGAACACTGTGGAATCGGGGTCACGCAAGGCCGCCAACATCTGGTCGGGCTGGGTGGACTGATTGGCCATGAAAACGCGCTCTTCCAGAGATGCCCAACGACCCTCGGGCTGCGTGGAAAGGCCGCTGACTTGGGTGGTGCGTTTCCGTTGCAGGCGGTCATAGAAAATCTTGATAACCCGCAGCAGATTGGGCGCATTTCGTTTGGCCCAAAAGGTGATGAATTGGTATTCGGTCTCGTCCAACTGTGTGAATAGACTGGCAATCCGATGCAAGGCTCTGGGGCCACCGGGGCCCAGGGAGAGTTCGGCCAACAGATCCCTGCTCACCCGTAATTTTTTGGCAAATGCGTTCGGCAACCGAGGGGCGTCGTACATGGCCTCCCGGAGGGGATCGCGGAAATACCAGCGAGCTTCCGCATAAATATCTTCGAACAAATCCGAAATATCACCCATCCGGATGGTTTCGATCAGCAGTTCCTCCGAGATCATGGGATTGTGCAGAGCCGCTTGGCGGATATCCGAGTCTGGGCTTATCAGGAAGGCCGAGAGCTCTTCCTGCACATGGGTCGTTTCGGCCCTTGCAAGGAGTTCCTCCTTGGGGATTTGAGCCAGCATCGGCTGAGTGGCAGCCCGACTCCTCGGCGGTTCTGTAAGGGTCTCCCAGTCCTGTTCCTCCGCTGGCAACGGCGGCAGGTCTTGGGTAAAGCCTGTGGGGTTGACCTGGCGCGCGAGCTGCTTGAGTTGCTGTTTTACGATCGCTTTTAGCTCTTGAGGCAACTGGGCATAGACGAGCTTGACGGTCTCGGCGCGTTCTTCTTTCTCGTCAACCGGTGCGCGATCCATGGTGTGCATGAGATCGAAGAGCGACACGGCCAATTCCAGATCTCGGCGAATGGGTTCTGGAGTCGCGTCATTTTCGGCCAAGGCTTGAATGATGGGGGCGTGCAGCAGCCAATGCGGGGTGCGGGCAATGAGCGTGAGGAGTCGAGCGTTTCCCAGATTCCGTGCGAGCCCTTCGATGAGCTGAAATTGACGCTCAGAGGGCAGTTGGGGACGAAGCAGGGTCAGATTTCGGAAATGGAGTTTTTCCTGGCTGGTAAAGGTCGCGAGAAAGGATGGGTTCAACTCTTCCACGGCCCCTCCTACTCGCAGGGCTGGGCTTGGGGCCCGAGCAGAGCTGGGGCCTCCAGGACGAGGCGGCAATCCACCATAACGCCTTGGATACCGTTGACTTGGGTGGCTTGGGCTACATGTTCCTGAGAACGAATGCTGCCCCCCATGAGGATGGGAAGGCGGCCGTGCTGGCTGATGCGGGTGGCTGTGGAGAAATCGGGGGCCGAATTCGGACTCTCTGGGATATCGGAAAAAAGGATCCGCTTAAAGCCTTGCTCGCGAATTCGACGCGCGGAGTCCTCGGGGCTTAGGGGTGAAAATTCAGACCACCCGGAAGCTTGGACTTCGCCTGCGCGGACATCGATGGCGGCGGTCAGGTACTCGCTGAATCGGCCCAGCAGTTGATCGACAACTAGGGGTGATCGATGCAGGATGGTGCCGACCAGAAGCCAGGTCGCGCCGTGATCAAGGAAAAATTGGGCCTGATCGGAGCTGCGAATCCCGCCACCCACCTGAATGCAGACTTTGCTGCTGGCCTGACGAAAGCGATGCATGATCCGGGAAATGACTTCTCGGTTGTGTCCTCGACTGCGTGCTGCGTCCACATCCATCAACGAAAGGCGGCAGCAGCCATAGGCTAGGAGTGAATCGGTGACGGCCATGGGGTCGGTGGGCATACCATCGACTCCTGACCCAGACGCCAGGAGGCCATTCTCGATCAGAAGTGTTGGCAGAACCTTCAATAGCGCACCCTTCCGTGACACACCCTCGGAATCTTAACTCATGCCGTGTGCCTTTGGGGCCGTAGACGAAACAACGCCGTCGATTTCGAGGCATTTGTGTCTCAAGTCCGTAACGTGAATCACACCAAGAGGGTAAGCGCCAAGCGTGCGGCAGCCACCTGGGCTTGTTTTAAGCTCTGGGCCGATGCCTGTGCGTGATGGGGTCCCACCTGAACACTCACCAAAAAAGTCGGGGCATGATCGGGGCCATGCCGTTTAACCAGCTCATAGGTTGGTGCTGGAAGCCCAAGGTTGGCGGCCTTTTCCTGAAGGGTCGTCTTGGTGTCGTGATGCTCCCAGGAATCGCGGCCAGCCTGTTGAATCTGAGTTTGAAATCGCTGGTTTACGACCCGACATACCGCTGTGAAGCCATCGGTGTTGGCGGCGATCGCGTCTTGATAAATCGCGGCCAGGATCGCCTCCACCGCATCGGCCAGGGGTTTGCGGAAAGCCGTTTTCATGTGGCTTGGATCAGACTTGGCAGGAAGAGTGAGCCGCAGATCTAGGTCTTTGGCCCAGGTGTATAGCGAGTCTGTACTCACCAGCAAATGGCGCAACTTGGTCATGGCCCCTTCGGGCCAGTCGGGTTTTTCTCGGTAGAGCAAAAGCGACAGGGCTGCGCCAAATAACGCATCGCCCAGGTACTCGAGTCGCTGATTATCGGGTTGGATTCCGCTGGAGGGGTGCGTAAGGGCTTGCTTGAGCAAGGCGGGATTGTGGAAGCGGTAGTCTAGGCGTGATTCGAGGGTCACTCGTCTCCCCCGCCCCCGCCTGGAATGCGACGGTTCATGGCTTCCTGTTGCATGGCCATCCTGAATCGAACATTCGCGGCGGCCAACTGCCCCCTATTCAAGCCATTCCGGCGAGCACGGGCCAGGATCGGCGGGATCTCTGAATAGCGACCATCCTGGTAGAGGACGGCTACCGCCCAGGCGTAACCCGCTGGGTTGCTGGGGTTGGCGAATGTGGCGTTTAACATGCCTTCCAGGGCGCGCTTGCGATCCTTGTCGAGCATTTGGATAGCTTCGCTAAGGCTGAGATTGCTGAGGTTTTTTCGCTCGGGAACGTCCATGTTGCCGAGCGCCTCCTGGGAGAATTTCGGGTCCTTGGGGGTTGCCACGGGTGCGACAGGCGCAGGAGTGAGCGGCTGGGTTGCTCGAGGGTTTTCCGAGGGGACATCCTTGCCAGAAGGCATCGGGAGCGTGGGGGAGTTCGGAGCGGGAATGGCTTGGGACGACGCAACCGTTGTCTTGGGGAGCGGCAGGCTCTGCACTGGAGAAGTGGTCGCGGCATTTTCGGTTGATGGGGCAGCGGGCTCCACAGCCGGATCGGGCGCGGATTTTGTGCCGAAGACGCGGTAGGCCCCAAAGGCTCCACCCGCAACTAGGACAAGCCCACCCAGACTCGCCGCCAAGATTAGGCCAACGTTCGTCCGCCTCGGCGTTTTGGTGCTTTGGCTCGGTAGGGTGACCGTTACAGGTGCGGGCGGAGGCGGTGGCAGAGCAGCCTCGGGAACGGGAACTGTCACCGCCCCGGCTGCGATTCGGAAGGTGGCCTGTTCGACCTCGCCCTTCCAGGTGGGATCCTTGGCGGCTCGAAGGGCCTTGGCCAAGTCTTCGGCCGTTTGAAAACGGACATCGGGATCCTTGGCCAGAGCGCGATCCAGCACCATGCGGATTGCGGGGCTGATGCCAGCCAGGGAGTGCAGGTCGATGGGGTCTGGAGGCTCGTTGACAATCTTGTACAGGATGGTGGGGGTGGTTTCACCAGCAAAGGGCTTCCGGCCCGAGAGGATCTCGTAGAGCATTACGCCGACGGCGAATAGGTCTGAGCGGGAATCTGGCTTTCCGGTTCGGATGTATTCGGGCGCCATATAGCTGACGGTGCCCATCACCATCCCCGTGGCGGTCATTTCGGAATTGCTGACCCGGGCCACGCCGAAGTCCATGACCTTGGCGTGAAGTCGCTTGCCATCACGAGTGACTCGCACATTGGAGGGTTTGATATCCCGGTGGACGATGCCTGCCCGATGGGCAAAATTCAATCCATCGCAGATCTGGGCAAGCACCTCGAGGGCTTCGGAGCGAGAAAGGGATTGATCCTGGAACAACTCATCCAGGTCATTGCCCCGCACATATTCCATGGCGATGAACATTACGCCTTGGTCCTCGCCGAATTCGTAAATGGTTACGAGGTGAGGGTGGTTCAGTACGCCTGCGGCTCGAGCTTCACGCTCGAATCGAGCCTTGGCTTCATCGCCCTGAGAGGCGGTGGGAATAATCGTCTTGATCGCGACTTCGCGTCCAATGGCTGGATCGATGCCGAGGTAAACCTCGCCCATGGCGCCCTGGCCAAGGAGCTTTTTGATCTGGAATTTGCCAAGTTTTTCAAACATGGGTTCACCGGGTTCAGTGCAGAATGACAGCAAGAACAAGGATAAGGTCTGCCTTCGTCGCCGCAAAGACTTAGGAGTAGCCGCTACCTCAAAGGGTTGGCATTTGTTAGAATAATTGCATTATTGTCTGCCTTGGAGTACCTGTGACACCGCCGGATTCGCCTCAGTTGCTATCTGCCATTATGGGCGCCTTGTGCCAACAGAAGGCCGAAGGCACCCTGCATCTTGAGCAAAACGATGGCACTCGGCGGATTCATTTGGCGGGCGGAAAGGTGATCTACCTGCAAAGCGATGTGGCCGGGGAGCAGTTTGGTAACTACCTGCTGCGACAGGGGATCTTGGATTTTTCATCACTCAACGAACTGCTAGCCAATGATGAAGGCTTCCGGCTTGGGGAGAAGGTCATTCAATGGGGACTGATGTCGACAGTGGAGCGGGATCTGCATTTGAGTGCCCTTCAGGAGCAGGTAATGATCCATGCTCTTGAACACCAAATCGTGCAGATGGAATGGAAACCGGGCGAAGTGCATCGCCAGCTAAGCGATGACCTGCGTTTCGAGGTGAACCATCGGCAGTTTGTTTGGAGCACGTTTATCCAGGCTCACAATGTCCAAGAGCTTTGTGACCTCTTCTATCAGCAGAAAGAGTGGCGGTGGTCTGCCCAGGGCAATTTGCTGGACGATATGAGCGATCTTCCTCTTACGCCTCAGCTTGCTTATTCGTTGTCCTTTCTCGGGCAAGAACCGATGGGTTTTGAAACCTTTCTATCGCTCAGCAATTTGCCTGAGGAAGAAGCCGCTCGTTTGTTTTCGACGCTCTGGGCTCTCGGTGTATTGACCTTGACTCAAGGCACGTTGCCGGGGCCCATGGGGTCGGTAGCAACTCCAGCACCGAAACCGAAACCGCTAGTTTTGGAAGCCCCTACCCCCCTGCTCCCGATTCCACCGCCCTCTCAGCCTTTGCCACCGACACCATCGGCACTGCCTCCCTTGGATTTTCTTCCGAAGATTGAACTGGATACCGAGCAACCCGGTAATGCTTTTCCTGAATTTGGGGCGATTCCGGCAATGGCTGAGGCAACTCCCGCTCGATCGGAGGACAACCCTTCCATCAGGGCACGAAAATTTTTCCTACGCGCCAAAAACCTGTTGATTCAAGACCGGACCGTGGAAGCCATTCGGTTGTTGGAACAATCGGTGCAAATGGACCCTGATTCCGATCAGGCTTATGAGCCGTGGTTATTGTTGGGAAAACATCGCCTAACGAACCCTGCTTGGTCCACGCGGGCCATCGAGGCCCTGCAGTCGGCCTCACGGTTGAAGCCCAAGGCTGCTGAACCATGGGCCCTGATGGGCGAGGTCTACCATCGCAAGGAGTTCCGAGCCAATGCCAAGGCTTGTTTCAAAAAGGCCATGGAGTTAGACCCCAGCCTACCGATCCCCGATGACATTGACCTTCATGATGAGGCACCCGAGCCAGTCGAAGGGCGTGGCCTATTCAGCCGCTTTCGCTCCATTCTTGGAGGTAAAGACTAGTTTTGCTTATGCCCAACGAGATCGCTTACGAGCTGGAATAGGCGATTGAAGGCGAAAGGCTTTAAGAGTGTCCGCAAGTTGGGATCGCGGGTTAAATCCGCTTCCAGACCTTCCAGGCCGTAGCCTGAGATCAGGATGATGGGTACGGAGGATCCTTCCGCGCGAATGCGGGCCACTAATTCCGTTCCGGTGAGTTCGGGCATTCGCTGATCGCTGATAATCAGGTCGTAGCGGCTGCCCTTCCATAACGACCAGCCCTCCTCGCCATCGCGAGCCGTGTCGACCTGGGCGCGTCGAGAAATCAAGCCCTCGGCCAAAAGATCGCGCAATGGGGCCTCGTCTTCCACGACCAGGACTCGCAGGCCTGCCAGGGAGGTCAGGATTGGTTCTCGAGTGGAGCCCGGAATACCCGCCGGGCTTGGACGGGGCGCAGTTTTCAAGGAGAGAATGAATTCCGTACCCTGTCCGAGCTCGCTCCGAACCTCGATATGCCCACCATGGGCTTGGATGATTCCGAAGGTCATGGATAGGCCCAGACCGGTGCCCTTCCCGACTTCTTTGGTGGTAAAAAATGGGTCGAAAATTTTGGACAGTATTTCGGCAGGAATGCCTGTGCCGGTGTCTTTGACCGAAAGCAAAATTTCGTTTTCTGAACCCATGCGCGTGCTGATCCAGAGGCGCCCGCCCTCCGGCATTGCATCCCGGGCATTGACGGCCAGATTCATCAGCACCTGTTCGAGGCCCACCGGATCGCCTTTTGCTTGGGCTAGGCCGGAAGCCAGTTCCAAATCTAGGCGGATTCGTCCTCCCAGCAGTCGTTCCAAAAGAGCTCCAGTGTGTCGCACCAGTTCGTTGAGATCGACGGCCTTGAGATCGGGGTGGGTCTGGTGGGAAAAGCCCAGTAAGGACTTGATCATTTGTGCGCACCGGTGCGCGGCATCCTCGGCTTTTTCGATCCGTTTCGACGCGGGATGGTCTTCAGGAAGGAATTCTCGTCCTAGATTTAGTTGGCCGACGATGGCCGCCAATTGGTTGTTTACGTCATGAGCGATGCCACCCGTCAGGGTGCCAATGGTCTCAAGTCGCTGGCTGTGCTGAA
>JAIFMW010000038.1 GCA_020048105.1 Deltaproteobacteria bacterium | reverse complement strand
GGGAATGGCTGCGAGGGCGCCTCCGGGTTTGATGGAGAGCCCCCCCGCCAGTCGGCCAGCGGGAATAATTTCCAGATGAGCCGTGCCTGCGGGACTGCCCCCAGGCTTTCGCGTCTGGAAGAGGCGTTTCCCGGGCTGGGCGGTGGGGGCGATGAACACCTTCACCACCGCTTTTCCCGGGGAGATAATTTGAGGAGCGCCCAGGATGCCCACATCCTTGCCCAGGTTCAGCGCCATGTCCGCCGTGAAGCCGGTGCCGGTCAGGATCAGTTCCACTTCATCACCAGGCTTCGCGTTGGCAGGGCTCACGCTCTGCACCACGGGCCCTTGGGCTTCGCCTCCCAGCTTCACGAAGTAGCGAATGACCGGTACCTGGAAGGCCATCTTGGGCTGCAGCACCCTAAGGGTCACTTGATGCTCGCCGGGCAGGTTGGTGGGCAGGTTGATTTGGAATTCGCCCGGAACCGCACTGGCCAGCGTGTGGCGGCCTGCCTGAGGGGCCGTGCGCGCTTGGGTGGATAGGGTCGAGGGTTTTAGTTGGCCGCTCTGAAGGGTCGCGAGCTTGGCGAAGCCCAATTGCTGGCTCACGGCGCGCTGCACCTGGCCATCCACCAGCCACTCGGCTTGAAGTTGACCGGTGCCCTCGAATTTAAGATCCGCGTAGGCCACCAGACCCGTTTCGCCCTGTTGCACGGAACGCTCGGCGGTCCCGTTTTCCCAGCGCAAGGTTAGGTAGGAAATGCTAAAGGGCGCACCCGGCCCCTGACGTCCGACCGGTACCGCGAGTTTGAAGTCCCGGGCGGGCTCCATGCCGGAATCCCGCACGGTGACGGTGAAATCACCTTCTTTGACGAAGGTATGCGTGGTGCTCGCACCACCGTTCACCGGTGCGGTGCCATCCCCGAAATTCCATAGGAGGGCGGTGCCGAAGGCTTCTTCCAGCTTGAGGGTGGTGGGTGTTCCGAGAGCTGGAATAACGGGTTTGGCTGTGATTTTGCGAGGCTCCACCACCGTCACGGTTTGTTGAGAGGTGACGGTCCCCACGGTGGCCTTGACCGTGAAGGTGCCTGCTTGGCGGTAGGTGTGGTTGATGGTGCTGGTGCCCACCTGGGCGCCTTTGCCTTCCCCGAAGTCCCAAGTCACGGTGGCCGCCGAGCCCGCCAGCTTGAAGGTCGTGGGCACATCCACGCGCGGGCGCGTGGTCATCACGCTGATCGCCGGGGTCAGCGTGAGCGGAATTTTTTGCATTTGGGGAAATGCGGCGACGAGTACGAAGGGAATGATCATGGGACGCATAAATTCACCTGGAGGTAGAACGCGGGAATGGCTTGCAATACCTGCCTGCGGCTGTTCTTAGTGTTTCTTGAAAACGGGCAGAACCTCCAGGCGGGCGGTGCCTGCGGGACTGCCCTTTTCGCGGGAACTGCGCAGGATGCGCGTACCCGGCCGGGCGGTGGGCGCCACAAACACTTTGACCACCGCTTGTTCAGGACCGATCAGACGGATGGGGCCCACGGCCGCCATATCGCGGCCCAGGTGCAGTTCCATGTCCTGGGTCAGGCGTGGGCCCACAAACTGCAATTCCACTTCCTCCCCGGCGCGCACTCGCTTGGGCATCACACTCTTTAGCACCGGGCCCTCGGGATCGGGGCCAAGGCTCACGAAGTAGCGGATCACCGGCACTTCGAAGGTCAGGCCAGGTTGGAACACCTGCAAGGTGACGAGGTGCTCCCCTGGGATATTGGTGGGCAAGGAAAGTTGAGGGCCGCTGTTGAGCGTCACGCGATTGGCAAAGGTCAGTTGCCGGGAGAAGCTGCGGAAGGCGACGCCATCCACCAGCCACTGGGCCTGGAATTGCCCGGTGCCTTCGTATTTCAGATCGGCGAAGGCCACTAGGTTGCGATCGCCTTGGTTCACGGTGCGCCGCACGGTACCGTCTTCCCAGCGCAGGGCCAGATAGGAAATGCTGAAGGGCGCGCTGGGTCCCGTGGTTCCCACAAACACGGCCCGTTGCACTGTGGCCGTGACGCCTGAAACAGCGCTTAAAGAATAGGCGGCCCGCACCAGAAAGGAACCTGGCCGAGTAAAGGTGTGGGTGGTAATGGCGCCTCCCACCACGGCGGGCGTGTCATCGCCAAAGGTCCAGGTCACCGAAAAGGGCACGACCTGGCTGAGAGTCAGGGTCGTGAGCTCGCCGATTTTGGGTTTGGCGGGATTCACACTGACCATGGCTTGGCCATGCAGAAAGGGGGCAAAAAGAAAGGCGAGGACGAGAACTAGCACGCGCATGAATACTCCGCTCAGAACGAGAAATTAAGCGTCAGGGAGGCCCGGCGGTCGGCCTCGGGCATGGACTGGACTCGCGTGTAGCGGAACCGCAGGGCCAGCACAGCCTGCCCCCGATGGAATTGCCGCTCCAGGTAGGGCGTAAGGGAATACTGCAACGATGCATCGGCATTGGTGCTGGTCATGGCGGCGAGGCCCGGCGCTTCCATCCGGTTGTAGCCGCCGTTGAGGGCCAGATTCAGCCACGTGCGCACCAGCGTTACGTCGGCGTTCAAGAACAGGCTGGTGACTTTGGAATCCTGGCCGGTGAGATCATCGGTGCTCTTGGAATAGGAGAACGAGGGCCCTAGGCGCAGGAGATCCGGTTCTTGATACGCCCCGCCCAGAATCAAGGTGGTGCTGCGCCCGGTGGCGGTGGAGGCGCCGGTGCCTTGCAGTTTGTCGAATTGGAGGCTGGCTCCCAGGGCCGCCTTGGCGCCCATGGCCAGATCCATTCCCGTGAAAAAGCCCGTGCGTTTGCTATTGGCAAAGGGCACTAAGGCGCCGGCGGTGGCTGCTTCCTGGGCGGCATGGCTCACCCCAGCCTTGAGGGTGAAGCCCGTGGCAGGGGTCCATTGAGCATCCAGGCTCTGCACATCGTTGCTGGCTTTGGTTTCCAGCGGATCGGCACTTGGGTTATTGCGTTCGGAAGAGGCGCTGGCGTTGATGGACCAGGTGGGGTTCAAATTCACCGAAAAGCCGCCGTCGATTCCCCGTCGATCCCCTTCCATCATCGGGTAGCCCAAGGTGCCGAAGTCGCGCCCAATCTGGCGATAGGAGCCGCGGGCGCTGTAGCCCTTGCCTTCCCAGGCCCCGCCCAGGCGAAAGGCTTGGTCCTGGATTTTGCCTT
Source organism: Deltaproteobacteria bacterium (assembly GCA_020048105.1). Taxonomy (GTDB): domain Bacteria; phylum Acidobacteriota; class Holophagae; order Holophagales; family Holophagaceae; genus JAYREN01. The sequence goes on along the minus strand of JAIFMW010000038.1, from coordinate 10,326 downwards.
CCGCATCATCCAGATCTTTGTCGGTGTTGGTGCGTGCGTATTCGCCGTTCAGATTCAGCCGGTAGTCGAGCAGGGTGGCATCCACCGTAAGAGCAGCCGTGGTGCCTTCGCGGCGGGTCATGAAAGGAGCCGCGCCGATATTGATGCCTTGGGAAGGATCGTCGCGGCCGGTGAGGAGCACCAGCTTGGATTTCACGCGGCCTTCCAGCCAGGCATAACCCATGGCCCCACCGAAGAGTTCCGTACCACGGGCCGGCCAGGCAATACCGCGAAAACCGCCCAGTTGCTGGGTGCCAACGGCAAAGGCATGGGCATAGAAGGTGCGGTCATCGTAGAGGTAGTCCATGCCCCGTCGGCCCGAGCCACCAACGGTGAATTCCGATTCCTGCAAAGACATGTCGCCGATCTGGGCGCGGTGATTTTGGTAGGTATAGAGCCCGCGCAGTTCGCCCATGGACCAATGGGATTGGCCCGCCGCGGGTTGATCCTGATAGGCCACGCGGGTATTCAGGCTGATGCGGTGCTCGCCATATTCCACTTCGTAGCCCAGCGCCACCTGCCCACTGCTGAAGAAGGTGCGGGCGCCGGCCACCTTCGGAGAACGAGAAAGCTCCTGTTCAAGGCTGGCTTCCACCCGAAAAGGCACCTTCTGTTTGATTGCGGAGCCAGAGCTGCTGCGGTCTGCGGCAACCCTTAGCTGCAAGCTCGCCATGGAGGTCGGGGCACCCTCAGGCAGATAGCTCACGCCCGTCGCCGTCTTGTAGGCGAGGTAATACTGCACGGAGCTCCCGCCGATTTCGTTGGCGGGCAGGCTGCCCACCAGGCTGCCTGACTCCGGTTTCAGGAGCAGGCTGCGGAATTCTTCTTCGCCCACCACTCGGTAGAACACCATGGCCCAGGCCACGCCGGAAGGAGGCTGAAAGCTAAAGCGCAGGGGATCACCTGGCTTTGCAGGCTCCAGAGCACTGAAACCGGGAACCTGTCCTTGCGCCCAGATGGTGCAGGCGAGGGCCGTTGTCAGGGGTAGAGTTTGAAATCGAAGCCGCATGGGATGCCCTTTTTCGCGAATGCTTGACCAAGTGGGAATACCCGCCGACCCGCTCAACGAGACTTGAGTCTGATGAACAGGCGGAAAGAACCCACGCTCTTACTCCTGATGGTTTGGTTCCTAAATGGAGCCGCACCGAAAGATCACGGAAAATCCTTATAAGCATACTGACGGAGCAACGCTTTGGGGCGACCCGTTTCGGTATTCTCCCGGGGCCCGAGTCGAAGCTATTTGGGTTTAATGATTTCCGGCGGCAGTCATCCGTTTTGGAGGTGACTCCAGGAAACGATTATTGGGACAGTGTTTTATGGTTTTAACGTTTCCATATTTTCGGCAAAAGATAGAGTCCCGAGGTGGCGCGACCGGCCACCAAGGCGCAGGCGGCAGCGGTCGCACCGACCCAGCCGCAGAACTGGGTAAGGAGCACGAGCATCAGGGCGATGCCGCCCACCTCGAGCACCGTGGCCCAGGTGATCGGGCGGGTGGTGCGTGCGACCACGAGCATGGCCCGCTGGTAGCTCACGAGCATCGTCAATGCCGGTTGGATGAACAGGATGGCCACTGGGAGCGACGCGAAGGCCGCCAGTTCGGGTGTGAGCCCCGCGACCCCTCGGAACCAAACCTTCGACAGGGGCGTGAAGGCGACCAACATCAAGATGCCCGAGGCGATCACGGCTGTGGTGATGGCGAAGCGGCGCAATGCGCGCTGCATCTCGGGGCCTTTGCCCATCATGGGGATGGCCACTTCCTGGAAGGTCAGACCCGCCGTGCTGAAAAAGAACACGAAGGAATTGACCACGGGCATTACTGCCAGGGATTCCAGCGGCATGGCGCTGCGGCCCAGGGCGAAGGACACCATCGGGTATACGCCCAGCGTCAGGATGGAGGTCATGGCTAGGGGAATGTAGAAATGGGCGATGGAGCCATAGGTCAATGCATGGCCTTCGGGCTCCCGCGCCATCAACTGACGCACGCAGCCCTTGGCCCAGAGGCCGCTGGCGGCAGCTTCCAGCACCACACCCACCGATAGCGCCGCGCAGCCTACCCAAGCGCCGGGCCAGGCTGTAAAGGTGGCCAAGGCGAGGGCCGTACCGCCCATGCTGGCCAAGCGAATCGCCGTGCCATAGGCCACGCGGCGGGTGAGCCCGTGGCGGATTAGGATGCCCTGGAAGAAGCGGCGATACCCAATGGCTGCGGGCCAGGGCAACAGCAGGGCGCACGCGCCGTTGGCCCGGTGGGCGACGTTTTCCGGCAGACCCATCAAGTTCCGAGTGACGAATTCGAAAACCGGTGGCAGCACGAAGAGCAGCATGCCAAGAGTGATGGCGGCGTTCAGGCCCCAGGTGAATTTACGCAGCTTACAAAAGGAATCCCGATCCGCCACCAACGCCGTGGCGGCGCTCATGATCAGGATGATGGGCGATTCGAAGAGCATGCCGAAGGGAAAGGCTACGCCGAAGGCCGCCAAATTAAGCGTGGGGTCCACCAACCGAGCGATCACTGCCGCAATGAAGGGCCCTTCGACTGCCATTAGCAGCCAAGCGGCCTCCAAGGGCGCCCAGGCTCGCAGGATCTGGCGTTGGTTTGGGGTATCACTGTGCAAAGAACAAGGTCTCCAATACTCAGCATAGCGTCACGAGGCACACCACGGGAATGAGCCGCCAGGGTTCGGGTTTCCCTCTTGAAAAATCGCCCCGATGACCGATCTTTTAGGACGCTGGATTTCACCAACCTCGAGTTGTGGAGAAATGCGGTGGTGAAGGACTCGAGACGGGATGCCTTGTCCGCGCAATGCGCGTGGTGTGGGCTTATTCGGGCGAACAAGGGCTGGGTGTCGGAGCGCCGAAAGGGCGATGAGATGAGTTACACCCACGGAATATGTGAACGATGCCGAGCGATGCATTTTGCGCGAACCCCTGAACCTGTTCCGCCAACGAAGTGGCGCTTTGGGGATGAAATCAACTAAGTCTTCGGGGTGGAGCCATGATCATCCAAGTGCCCGCTGACACCATCTATCCCCAAGACCTCGAGGAGCTCTTCTATATCCAGACCGAAAGGGCCGAGGATTTGCGCCTTTTTACGGCTCGCGAAGGCGTCCATATGAAATTTCTAAAGGTTGAAACGCCACTGCCATCCAAGGATGTTTACGGGGAAGCCTGGGCCTATCAAAGCCCGAAAATGCGCGGGGAACTGATCGTATGGATCACTCCGAAGTCGCATCGGATCCTGAACATCCGCAGCAGGGGGCCTGAGCGGCGTTGGATGAGATGCAAGCATAAGCATCTCTCTCGGAGCGTTCCAAAGGGCTTTTCTGGAAAATTGAAATAAACCCTAACTCATGTATTGCGGGCCACTCGTCGGCGCCAAAAAGATAGCCACAAAGAACGCAAAAAACACAAAAGGCAGGACTGAGACTGTGATGGTGAGTTCTCGATTTTGTGTTCTTTGTGGCCAATTTCTTTTCCTCTTTGGTCTCTAATCAAAAAAGCCCTTTTCAAGGAGAGAGCTGATCTTTCTCGATCGCGGTTTATCGCTGGTTTGGTTCTCTCGCTCCCTTGAGAATCGGTCACCCTCCTGCGACCAACCAAGGGAGTGCCGTCACCAACACTCGAAGTTCACTAGGCAAGCCGAAGGCCCCGATAACCCTGCGTTACCGGGGCCATCTTGTTTGTTGAAAACCTACTTGGCGCTCTCGATCAGAGCGTTCACTCGCTTTTCCAGTTCGGCCAAAGGCAGATCCTCGAAGATTGCATCGACCTTGGGACTGGAGTGGGTGTCTTTGTTTCGGTCCCAGCTCATGGACCCCGAAGCAAATTCCACGGATTTATCCGCCCGCCGTGCTTCTGCCAAAAGTTCGGGCAAGTAGCCCACGCTCACTTGGCGGGCATGGAGACTGTAGCGAGTGGTCTTGTCTTCCGCGGTTCGCTTTCCAATCGTAAAACTGCCCAGGGTGTGGGGTGCGGGAGCCTCATAGGGGGCCACGCCATTTTCCTTGGCAAGACCCTCAAGCGCTGCTTGCACCTCGGCGGGGGTGGCGCCTTTTAAATTGAGGCTGATTTTGGGGCCTTCCACTTTGGCATCGCGAGGGCTGAAGGACTGGCACTGCCCTGTGGCTTTAAGGGTGGTTTTCAACGTGTCCTGAAAGGTCGCCCAGACTTGGTTGAGGGGCACTTCCCGGGCCACAAGATCCATGGTCCAAGCGTGGGGAATAACTTTCCCTGAGACATCCTTGGCGTTGTGGAGATGCAAGTAAAGATGGGTTGAATCCCAATCCACTTTTACGCCCTTGGGTAATTCCATATTGGTGGGCATGCCCGGCGCAGGTGCGGGGCTTTGGGCGGCCAGATGCAGGCCGGAAGCCAGGATCAAAGCCATTACCGCCACGGCGCCAAAAACGGGGGTGGATGAGGTGCGGGGTGCGGGTAGAAGCAACTGTCGAATACGTTCCATGAGTGAGCCTCCATGGGCTGCGAGTGCGGGTTCAAGGTTGGCGTGGGCGAGGCCGCGCCGTTCAAGGAAGGTGAGGGCTTGGGCCAGGGGCAGGGGGTCCCCCGTGAGACGGGTGGCAAAGGCATCGCAGGCTAATTCACGTTCCTGGCGGATGCGACCGGAGAGCCACCAAAGGCCCGGGTGGTAGAAGAAGAGCACTTCCAAAAGCGATTGCAGCAGGTTCACGAGGTAATCGTGGCGGAGCACATGGGCCAGTTCGTGGGCCAGCAGCGCCTCCACGTGATCGGGCGGCAAGTTCAAAAACCAGCCAGCGGGGACCAGAATCGCCGGGCGTAAGAAACCCACCACGCTGGGACCGGGCAGACCTTCGCAGGTCAGCAAGGTGACGGCGCGTTTCAATCCCGAACGGCGACAAAGATCCAGCAACAGGCGTTGCAGCACATCCGGCGCCAGCTCGGCTCGTTGCCAACGGAGGCGCTGGAGCCAAAGCCAGCCTCCGGCGAGACGCAGCATGAAAATCATCATCCCCACCGCCCAAGTCAGGACCACCCAGGGCAGGGCGCGTTCCAGGTTTTCCGCCATGCGCGTCCGCAGGGCAGGGGCCTCAACTGGGGTTGCGTTCGGTGCCTGGAGTTTGAATGCGGGCAGGGGTGGGCGTCCCGGTTCCAGGTGCACCGTGACTGCCGACGCCGAAGTGTGCGTCAGGCTGGATACCACTCGCCGCAGGGGCAACCCCACAAAGAGCAATAGGGCCAGGACGGCTACCACGTAGCGGGCCCGCGAACTGGAACCTCGCATGCCACGCAACACCAGAGCTGCCCCCAGGGCTACCAAGGCGCCTTCCCATAGGGAATGCACCAGGGCCCAACCCAGGCTGGAAAACCAGGGCGCCTTAAAAAACGCGGCGTGCAAAAGATCGTTCATGACCGGCCCTTTCGCGCCTCGTCCAGCAATTGCTGGATGGCGTCCAGTTCGCCAACCGAAGTTTTACCGCCCCGGAGGGCGTGCATCAAAAGCTGCTGGGCCGATCCCGAAAAGGCCTTGGCCATGAAATCGGTCACCAACTGCCCCTTGGTATCGCCCTCGACCATGGCCGCGCGATACACGTGGCTGCGCTCGGAAGCGTCCCGGGCCAACTGCCCCTTGTCTAGCATCACCTGCATCGTCTTGAGGACGGTGGTGTAACCCAGGTCGCGTTCCTGGGCCAGGGATTCGTATACCTGCCGCACTGTGGCGGGACCGCGCTCCCAAAGAATGCGCAGGATCCCCAGTTCGGCGTCGGTGGGCATGGGGGGGGTAGGCATGGGTGCTCCGGGGTCTACGGGAACAATCGTACGATCTGGCTCGTGCTTGTCAACGGGAAATCTCGTACTTTGTTTTTGGAATGACCACGCGGGCAATCTCGCTTGGAACGGTCAGGAGTTCTTCGCGTTTCCGCACCGTTGATCTGTTGCTCCCAATCCCCACGCGTGGGAGTCTGGGGACCACCTCAAGGGAACCCGGAGAATTCATGGCCACGCACAAGATCATCTGGACCGAAATCGATGAAGCGCCCGCCCTGGCGACCTACTCGTTGCTGCCCATCATCCAAGCCTTTACCAAGGGCACGGGGGTGGAGGTGGAAACCAAGGATATTTCCTTGGCGGGGCGCATTTTGGCGAACTTTCCCGAGCACCTGACGGAAGCGCAGCGGATTCCCGATTGCCTTTCGCAGCTTGGCGAACTGGCGCTTAAGCCCGAAGCTAACATCATCAAGCTGCCCAACATCAGCGCCTCGATTCCCCAGTTGATCGCGGCCATCAAGGAATTGCAGTCGCAGGGTTTTGCGATTCCCGATTACCCAGAACAGGCGACCAGCGAGGCGGAAAAGGCCTTGCAGCAGCGCTTTGCCAAGGTGCTGGGAAGCGCCGTAAATCCGGTGCTGCGCGAGGGCAACTCGGATCGCCGGGCGCCGCTGTCCGTGAAGAATTTCGCCAAGAAGCATCCCCACAAGATGGGTGCTTGGGCCTCCAATTCCAAATCAAGAGTTGCCACCATGGCGGGCGGTGATTTCTATGGCAGCGAAATCTCGACGCTGATTCCTAAGGCCACCACGGCGCGGATCGAATTCGTGGGCACCGATGGAGCTGTTAAGGTGCTGAAGGAAAAGACGGCCCTTTCGGATGGCGAAATTATTGACTCGGCCGTGATGAATGTCGCCGCCTTGCGCGCCTTCTACGCGGAACAGATCGACCTGGCGAAAAAGGAAGGTCTGCTGCTCTCCCTGCACCTCAAGGCCACCATGATGAAGATCTCGGATCCCGTGATGTTTGGCCACGCGGTGACGGTCTTCTACAAGGATGTCTTCGAGAAGCACGCGGCGCTGATTAAGGAACTGGGCGTCAATGTGAACAACGGGCTGGGCGAACTCTACGCCAAGATCCAATCGCTGCCCGAGGCCAAGCGACAAGAGATCGAAGCCGATATCCAGGCCCTGTATCAAAGCCGCCCGGCATTGGCCATGGTGGATTCTGATAAGGGCATCACCAACCTGCACGTGCCCAACGACATCATTGTGGATGCCTCCATGCCGGTGGTGGTCCGCGATTCCGGCAAGATGTGGGGCGCCGATGGCAAGCTCCACGACACGCTAGCCATGATTCCCGATCGTTGTTACTCCACCATGTACCAGGCCATCCTCGAAGATTGTCAGCAGCACGGCGCCTTCAATCCCGCCACCATCGGCAGTGTGCCGAACGTGGGCCTCATGGCGCAGAAGGCCGAGGAATATGGCTCTCACGACAAAACGTTCTATGCGCCTGCGGCGGGCGTCATTCGCGTGGTGGATGATTCAGGCGCTACTCTGATGGAGCAGAAGGTCGAGACTGGCGATATCTTCCGCGTTTGCCAGACGAAGGACGCCCCCATTCAGGACTGGGTGAAGCTGGCCGTCTCTCGGGCGCGGCTGACGGGCGCTCCCGCCGTTTTCTGGCTGGATAAGAACCGTGCTCACGACGCGCAAATCATCGCCAAGGTGACGACCTATTTGAAGGACCACGACACCACCGGCTTGGATATCCGCATCTTGCATCCCGTCGAGGCAATGAAGGTTTCCGTCGCGCGCATTCGCCAGGGGCAGGACATCATCTCGGTCACCGGCAACGTGCTGCGCGACTACCTGACGGATCTTTTCCCCATCATCGAACTGGGCACCAGCTCAAAGATGCTATCCGTGGTTCCTTTGCTGGGCGGTGGTGGCTTGTTCGAGACGGGCGCCGGTGGCTCGGCCCCCAAGCACGTGCAGCAATTCCAGAAGGAAGGCTACCTGCGCTGGGATTCCCTGGGCGAGTTCTCCGCCTTTGCCGCCTCACTCGAACATCTGGCCAATCTCTTCAAGAACGAAAAGGCCGCCGTGCTGGCCGAAACGCTCGATCTCGCCATCGCCAAATTCCTCGACACCAACAAGAGTCCGGCCCGCAAGGTCGGCGAAATCGATAATCGCGGTAGCCACTTCTATCTGGCGCTGTACTGGGCCGAAGCACTCGCTGCCCAAACCAAGGATGTTGACCTGCAGGGCCGCTTCACACAGGCCGCCCAGCAACTCGTCGAAAACGAAACCAAGATTAATCAGGAACTGATTGCGGCCCAGGGTCAGTCCGTTGACATGGGCGGTTATTACCATCCGAGTTTCGAAAAGACGTCAAAGGCCATGCGCCCTAGTCCGACCCTGAACGCGATCATCGAGGGGATCGCTTAAGCGTTTGTCTGAAAAATAGGGAACTCACGCGGAGGCGCGGGGGGCGCGGAGAGTGATTCGAAAAATTCAAGAGCCCAGTTCTTAACCCCCCCCGCGTCCCCCGCGCCTCCGCGTGAAAAACTTCTTACATTTCTAAACCGGGCTTAGTCGTTAAGGCCTTTGGACTTTTTTCCCCCGCCAAGAAAACCACTCCCCTCGGGTGAAATGCCGCTCCGCTTTTTTTAGAGCTGGGGGAATTCCTAGGCCGCATGGTGTCAGGGAAGGCGATTGGGAAACCTGTGATTCCCGGTCACGAAACCCCGCCGGCTACCTAGCTGGTCATTCCCTGGTGATGCCATGAACCTACCGCGCCTCTGCTGGCTGCCGCTTGTCACGATTACCCTGAGTGCAGCCGCGCCAACCTGGGAAACCCTTAAGGACTTGGGACATTGGAAACGCTTGCGTGCGGAAGTCCTGAAGGCCTACCAGAGCTATCCCAACGACCCTTCGACCATCTACTGGATGTCGCAGGTGGAGCTGGCTTTCAATAACAAAGAGGTGGCCTACGATCTGGCCAAAAAAACGGTGGCGCTTAAGCCCGGCGATGCGGATTTTCAGTGCGGCCTTGGTATGACGGCCATTCGGTTGGTATCGAGCGTGAACCCCATAAAAAAGCTCACGCTTTCCAGTGAGGGGAAGAAAGCCTGCGAAGCCGCCCTAGCCATTAATCCTAAGCACGTGGGCGCACTTCAATTTCTTGCGGGCTTTTATCTGCAAGCCCCAGGTTTTGTGGGTGGAGATCCCAAGCGCGCTGCAGTGCTTTGTCAGACCCTAGCCACCATCGATCCGGTTCAGGCTTCCCTCTTTGAAGCGAGTATGGTGCCGGAACAAAAGGATCGCGCCAAGATCGAGAGCCTCTATTTGAAGGCCCTCGCCGCGGGCCCCAAAAGTTATCGTGTCCAGTCGAGCCTTGCTGCTTTCTACGTGGATCCTGCCAGCAAGCGATCCTTGGAAGCAGTGAAATACGCCCAGGCCGCCATTCGGTTAGAGCCACGGCAGGTAAACGGCTATGTTGCGCTGGCCCGTGCTTATGCGGATTTGGAGCAATGGAAAGAACTCGATATGGCCCTCGCCGAAGCCGAGAAAGCCGTACCCGACAATTTGGAACCCTACTATGCCGCTGGGAGAATCCTCTTTCTCAAGTGGAAGGATTTGCCCCGAGCCGAGCGGTATTTCAGGAAATTTCTAACTCAGGAACCGGAAGTCGGAGCTCCTGGACTGGTCCACGGCCATTGGCGACTAGGCCTGGTGCTTGAAAAACTGAACCGGAAACATGAAGCCATCGCCGAATTGGAAACCGCATTGCGAATGGCACCGGGGGAAGCGACCTACAAACAAGATCTTCAGCGTTTGAAATGACTCGGCCCCCTCGAGCAATCCATGTTCCATCCCACTGAACCTCTGTTGCTGGGTCTCTCTTCAGGGCTGGCCTGCCTTACCTCCTGCGGCACCATCCTGTTGCCCTGGATGAGTGCCGAGCAACGCTCCCTGCGGGCTTCGGCGGGTGTGCTTTCGGTGTTCATGGGTGGCCGCTTGTTGGGCTACATGGCCTTTGCCCTCCCAGCGTGGGCCTTCGGTTGGCTTCTGGCGCGCAATGCCGCATTGGAAAGCTGGGTATTTGGAATCGTGCATCTGGCGTTGGCGGTGGCCTTGGCGGCCTATGCGTTGCCCTTCCTGTGGCCGAAGAAGGAGACCGCCCACGGTAGCTGTCGGATGCCCTTGGCCCTATCGGTTCAACGGCGCTTCAAGGCCTGGACACCCCTGATCCTTGGCGTTCTCACGGGGTTGAATCTTTGCCCGCCCTTCATTGCAGCGGTGCTGCGGGTGGCTTCGGGCACCACATGGATTCAGGCACTGGCTTTCTTCTTGTTGTTTTTTCTGGGAACGACCCCGTGGCTCTTTCCCTTCATCGCCACGGGCGCGCTTCGGAAGATACCTGGACTTCCTTACATCGCGCGTTTTGTGATGCTCCTGCTTGCCCTCTATTACGCCTACCTCGGCAGCCTCACATTGTTAGGGAGAATCTTCCATGGATCCTGAAATGAATAGTGTG
>JAIFMW010000174.1 GCA_020048105.1 Deltaproteobacteria bacterium | reverse complement strand
CGCCGCACGCCCGCCACGATGCGACTGCGCATCTGGAGCGTGTGGAACACCTCGGGATTGGTAGCCAGATCCAGGTACCGCTGGCGGTAGCGCAGTTCCTTGTCTTGCAGGCCGTGCCACTTTTCAGGCAGGGGCAACAGCGCCTTGGAGAGGAACTGGAAGGTGTGCACCCGCACAGAAAGTTCGCCCGTCTTGGTGCGCATGAGGGGCCCGGTCACACTGATGAAATCGCCGAGATCCAGCAGCTTGGTGGCCTCCCAGGCCTGAGCGTCATGCTCATCCAGATCGTTCTTGCGGAAGTAGGCCTGGAGCTTCTGCCCGTTCTCGCTTAAATGCATGAACACGCTCTTGCCCATCTCGCGAATGGCGAGGATGCGCCCCATGACACTCATGACCGCCGGTTCGGCGTCCAACTGTTCGTGGGTGTGTTCCGCAAATTCCGTCACCACCTGGGCGATGCCGTGAGTGCGCGCAGCCTTGGCGGGCCAGGCTTCGATGCCCATGGCCTTCAGTTTTTCAAGCTTCTCGATTCGAACCTGGCGGTAGGGATTTTCCTGCATGGTGACTCCACGGCTGAGCTTTCAGCTTATCGCATTCAAAAACCGAAGGCCTCGCGCGCGAGGCCTTCGGTTTTTGAATGGGGGGAAAACTAGTGGTGATGGTGATCCGCGGGCGTGGCGGAAACACCCAGATACTGGACCATTCGGTTGAAGAAGATCACGTAGAGCCCGTAGACGGCCATGAGCCCGAGACCCACGGCCATCATGCTGGATAACACGGGCTGGAGGCTCACATAGGCGTGACTTAACAAACCAACCAGGATGCTGAGATATCCGTAGGCGGCCAGCAGTCCCCCGCGCAGACGAGCCTTGCCGGATTCCTGGGCCACTTCCTCGGGCACGACGCCCATGGGTTCGCTCTGTTCGCCAAAGGTATGGGTGCCCTGGAACACCAGCACCATGGCCACGAGGTAGAAGAAGGTATAGCTGAGCAGGTCCATGGGCGAATCCTCAGATGTCCTAGTCCCAATCTTAGGGCATCCCTGCCTGTGGTAGAGCAACAATCCGGGTCAATGCACCCCAAGGAGCTGATTCAACTCGGCATAGGCCAGATCAAGCCCCAGCCTAGCCGCAAGGAAGTCAGCATCGGAGTTCTTGGCCACGGCCTCGGCTTCGACTTTTTTGGACAGAGAAACCAAACCGGCCTTGTGCTGGTTGGCCATGAGACGAGCCTTTTCCTGGTTCAGGGCGGAGGCCTCTTCGGCCACTTCCACCATGAGTTGGGCGGTTTCGATCTTCCGGGTGAGTTTGCCAAGATCGATCTCCACGCGATTACGAATGCGACGCTGGTTCTCGGTGGCCTGATTAACCACGGCGGAGCGCTGCCCCACCACGCCCGACTTTTTGCCCCAGTCAAAGATGGACCAGGCCAGCGTCAACCCCACGGTAGTGGAATTGGGCCGCAGGAAGGGCACGCCATCCTGGTAGGTGTGGCGCGCAAAGGCGCTGATCTCGGGGATGTAATCGGCCTTGCCGGCTCGCAGCGCGCTGCGGCTCTTTTCTACCGATTCCTTCACCACCGCCAGATCCGGATTGCCCTTCAAGGCGTCTTCCAAAAGAACCGCCTTAGAAGGAAGGGGCATCGTTCGGGGGGTGACCGGAACCAGATCCAGAGACGTATCAAGGGGTTGCCCCAACAGATCGTTCAATTCCGCGCCCAGATCCGTGAGAGTGGCCTCGGCGGAAAGCTGACGATGGCGATTCTGAAGAAGCTGAGCCCGGCTCCCGGTCTGCACCACCTTCAGGACATTCCCCGCCTTCACGGCCTCGCGCGCGTCCAAATCCTGAAGTTCGGCGGCAGCCACCCCGGCCAGAGCCGCCTCATGTTTCGCCCGGGCGATCAAGATGCCCAGAAAGACCTGCCGCGTTTTGAACGCGATTTCACCTTCCATTTTGCGGAGCTCGGCTTGCGTCAAGCGTTCCTCGGCGGATGCAACTTGGTTGCCCTGATGAATCTTGAAGAGCTGGCTCAAGGGTTGGCCCAGGGTGATGTTCTGCAGGTAGAGCCGGTTGTTGCCTTGACCCAAGCTCATGTCCTGTACCGGGAAGGGGCCCAGGCCAGGAATGGTACCCAGACCACCGGCGGGTATCTTCACCAGGGTCTCGCCGGAACTTTTCAGCCAGGTGGCGTCGGCCGAGAGATGGGGAAAGTAATCCGCCCGGGCGCTACGGTGCTTGGCTTGCGCTTCCTGCACCTTGGCGCGCGCGATGCGAACCCCCGAGCTGTTTTGCAGAGCCTGACTCACAGCCGCTTCCACCGTTAGAGGGCGGGCCGGTTCGGCACTCATCAGCACGGGCCCGCAAAGGATCAGCAAGGCCAAAGCCAAGCCATTTGAAACTGCGGCGCGTTTTTCCCTGGCCGTGAACACCAGCACGTAGATCACCGGCACCACCAGGAGCGTGAAGAACATCGAGAAGATCAATCCCACCGCCAACACACTGGCCAGTGGGCTCCATAATTTCGAACCGGAAATGATCATCGGGGTAACACCCACGGCCGCAGCCATGGTGGTAAGGAAAATGGGCCGCAACCTTCGCTCGCCCGCCTGAGTGGCGGCTTCCACCAGCGTGGAACCTTCGCGCAGTTTTTCCTTGATGTAATCAATCAGGATGATGGCATTGCGCACCACGATGCCACACAGGCTGATCATGCCCATGAAGGCCGTAAAACCAAAGGCATTGCGGGTGATGATCAGGCCAAAGACCACGCCAAACAGCGAGAGCGGAATGGAGGCCATGACCACCAAGGGCTCGGAAAGGTTGCGGAATTGGATCATGAGAATGAGGAAAATCGCCAGAATACCGATCGAAAGGGCCAAGACCATCTCGGGGAAAGTTTCCTCCTGATTGGCCCGTTCGCCGCCCAAGTCGAGACGGTACCCCTGTGGCATGGGAAGGGCCTTGACCTTCGGCAGGGCCTCCTTTAGCAAGGCGGAGGCATAGCTGCCGGGTGCCGGAAAGCAGCGCACGGTGAGGGTGGGCACCCCGTTGCGGCGAACGATGCGGCTGGTTTGCCACTTCGGCACAAGCTCGGCGACTGCCCGCAAGGGAACCTTGCCTTCGGCCATGGCGGAACCGACATAGGTATTGCGCACATCATCGAAGGAAACCCGATGGGCGGGCTCCACCCGCAGAACGATATTCACCGCCCGGTTGCCCTCCCAGAAGGTGCTCACCGGCGTGCCGTCGAAGGCGCCGGAGAGAAGCTTCGAGACACCCGCGTTCGTCATGCCGAGGCGACTCGCCAGTTCTGTGTTGAGGTTCACATCCACGAGCGCCGAGTCGTTGTAGTAGTCGGTGTGGATGTAGCGAGCGCGAGAATCGGCACGGAAAATATCCTCCACCTGACGGCCTAGAGTCTTGAGCTGGCCAGTATCATCGCCGGAGATACGGACCTCGATGGGTCCCTCCATCACAGCACCCTGCTGCAGCTCCTTCACGATGACCATGCCTTCTGGCACCAGCCGCGCCAAGTGAGCCTGAAGCTCTGCCACGGTACGCCCCGTGGCCTTTTCGTGATGCGTATTCACAATCATCTGACCGTAAGCAGGATCGGGCTGCTGGGGGTTCACGTTGTAGTAGAAACGCGGCGCGCTCTGGCCCACGAAGCTGGCGAAATGAGCCACTTCCTTATTCCCGGCAAGATCCGTTTCGATGCGCCGCAACACGGCATCGGTGGCTTCGATGCGGCTGCCCTGGGGCATCCAAAGATCAATGACAAACTGGTTTCGTTCGGCATTGGGAAAGAACTGCTGGGGCACGAAGCGAAACAGGAACAGCCCCAAGATCACCGCTCCCATCCCAAGGCCCACAGCCATGGAGGGACGCGCCATGAAATGGGTAATGGCCTTTTTGTACGCGTCCTGAAGAAGATCCAAGGCACTGAATTTTTTGGCGCCTTCGGTGGGCTCGGCATCGTGATCATGGAGCCCCTTCTGAATGAAGGTCCGGCACAACAGCGGCGTCAGGAAGATGGCCACGAGAAAGGACACCGTCAGCGCCACGGCCACAGTGATCGGCAGGGCAAAGATGAACTCACCGGCACTGCCGGAGAGGATCACCAGGGGCAGAAAGGACGCGATGATCGTCAGGGTCGCCGTGAGCACCGGAACAAGCACTTCCGTGGCCGCCCGCCAGGCGGCTTCGGGCCTCGGGACTTTGCGATCCAGCAGTTCCACGTAATTGTCCGCAATGACGATGGCATCATCCACCACGATGCCAAGCACCAGGATCAAGGCAGCGATGGAGACTTGGTGAAGCTGTACGCCGAGCGTGTTCATCACACCGATGGTGGACAACATGGTTACAGGAATGGCCAGGGCCGCGATGAGCGCCACTCGCATGGGCAAGAGCAGCATCGTCACGAGCACCACGCAGCCAATGGCGATCAGGAACTCGTGCCCCATTCCAGAGATGCGTTCTTCCACCACCTTGGGTTGATTGGCAACAAAATCCAGTTTGAGATCCGGCGGCAATAGGGGTCGCAACTGCGCCAAGGCAGCACCCACGCGATCGCCCAGTTCGACAATGTTGTTGCCCTTCTGCATTTCCACGGAAATCATGACGGTGGGTTTGCCATCGAAGCGCACCAGAAACTCGGGGTCTTGATAGCGCCGTTCGACGGCTGCGAAATCGCCGATATACACGGGCTGGCCCGTGCGGGACATGCCCACCATCACCTTCCGAATCTCGTCTTCAGAATTGAAGGCACCGGTGGTGTGTAAGGGGATGCGACCGGCTTCGGTGCGCACGCTGCCTGCACCCTGCACCACATTGCGCTGCCCTAGCGCACCGATCACCTTGAGTGGGTCGGTGAAGTACTGGCTCATGCGCTCCAGGCTACTCGTCACCCAGATTTGTTCATTCTGCTGGCCGATGGTGGAAATTTTGCCAACCTGGCCCACGGTGCGCAGCGTGTCTTGAATCTGGTCCACGTAGTCCCGCAATTCACGGTAGCCGTACCGTTCTCCACTCACAGCCACCAGCATGGCCACCGTATCGCCAAAATCAGAATTGACGATGGGACCCATGACCTCACGGGGCAAAGCCGAGGCCTTCACCACGTTCATTTCATGCCGAAGTTTGGCCCAGAAAATATCTGGATTTTTTACGTTCTTTTCGAGTTCGACATTGATGATGGCCACGCCAGGACGACTGGTGGAGAAGGTCTTGCCCTTCCGCACTTCCTGAAACTTGAAGATGGTGGCTTCCAGCGTCTTGGTGACCTGCTTTTCCACCTGCTCGGAGGTCGCCCCAGGGTAGGCGGCCAACACCAAGCCGGTGCGAATTGTGATGGAAGGATCCTCCGTGCGAGGCATGAACATCAGGGAACGGATGCCCACCGCCACGATCATCAGGGTCAAGACGGCGGTAAGCGTTGGATAGCGAAGGCAGATCTTGATCATCTTCTCCATGGATTACCTCCGCACCGGCGCGGGGCCAACAGAGAGTTCGGCAGCCGCACCATTGCGCAGGGTGTGCTGACCGGCCACCACAATGGTTTCATCGCCCTTCAGCCCCGATCGAATCTGAATATCCTGCCCCAACAAAACGCCGATCTCGACTCGCTTCGAAAACACGCGTTTTTGATCGGGGAAGTATTGATAAACCAGCGTGGCACCTTGGGGATCGCGGACGATGGCCTCCGCGGGAACCACGGTCATCTCAATTTTTTTGGTACCCGTGATCGAAACTTCCGCCACCATTCCTACCTTCAAGTCCCGCGCCGGATTCGGTACGCTAATGCGGGTCATATAGGTGCGAGTCGCGGGATCGGCGGAGATATTCACCACCTTCACCGTGCCCTGGAAATTTTGACCCGGGAGCGCATGGACGAGGACGCTGGCGGACTGCCCCACCTTTACTAGGCGGATATCGGTTTCAGGTACCCCCACATTGACCTCGATGGGATCGAGGGTGGCGATTTCAAACACCGGCTGCCCCGCCCCCACCATGACCCCGGGCTCCACCAAACGCTTGGCGATGTAGCCACCGATGGGTGCCACCAATCGGGAATCGGCTAGATTTTTCTTGGCGATGCCCTCGCCCGCCAAGGCTTGCTGCAGCTGTTGATGGGCGGCCTCGTTCGCCGCTTGGAACTTGGCGAAATCGTTGGGCGCGAGACTCTGACTATCAAAGAGCTGCTTCATGCGCTGGAATTCGCCTTCGGCCCGCTGCGCACCGGCTCGCGCCGCCTCGGCTTGAGCATGGGCGGCCTCCACCGCATGGGTGAGATTCACGGCATCGAGCACCGCGAGCACCTGTCCCTGCCTCACAGGTTCCCCCTCGCGAGGAAACACCTGAAGGGCGCGCCCCGGCACCAGGAAAGCCACCAGGGAAGGGTTTCCCGGCGAAGAGATGGACCCGCTCACGGAAACCCGCTCGGCTTCCTGAATCTTGCGGGGATGCGCCACACCGATGGTGGCGATGGGGCCTTCGACCTGGTGAGGGTTGGTGGTGCGACCACAAGCCGCGAGCAGGAGCAGGGAGATTGGAAGGATCAGAATGCGGTTCATGGATTGCCTCAATGGGTTTGCTTCAGAAGGGTTTGGTGTTGGTTGGTTTCGACCGCCATGCGCCGCTACGTTAGGAATGTGTTGTGCCCAGGCCATTCAATAGGCAATCCAAGGCGCGATCGACGCACACGGCGACCTCTTCGTCCTCACGGTAGCGATGGCTGAAGTGAAGGGCGGCCTGCAGCACATCCAAGCAGAGCTGCGTGGTGAAATCGGGATCCATTGGGCGCAGTTCACCCGCAGCCACCGCCCGCACAATGAGCCCTCTGAGATGTAAGCGCTCGCTTTCGTAGATTTCCCGCAGCCGGGGTGCGAACCGGGAATCCAGCTCCCAATCAAAGTGCATACGATCCCGGATGAAGGTGGGAAGCCGCCAAGGCTGTTCCTTGAACTGCTCCACGTAGGCAGTCGCCAGGTCTCGGATCAACGCCAAGGGCGAACCCGAACCAGCCAATATGCCTTCGGCCCGGGCCTGATAGGCCAAGGCCCGCTGCAGGATCACCTGCTCGTAGAGCTCTTGCTTGGAGGGGAAATGCTCGTACAGACCCTGCATCCCGATCTGAGCCTCGAGAGCCACCTCCTGCATGCTGGCCTCGTCGAAAGGCTTGCGCCCAAAAACGCGGGCCGCCGCCTCGAGCAGCAGTTCCCGACGCTGGCTTCGTTCCTTCTCTTTGCGGGTAAGGGTCATGACAAGCTCCGAATTCCTATTCTGAATTTGGAATGGATATTCCGTTTTGTCAAATATTCAAAAAATCAATGTTATCTAGGTCAATCCAAAAATGCTCTTGACTCAATCAATCGATTGATTAACCTAAAAGCCTTCTTAATCAACCGATTGATTGAGACCTAGGAACACCATGAAACCACCTCCCGACTCCTCCCAGGACACCCGCCAACGCCTACTCGAAGCTGCCGTTCTCCTCTTCGCTCAAAAGGGCTTCGATGGCGTCGGCATTCGTGAGATCTCCCAGAAAGCCCAGGCCAACAGCGCTCTGGTGCAGTACTACTTCGGCAGCAAGGAAGGCCTTTACCTCGCCGCCATGAGCTTCCTTTTCGATCAGGGGATCGATTCGGTGGCGGCCTTGCCGGCACCACCTTCTCTCGATGAACCCGAGGCCTTCGCAAAGGCACTCGATTGCCTGAAAGGCTACATCCACGCTTTTCTCGAAGAACTCTTCGCCTGCCATGACCCCGCAAAATGCTCTCGCGAACTTCAATCAGCGGCCCACCTTTTTTGGACTCGGGAATTGATGGAGCCCGCTGCCGGCCGAGTGGACATCATTCTTGGCCATGTTCGCCCCTACGCGGATTACCTGGCGGCCTGCATTCGGGTGCTGCGGCCGGATCTGGCTGAGGACGCGCAGTTTCTTATGGGCAGCAGCATCCATGCCCAAATTATGTTTTTCCACCGCGATATGTCCATGATTTCGCTTCTGCGTGGCTCCGCCTACGGACCGCAGGATGTCGGAACCTTGGCCACCCACATCACCGAATTCAGCCTCCGTGGCCTTGGTCTCGGAAATACCCTTCAAGGAGTCCAATAATGTTGTTCCTTTCCCCACCCGCCCTGGTCGAAGGCGCGCCCACGCAACCGCCCCTGGAACTCGATATGGCCGGTGCCTTGACCCGCGCCCGAGCCGAGAATCCCAGTATCCGCGCCGCCAAAGCCCGCGTGGAAGAACGCCGGAGCCTCATCACCACCGTGCGCGCCGATGCACTGCCCCAAGTGACTCTGATTGGCGACTTCACTCGGGTCCGCGACGTCAGCATGCTCAATAGCAACATCGGCAGTGTCTTCTCAATTTTCGATGCCTTCCAGACCAAGCCGGGTATCACGTTGCCGCCCTTTGACACCAATGGCCTAGCCGCTCCCCGGAGCTACTACACAACCCAGGCCACGGCGAGCCAGCCTTTGTTCTACTGGGGCAAGATCGGGACGGCCATCGATATCGCGGAGATGGGCGAGAAGGAAGCAACCCACGGCTACACCACCGCCGAACTGGAAATCCTGCATGGCGTGGCCAAGGGCTACTTGGCCGTACTGGCCACCCGCGCCGAATTGGAAGTCGTGGAATCCCGCAAGAAAACCGCTGAACAGTTCTTGGCCGACGTGAAGGCCAAGCTGGAAGCACAATCCGCCACTGAGCTCGATCGGTTGCGCGCCGAAAGCGAGTACCTCGCCGTGATCCCCGAAAGCCTGCAGGCCGAGGCCAATCATAAGCGCGCCCTGGAAGTCTTGAACGGGCAGCTGGGGCTGGACCCCCGCACGCCCGTGAAGCTCGCAGATCTGGGTCTGCCGCCCACGGGTGATGCACCTGCGGGCACCGAGCGCAGTGAAATCGCTCAGCTCAAACAGCAGGAAGCGATGTATCGCGCCAACGACACCATCATCAAAAGCGACCTCCGGCCCAAGTTCGACCTGAACGCCTCGTACGGCTATCAGACAACCAAGACCCAAAACCTGTTCAAGGAGCCGTACGACACCTGGAAGGTGAATGTCACTATGCGTTTCCCCATTTTCGATGGGCTGCGCAGTTCCGGGAAACGGGCGCAGAACCGCGCTCAGCTCGAACAGGTGCGCCAGATGCGCGTGGACAAAGAACGCGCCATTGCCGTTGAGAAGAGTACGGCGACTCGGGAAACGGGCAAGGCCATCGCCTTCCATGCCGCTGCCCAAAAGGCCCACGACGCCGGGCTTGAAGCCTTGCGCATGAGCCGCGAGGCCTTCGAGCAGGGCCTCATCACCTCGCTGGATCTCCTGCAGGCCGAACGCACCGAGCGCCAGCTCGAGAGCCAACGTCGCCGCGCCGAATTAGGCCTATGGGCCGCCCGTTTTGATAATCGCCGCGCCCAAGGCCTGGCCCCGCTCTGATCCCAACCGACTCCATTCAAAGGTGAATTCATGGATACCAAGAAACTCTTTCTCTACGCCGGTGTTCCTGCCCTGATCATCGTGGGCGCAGGTGGCTACCACCGCATTCGCCGCAACAATGAACTCAGCAAACAGAAGGTCGTCAAGGCGGAAGGCACCGTGCCCGTAACCCTGGCCACCGTGGAAAACCGTGCCTTCCGAAGCTCGATCACCTTCACAGGCACCTTGCTCGCGGTGAACCGCGCGGAACTGCGCGCCGAAGTGGCGGGCCGCGTGACCCGCGTGGGGGTTCACGAAGGCGATCGCGTGGCCGCAGGGGCCGTGCTTTCGGCTCAGGATGAAGACGATCTGCTACTCGGAGTGCAGGCCGCGGAAGCCCAGTTGGCGCAGGCTCAGGCCCAATCCCAGCAGGCCAAACGTGATAACGACCGCGCTCAGATGCTTCTGGAAAAACGCAGCGTCACCAAACAGGCCGCTCAGCAGGCCGAGACCTACCTGAACGCCACCAGCGCCGCTGCCCGCGCCGCCGAAAGTAATCTCGGTTTAGCTAAATCAAGGTTGAAGAAAGCCCGCATCACCGCGCCCTTTGCAGGCGAAGTGGCCCAGCGCACCATTCAGCCCGGCGAAATGCTGAACCCCGGCCAAACCGCCTTCGTCGTCGTCGATAACCGTACCCTCGAAATTTTGGCGGATCTGCCCACCGAAGCTCTTGGCGTGATGAAACCCGGGATGAAGGCCGCCTTCCGCGTGGCAGGCTATGACAAGCCCTTTCAGGCCACCCTCGCCCAAATCAGCCCTTCGGTGCAGGCCGATGGCCGCACGCTGCGGGTGCGCCTGCTGGTTCCCAACGCCGATGGCAAGCTCAAGGGCGGCCTCTTCGCCGAAGGCGAGATTCTTTCCGAAGCCGAGATCAAGCGCCCGGCCCTGCCCTCCCAGGTTGTAACAGCCTTGGGTCGCGAAGCCGAAGTGTTCACCTTCGATAACGGCCTCGTCCACCGCAAAAAGATCACCGTGGGCGGAGACCAAGAGGGCTGGCGTCCCGTAGAAGGCCTAGCAGTGGGCACCCGCGTAGTAGCTCAAGGTCGCGAACAAGTAGTCGATGGTTCCCGCGTCCAGGAATCCGCCCCAAACCAAAACCCCGCTAAGTAACTTAAATATCGGTGTCCATCGGTGTTCATCGGTGGCAAATATTTTTCTTCTTTTCTTCTTTTTCTTCTTTTCCCTTTTCGCCATCAGTAATCGGATGCTTCCATGCACGATCACGATCCCTTAACCGAACAAATCATTGGCTGCGCCTACACCGTGGCCAACCAACTCGGCCACGGCTTCATGGAAAAAGTCTACGAAAACGCGCTGGCCCACGAACTACGAAAAGCTGGCCTCCATGCCATTCAGCAGCAAGGCATTGAAGTCCACTACGACGGAATTGTGGTTGGGGATTTCGCTGCCGACATCGTGGTTGAGAACCGAGTGATTGTTGAACTCAAAGCCACAAAAAGCCTTGAAGACGTTCATCTTGCTCAATGCTTGAACTACCTAAAGGCCACTGGGTTGCCAGTTTGTCTGCTCATGAATTTTGGCGTGCCGAAGATCGTCGTGAAAAGAATTGTTTTTTAGCCACCGATGAACACCGATGAACACCGATAAAAAGAAAAAATACACGCTTGGTTTTGGTTTCTGAATGGTTTCCTGCATGTTGGCTCGCATTTTTTATAGGAAGTGATCCATGTTTCTTTCTGATCTCTCCATCAAGCGCCCCGTCCTCACGACCTGCGTGATGCTGGCGCTCGTGGTGCTGGGCCTCTTCAGCATGAAGGGCCTGGGCATCGACCAATATCCCAAGATCGATTTCCCTATCGTCACCGTTAGCGTGCCTTACCCAGGAGCGAGTCCTGACGCGGTAGAGCAGGACGTCGTCAAGAAAGTAGAGCAGGCCCTCAACCCCCTCGAAAAGGTGCGCGAAATCAGCTCCACCAGCCAGGACAGTCTGGGCATCGTGGTGGTGGAATTTCAGCTCGAACGCGACGTCGACAAGGCTCTCGAAGATGTGCGCTCAAAGCTGGGCCAGATCCGCCAGACCCTGCCAGACACCATCAAGGAACCCATCATCCAGAAAATGGATCCGGCGCAAACGCCTGTAATGTCGCTGGTACTGCGGTCGGTGGAGGGTCACCCCAAGCTTGAGGATCGCGAACTAAGCCGCATTGGTGATGAATTTCTGAAACGCCGCCTAGAAAATATCCCCGGCGTAGGCAGTGTCACCTTGGTTGGCGAAAGCAAGCGCGAGATTCTCGTTCAGGTCGATCCCACGAAACTGGAAGCCCTGGGGGTCACGATTCAACAGGTCATGGGCAGCCTAGGCAACGATACCCGCGCTGTGCCCTCCGGCAATCTGCTTCAGGGCAGTCGTGAAATCGCCGTACGCGTGGATGCCAAGGCCCGGCAGGTTAAGGATTTCGAGAGCGTCATTGTGGGCAACCAGAAGGGCCGCCCCATTGAATTGCGGGAAGTTGCCACCATCGTGGATGGCATCAAGGAAAAGCGCTCGCTGGCCCGCCTCAATGGTGAAAATGCCGTAGCACTGGATATTCAGCGACAGGTGGGTGGCAACACCGTGGCCATGGCCGATTCGATCAAGGAGGCATTGAAAGAACTGAAGCCCGAACTCGAAAAGCAGGGCGTTCATGTTGAAATCGCCAAGGACAACAGCCGCTTCATCAATGACGCCGTGGAGGATGTGGAAGTCTCCATCATTCTGGGCGGCATTCTCACGGTCATCATCGTCTTCTTCTTCCTCAAGAGCTGGCGCAGCACCCTCATCACCAGTCTGACGCTGCCTGTGTCCGTGATCGGCGCCTTCATCGTCATGAAAGCGTTGGATTTCACGTTGAACACCATGACCTTGATGGGCCTCTCGCTGGCCATCGGCATCCTCATCGATGACGCTATTGTGGTGCGCGAGAACATCACGCGACACGCGGAAATGGGCAAGGACCACATCACGGCTGCGCGAGAAGGCACGGCGGAAATCGGCCCGGCCGTTATCGCCACCACGCTTTCACTATTGGCCGTGTTCGTACCCGTGGCCTTCATGGGCGGCATCGTTGGCCGCTTCTTCTATCCCTTTGCCATGGTGGTGGCCTTCGCCGTAGCTATTTCACTGTTCGTGAGCTTCACGCTGGATCCCATGCTCAGCGCTGTCTGGCCCGATCCCGAACACGAAAAGGGCTTTCAGGAAAGCCACCACGGTCATCGCCGATCAATCATGAAGGCCGTGGATTGGTTCAACGACCAACTCGACAAATGGGAAAAGGGCTATCGCGTTGCCATCAATTGGGCCTTGGATCACAAGAAATCCGTCATGGGCATCGGCATCGGCAGCTTTGTCCTCGCGATGGTCCTCATTGGACTCCTGGGTCGAGACTTCATGCCCGATTTCGATCGCGGTGATCTGCAGGTAAATTTCAAGACCGAACCTGGTGCCACCCTGGAAGCCACCCGAATCAAGGTCGAGCGCATCGAACAGGTTCTGAAAGAAAATCCAGGTGTGGAGTTAACTTACACCACCATCGGCACCGGCCTCTTTGGCACCATTAACGAAGGAAAGATCTACGTGAAGCTGAAGGAGGGCCGACGGCCATCTCACACCGCCATCCGCCGCCAGTTGCGTGAGCAATTCCGAACCATCGCCGGGGCCGAAATCGGCATCGGACCCGTGGCGGATTTTGGCGATGAGAAACCCTTCAATATCGCCATTCTGAGCCCCGACCGGCGAGCCGTGGAGCAGGCTGAACCCCAGGTAAGAGGGCTCTTCCAGCGCATCACGGGGGCGGTGGATATCACCAGCAGCCGCGATCTCGGCAAACCAGAACTCCGCCTCACCGTGGATCGCAAGCAGGCTTCCGACCTTGGGGTTTCTCCCATGGCCCTGGCCAGCGTGGTGCGCCCCATGGTGGATGGCCTGGAAGTCGCCAAGTATGAGGATCCATCCTCGGGCGAACAGTACGATGTGCGCGTGCGCCTCTCCGATGAAGCGCGAGGCCGCCCCGCCCAGATTGCCGGGATGAATCTGGTTTCGACGAAAAAGGATAAAGCTGGCAATAACCTGATGGTCAA
>JAIFMW010000161.1 GCA_020048105.1 Deltaproteobacteria bacterium | reverse complement strand
AGGAAGGGTTCGCCGTCCTTGGTCATGAAGGCGGGAATGATGGTGTGGAAGGGGCGCTTGCCGGGGGCGAAGGTATTGGCCTGGCCTTCTTCCAACGTGAACATTTCGCCGCGATCTTGCAGGCAGAAACCCAGTTCGCCGGGCGTCATGCCACTGCCCATGCCGCGGTAGTTGCTCTGGATCAGGCTCACCATGTTGCCGTCTTTATCGGCGGTGGTGAGGTAGATGGTGTCGCCTTCCTTTAGGGGCGGATGCCCAGCCTCGAGGCGCCGAGAGGCTCTATTCTCGTTGATGAGGGCGCGGCGTTGAGCGGCATATTCCTTGGACAGCAGGCCCTTCACCGGCACTTTCGAAAATTCTGGATCCGCGTAGAATTTCGCACGGTCTTCGAATACCAACTTCTTAGCTTCCGCAAAGAGATGCAGGTGGCGCGGGCTGCCAAAGGGAATTTTAGAAAAATCGTAGGCTTCGAGAATGTTCAGCATCTGCAAGGCGGCGATGCCCTGACCGTTGGGCGGCAGTTCCCACACATCGAAGCCACGGTAGTTGGTGGAGATTGGTTCTACCCAATTGCTGCGATGGGAGGCGAGATCCTCATAGCTCAGAAAGCCGCCCTGCGCCTTCATGTAGGCGGCGATGGTGCGGGCGATCTCGCCCTTGTAGAAGGCGTCTCGGCCGCCTTTGGCGATGAGGTCAAAGGTGTTGGCCAAGCGGGGATTGCGAAAGATCTCGCCGTGACGCGGGCCACGTTTCCCGTCCACGGTGTAGGTTTCCAAAAAACCCGGGAACTTGCCAAGGACCGGAACACTGCGATTCCAGTAGTAGGCAATGAGATCCGAAAGGGGAAAGCCTTCGCGAGCGTATTTTGTGGCGGGGGCGAGCAGCTCGGTCATCGGCAATTTACCGAACTTGCCGTGCAGTTCAAACCAGCCATCCACGCAGCCTGGCACCGAAACGGGCAGGGGGCCGTGGGCTGGAATTTGTTTCAATCCAAGCTTCTTGAGCTGTTCCAGCGTGAGGCCTTTCGGCGACCGCCCGCTGGCATTGAGGCCATGCAGTTTCTTCGTTTTAGCGTCCCACACGATGGCGAAGAGATCACCGCCCATGCCCGAACCCGTGGGCTCCATGAGCCCCAGTGCCGCGTTCGCCGCGATGGCCGCATCCACTGCCGAGCCACCCTTTTTTAAAATATCCAGGGCGATCTGAGTGGCCAGAGGCTGACTGGTGCAGGCCATTCCGTGTTGGGCAACGACTTCCGAGCGCGTAGCAAAAGCACGGCCAGTCACGCGATCAGCGGCACTGAGTGGTAGGAGCGAAAAGACCAAGAAGAACAGGGTTCGTCGCATGAAAGGCCTCGCTAAACGATGTCTACCTGAGTCTAGCCTGCCGGAGGCGATTCTGAATTTCTCCCATCGATTTTCCGTTGGTAACTAGATTCCTGCCAAGGGCAGCCAGTCCGTGCTGGCCATCAAACAAGCCACCAAACCGTTTTCTTCTTTTTTCTTTTATCGGTGTTCATCGGTGGCCATATCGGTGTTCATCGGTGGCCATTTCCCGTTTTTTTGCTTTGAGTTTCGGTGGATCCAAAACTGAAAAATTATTCGCCACCGATGGACACCGATAAAAACGATGAGGAAGCGGAGGCAAAATCTCAACCTGATCAAACAATCAGGCGCCGCTCAGTCTGGAATCAGGATCGGTTCGTAGTCTTGGCGTGGGATAACACACACCCACCTTTTCTCCTGATCCTCGTTTTCTGCACGATGCCGTGCAACTCAAACTCAGCGGTCATTTCCGCTGGGCCTCCCTCAACCTTTATCGGAGATCACCCATGTCTTCCGCGTTCCTCGTTCCTCGACTTGCGACCTTTGCCTTGGCCCTGCTCCAGTGGTTGGGAGGTGCCTCCCTTTCCCTGGCCAGTGTTCCACCGCCCCCGCCTCCGCCCAAAGCGCCTCGCGCACCCTCCAGTGCTCCCAAACCCCCAGCACCGCCAAAGCCGCCCCGGGCGGTTGTGCCACACCACGGTTTGAAAGAATCCGCCGGCTCTGTTTCCTCGTTTGTGTTGGTAAGGGGCGATCGAGAGTCCATGAGGGTCACCAACTCCCACATCGATGAACTGAACGGGCTTCAGTCATTGAAAGCACGATTCGGAAAGGATTTCCTTTGGTTCCGCCAAGGGCGACAGGGCTACGTGATTCAGGATGCAGCGACCTTGGCGAAGATCTTGGACATCTATAAACCCGAAGAAGCCTTGGATCGTCAGGAAGAGGCCCTGGATAAGCGGGAAGAAAAGCTGGAATCCCAGCAAGCTGCCTTGGAAACGAGGCAGGAAGACGTCGACGAGCGTCTAGAACAGTTGGAGGAAAAAGAGGAAGAACTGGAGGATGCCGCTGCCCGCGCACGGATCGCCAGCCAACGGCACTCTCTGGAAAAGGAAAGGGTGCCCCTGGACCAGGAACTCAAAAATCTGGAACGAGAGATCGAAAAACTCTCCAAGGAGCAGGAGTTCCTGGGACACCAGCAGGAGGAAATAAGTCGCAAAGTAGAGAGAGAGCTCGATCGCGTGATGGTCGAAGCCATTCGCACGGGCGTCGCCGTGAAGGTGGATCACTTAGGATCCGTCGCAAAGCGATAGCATCTCTTTTGGAGTCCCACCCATGATCCTCCTGGTCGAAGATGATCGCCGCGCGGCCTTGGCCCTCCAGCGAGGCTTGGAGCAGGAGGGTTTTGGGGTGGATGTTGCTTTCGATGGCGAGGATGGTCTGCAGCTCGGTCTGGAAAAGACCTACGATATTTTGCTCCTGGATGTAATGTTGCCGGGGCTCGATGGATTTACGGTGCTGTCTGAACTGCGAGCCAAGGGGGTGGACACGCCGGTCATCTTCCTGACGGCTCGAGATGCCCTGCCAGACCGGTTGCGGGGTCTGAGTGCGGGCGGAGGGGATTATCTGGTCAAGCCCTTCGCCTTTTCCGAACTGCTGATGCGCCTGCGCAATCTGCTCCAGCGCCAAGCCAAGCTGCCGGAACGGGGCTGGACCATTGCCGATCTCACCGTGGAGCCTACCCATCGCAAGGTCTATCGTGGGGGCCAACGCCTTGAGCTAACGGCCCAGGAATTTTCCCTTCTGGAACTGTTGGCTCGCAATGCAGGGCATACGGTGACTCGCACGCGCATCGCCGAAACGCTGTGGGACCTAGCCTTTGATGGCGACCCTAATCTGGTGGACGCTGCCATGCGTCGCCTGCGGCGGAAGGTGGATGATCCCTTTCCCGTGAAGCTCATTCAAACTCAGCGCTCCGTGGGCTACCGATTGGAAGTGCCCCGTGCCTAGGCTTTTCCCGAAATCCATTTCGATGCGGGTCACTCTGGGCACCCTGTTGGTGGTGATGGGTGTCATCGGGTGTGCCTCGTTCTACCTGAATCTTTCTCTGAGGCGCCTCTTTCAGAACGAAGGCAACCGGGAGTTGCAAACCAAGGCCGCCACTGTGGTGGAGCGATTGGAGAGGGAATACTATTGGCTGGATGATATTCCGGAGCCTCCCACTCCTCCTGCGCCTCCCGCTCCCCCCGATGAAGTGAGCCATGTTCCCCCTCCTGAAAAGATTCCCTTGGATCGGGATATCTTGGAGGACACCGAAAACTTGCTCGTGCGTGTTCTGGATTTCCAAGGCAAAACCCTGCTGGAAAGCGAAGGCCTTTCGCGGTTGCTCCCCCAAGTCAAGGTTCCAACCCTTGGAGCATGGATCTGGCAAGAGGTAGAAGGGCCTACCGGGGCTCAGTTCCTGGTTTTCGCTCGGCCCTTTTCGCACGGCTGGGTGCTCACAGCTTGGGATATTCGCCATGAGAATCGCCTACTAAAAAAGAGCCAGGATCTACTGCTCGTGACCTGGGCACTGGCCACACTCATCGTGGCGCTGGCCACGGTCATCCTCACGCGCCGCGGCCTAGCACCACTCAAAAAATTTGCCGAAAAGGCCGAAGCCATTCGCCCGGGAGCCCTACATTTAGACCTTGATCCTTCGGCCTTGCCCCTGGAACTGCAACCCTTGGCCGAGAAGCTACAGAGCGCGCTTGGGCGTTTGGATGAGGCCTTTGGCCGTCTGACAACCCTTAACGCGGATGTCGCCCACGAATTGCGCACGCCACTGCACGGCATTCGACTCGAAGTGGAGGGGCTGTTGCGCGATGGCCACCCATCCCCGGCCGAGGAGGAAATCCTAGAAGGCCTGATGGAGGCCTTGAATCATCTGGCCGCTACCCTGGATCAGATGCTCTTCCTGGCCCGGGCCGAAGATCCCGCCATGGCGCTGCAGGTGCAGACCCTCGTCGTGGGTGAAGTGTTGCGGGCCGCTGTGGCTCCCTTTGAGTCGTTGGCCGAGGAAAAACAGATCAGTCTTCACCTTCAGGCGCCGGAAAATTTGGAAGTGGCCGCCGACGAACTGCTGGTTCGACGGGCGCTCCACAACCTGCTGGCCAATGCCTTGCGCCATGCGCCAGAAGGCAGTGTGGTGAAAGTGGAAGGTCGGCACGAATTGGGCAGTGTGACCCTGCAGGTCCGCGATGAAGGCGAAGGCATTCCCGAGGCTTTCCTCGCCAACATTGGACAGCGTTTTCTGCGCCTGGATCTTTCCCGTAGCCGCGCGTCTGGTGGCGCTGGACTAGGGTTGGCCATTGTCAGCAGCATCCTGCGATTGCATGGCGGAACCTTGGAAATCGAAAGTGCGCCTGGGAAAGGAACCCTGGCTCGGTTGCGCTTCCCTGGCAAGCTGGAGGAGTAGGCGCGGTTCAGCTTATGGAAACGATGCGGAAACGATTGCCTTCTCGGCGCAGGCGGAAGATCAGACCTCCCACGCGTTGAGGGCCGAAGGGCCAGAGCTCCTTGAGGCGGATCGATGAACTTGGCAGCGGGAAACGCCGGGTGGCCAGGAAACTTAACTGAGGCGCGTCGAAGGTGCCCTTTGCAACGTTGGTTACCCGGTACGCGCATCGATGCAGGGTCGTTCGCCATTCGCCTTGGATCATCTCCACCAGTTCCACGTCCTCCTCGAAGGCGGCCCGGAGTTCTACCTCGAAGGGCTCGGTGTTCCGGCCCCAGGGAATGCCTTCCATGTCACAGGAAACCTGGGTTTGAAGCGCCGGAAGGGCTCGTAGCGTGGCGGTTTGCGGTGGTGCAGATCGACCCACGGCGCACGCTACCAGGAGGAGGAAAAGCAGAGAGCGTGTCATGGCGTGACTCCAAAGCTGCACTCGATGCGA
>JAIFMW010000214.1 GCA_020048105.1 Deltaproteobacteria bacterium | reverse complement strand
CTTGGAAGCGTTCCCGCACCCGCCGATGGAAAGCGAGGGCCGCGCCATCGAACCGCGTTTCGGTGAAGGTCGCGCCCAGAGCGGCATTGCGGAGGCTGACTCGGTGCAGCGAGGCTTCGGGATCCATATCCAGTATCAGCGTCAGATCGGGTTGGAAATCGCCTAGAACCAGCTCCCTGAGTTGAGTGAGTGACTTCTCAGCTACGCCAGAGGCGCCCTGATAGGCCCTCGTGGAATCTTCGAAGCGATCCACCACGACGATTTTTCCATCCAGAAGCGCAGGGCGGATGAGGGTGGTTACGTGCTGGGCGCGGTCCGCATAAAAAAGCAGCAGTTCCGCATCTGGGCACCAAGTGTCCCCGCTGGCGTGGGGTGAGAGCAACAAGGAGCGCAATTCTTTTCCGAGGGGAGTGCCTCCGGGTTCCTTTGAAAAAAGCGCCGGAAGTGCCAGCGATTTTAGACGGGCCTCCAGGCGCTGGATCTGGGTGGATTTACCCGATCCTTCTACACCTTCAATGGTGATGAACACGCCCCCCACGGGACCCTCCTGCTAGAAATTGCACGAACTTTGAGCATAACCGCTGGGCAACGAGGGGGTTGTCGCTGCAGTTTCCGAAGAATGCGCCTATCCTTAGGTACATTTTCTCGGAGTCGACTGTGCTCGAATCCATCAGCTGTCCCAGCTGCTCCACCCATTATGGGCTCCGGCCCGAGCGGGTCCATTCCGGCCTTCGCCGGGCGCAGTGCTATAAGTGCGCACACCTTTTCGATATCCAGGATGTCGTTAGCCGTTTGCTAGGATCGGCCACTGTGGTCGAGGAACCCTTTGCTTCCGATGTCGTTCAGGCCGAGGATTTCCTCGATCTCGATATATCGGTAATGGCGTCGCCTGAAATCACGCCCGAAGTCGCCCCCGAAAGCCCCGCTCTCTCGCTCAGTGATTTGGATAGCACTGAGGACGAAATTTTTGATAAGACCTTGCTGATCGACCCTGCCCCGGACCCGAGCCCCTCCTTGGCGGAGGATGACGGTCAGGATGGATCGGGTGGGTTTGCGTCTGCCAAGGATGCCATTGCCAAGCTCCTGGGGAACACTCCACCACCCATCCCCGCACAGGATCGACGGATGGGGCATGGTTCCAATAGCAATTCAATGGATGTCGAGGCCACCCTGAATGCGTTGGAGCATACCCTGGGGGGCTCGCCGATTCCGAGCTTGTCGGAAATCGGGCCGTCTTCGCAAGAAACCAGCTCCGGCAGTACCGTTCGCCTGAGCAGTGCCGAGCTGCAAGCGGCCATGGCCGCTGGGGCTCCCGCATTACCCATCTCGCAGGCAGCAACAGTAGCCGTGCCAATGATGATGAAGGCCCCCGCACCCGAAGTTCCCGCCTCGCCTGACACCAATCTGATGAAGGTGCAACTAGGTACGGAAACGGTTCAAAACGTCAATCTGGACCAATTGACCGCCTGGGTTGAACAGGGCCGGGTTCAAGAGTTCCATATGGTGGCTAGGCAATTCAGCGATAACTGGATTGAGGCCGGAAAAGTGCCTTCCCTACGCCCTGTGTTCGAGCGCATGCGCCGAATGAACCAGCCTGGCGATTCATCCCGAGAATCCTTTGGTTCTCCCCACGAAACCGCCCCGGTCAAGAAGGGCCTGTTTGGTTGGATGTCCGGTCGAAATTGAGGTTATCCATGTTTCCTTTTCTTCTTTCGACCCTGCTGACGGCCCAGGCGCCCCAATCTGTGGTGAAGGTTGAAGCGCCTAAGGCGCCCATCGCGCAGGAGCTTAAGCCGCTCAGTTTCTTCAGTAAGAAATATGCCTATACCTGGGATGTCCTGATTCCACTGAACGCCGAAGTTGATGGGTTGAAGCTGAACACCATTTTTTTCAATCGGCGTGAAATTCAATCGGGTCTGCTGAAGGGAGCGGAATTCGGCACCCGGGCCCAGGTCGAAGTGACCAATACTTCCAATAAGACGCGGATTCCCAATTTCGCCGTGGCCGTTTTTGACGACGAGGAACGCCTTTTGGGCGTGGCGATTGGTGGTACCAAGCTGCTGGGGGTTCGGCCCGGAAATACCGAGACCTTCGATTTGAATTTCAGCAGGGTTCTTCAGCGGCTGCCCAAGGGCACCCATTTCGTGTTGAGCTTGGAATTCGCCGAGTAGGTGGGCGCTAGAGGGAGCTCTTCCGAGCCTCCTCAACCAGCATGACGGGGATTCCATCCACGATCGGGTAAAGCAAGCCGCAGGCTTGGCAAAGCAGCCCATCGGGCTGTTCTGTCAAGTCCCCGTGGCAAGGCTGCCCGCCTCGATCGGCGGGACAGCATAGGATTTCCATGAGGCGGGGATCAACCATGATTCATCCGATCAGCAAAGGGTGTATTTGGGACCGCCGCCGCCTTCGGGGGGCGTCCAAAGGACGTTTTGTTCGGGGCATTTGATATCGCAGGTCTTGCAATGAACGCAATTCGAGAATGCGATTTCGACCTTGGTCACCTTGCCGTGGGCATCGGGATGCATTTCGTAGACCTGGGCGGGGCAAAACACCGTGCAGGGCGCGCCCTTGCTGGCATAGCACGTCACGCAGACGTCATCGCCCTTAACGATCTTGAGATGTCCAGGCTGGTGTTCGTCGTGCATGACGCCGGCTAGGTAAACATCGTCGAGTTTGGAATACAGGGCTTTCCCATCGAACTTGATGCCCCAATCCAAATCGTCACGGTGCAGCCCCTTCTTTCCATAGAAGGTCTCCGTGGTGCAAGTGGCTTTGTCATCGGCTTGGAATTTTTTGGGATCGCCTGGCACCCAGCCATTAGTAAGTAGTCCAATGCCAAGATTCAGGCCTGCGCTTGGAGTGAGGCCGTGGGTAACGATGCCATGAAAGTTACGGGAAGCGCGGAGTTCCTCTCCGGCCCAGGATTCCATAAAGGACGTGGCGTAGCGCATCAGGCTGGTTTCGGAGAAGTCTTCCTCCACCAAGGCGTCGAGGATCGTTTCGGCTGCCTCGATTCCACCCTTCATGCCCAGATGAAGGCCCTTCAAGCGGGCAGCGTTGACCATTTGGGCACCATCGCCGACCAGCATTCCGCCGTCGAAGGCGAGCCTGGGCATGCAGGTTAAGCCGCCGATGGCTAAGGCCTTGCCGCCGTATTGGAGTAGTTTTCCACCCTCCAGCATGGCCTTGATTTTTGCGTGGGTCTTGAATTTTTGCAGCGCCAGATGAGCGTCGATGAAGGGGTCCGCAGTGTCCAAGCTCACCACATAGCCCACGGCGAGTTGATTGCCAGAGAGTTTGTAGACGAAGGAACCGCCACCTTCGCCATCCTGCAGGGGCCAGCCGGTGCTGTGCAGCACAAAGCCATCGGGCACGCGGTTTTCAGGGATTTCCCATATCTCCTTGGCGCCCATCTCGAAGGCTTGGGGGTTGGGTGCATCCTTTTGCAGATGAAGCACGGCTTCCAATTCGCGGGCCAAATGGCCGCGCGGGCCTTCCCCGAAGACAGTCACCTTGGCGCGGAGGTTGTTACCCGGTTCAAAGTTGGACCGAGGTGTTCCATCCCCGTTGACACCTTTATCAGCGGTCTGCACGCCAGCCACTCGGCCATCCTCCCACAGCACCTTGATGCCTGCGAAGCCGGGCAGCAGCATGACATCCACACCGGGGATTTCGCGGGTTTCAATTTGCTGCGCCATCCAACGAACCATGCGCGAGAGGGAAACGATATGGTTGCCATGGTTATTCAGGAAGGGCGGTAGAAGGGGAAACTTGAAGCCGCTTCGTTCACTGGTCAGCAGCCAAACCTGCTCCTGGGTGACCTCGCCTTCGGTTGGGAAGCCAAGCTTAAGAAATTCGGGGCAAAGTTCCTTTAGGGCAATGGGGTCGAGCACGGCTCCCGAAAAGGCGTGATCGCCGATCTCATCGGCCTTCTCAATGAGACCGATGGTGAGGCCCTCGAGCTTTTTGGAGCCCTCGCGAGTGTTGTGAGCTTCGATGAGATCCAGGAGGCGCCATAACGAAGTCAGATTGGCGGGCCCGCCGCCCACAAAGAGCACATCGAAGTCAAGATCCTCGCGCTCCATGTTGGGACGGGCACTCTGGGTCGAAAAATCACGCATGGAAACTCCAAATTGCAGAAAAGTAAGTTTACCGCGCTGTCAGAATCGGGGAATGAACGGTCCGGCTTCCTCTTCCCTATTCCGCTTCCAGGCTGCCGTGGAGCGCCCTCTTTCCGTGGTGTTTCGGCGCGCGGATGGTGCTTGGGAAGGCCACGATTATCGGGTAGAAGTGCTGACCGAACGTCAGGGTCTGGATTCTTTCGATGTTGTTGTGGATTTTCGAGATTTGGAAACCGCCTTGGATCGTTTGCTCGCGCCGATGCAGGGGCGTCTGCTCTCGGACCTTGGTATGGAAGACCCACGGGCCCTAGCGCAAAAACTCCTGGTCGAACTTGCCCCCACGGTGCCCGCTCCGGCCCGGTTGGCTTCTGTCTCGCTTACGGATGGGCAGGGACGGCGCCTTTCGCTTAGGGCATGATCTCAATGAAATTCTGGGTTCCATTTGTAGCGCTAGGGTTGGCGCTGGCTCCCCTTGGGGTCGTACATCCGGTGCGGGTGCATGGGCGCAGCATGGAACCCACTCTCCATGACGGTGGAATTTGCTGGGTCGTGCGGGCCTGGGTGACGAGCTTGCCGACTCAGGGCCAAGTTTGGCTGGTCCAGGGCCCGGAGGGTGCTTCGATCAAGCGGGTACTAGCCCAGCCCGGCGAAAATTTGGATATGCGGGAAGGGGATCTATTTTTTTTAGGAAAGCGGCTGGAAGAACCCTACGTAGAGCATCTAGAAAAGCTATCCGGGGGGCCGTGGGAAGCCGGGAACGGTTATTTAGTGCTTGGCGATAATCGTCCTGAAAGCCGGGATTCTCGGGCCTGGGGAGCCTTGCCAGAGAGTGCATTTAAGGGGCGGATCCTGGGGTTGCCTCGGTAAGCTGGTAGTTCGGATGCGGAGTGGTGATGGATCGGTTAGTCATTGACGGTGGTGTGGCCCTGCACGGGCATGTGGCAGTTTCGGGGGCCAAGAACGCGGCGTTGCCTTGTTTGGCGGCGGTGCTGCTGAGTTCCGAAGCCGTCACCTTGCGGCATCTTCCCGCCGTCTCCGATATCCGCACCATGGTCAAAGTGCTGCAAGCCCTCGGATGTTCGGCCGAGGTCGAAAAGGACGAAGATGGCTTCGAACTCGTCGTAACGCTTCGGGCCGACGATTTAGAGAGCCACGGCTTGCAAGCGCCCTACGAACTTGTGAAGACCATGCGAGCAAGCATTCTCGTTTTGGGGCCACTGCTCGCGCGCTTCGGCAGGGCCTCGGTCAGCCTGCCTGGCGGTTGCGCCATTGGGGCCCGGCCCGTGAATATGCATCTGGAAGCGCTCGAACGCATGGGCGCAGTGATTGCAATCGACAAAGGGTACGTGGAAGCCCATGTTCCAGCCGGAAAACTTCACGGCATCGACCACACCTTCGACAAGGTCAGCGTGGGCGCCACGGAAAACTTAATGATGGCGGCTACGTTGGCGACCGGCACGACTGTTCTGCGCAATGCTGCCCAAGAGCCCGAAATCGCCGATTTGGCGCATCTTTTGGTCGGCATGGGCGCCCGCATTGAGGGCATCGATAGTCCAGTCCTGACCATCCATGGTGTGGCTGCCCTGCATGGCTGTGACCACGCTGTGATTCCGGATCGCATCGAGGCTGGCACTTTTCTCTGCGCCGTGGCCGCTGCCGGTGGCGATGTGGTGCTGGATCGGGTCATCCCCGATCACCTGCGTTCGTTGATCGATCTGCTTGAACGCTTGGGGTGCGCCTTTACGGAGCGTCAGGGGCAGGATGGCATGCAGTTGCGCATTCAAAGGGAGCCCAATCAGCGGTTGCGGGCCAAGGATGTGGCGACTTCGCCCTATCCAGGCTTCCCCACGGATCTTCAGGCCCAGGTCATGGCGGTGCTCACCCAGGCATCGGGCATCAGCGTCATCAAGGAGACGATTTTCGAAAATCGCTTCCAGCACGCCATGGAACTGGAGCGGCTTGGTGCGAATCTTCGTATCGAGGGTCATACGGCCATTGTTGCGGGACCTTCCCCGCTCAAAGGCTGCACAGTAATGGCCACGGATCTGCGGGCCAGTGCCACCTTAGTTATTGCTGGGCTGGTGGCTGAGGGCCAGACCACGGTGGATCGTATTTATCATCTGGATCGTGGTTATGCGGGGCTTGAGCGGAAATTGCAGAGCCTCGGTGCCCGAATTCAGCGACAGGGTGGCGGGAGCGTCTAAGGGTGTGACTAGGTTCGCTGCAATCCGAAGCTCGGCCCGCTAAACTGCAATCAGGGGGTGGTCATGTTCGGCGAGATGAAGGTGTTCGCGGGGACCAGCCATCCAGACTTGGCTGCAGGGATTGCGGCGCATATCGGGATGCCGCTGGGTAAGGCTCGCATTTCCCGTTTCACCAACGAAAACATCAAGGTGAAGATCGACGAAAACGTGCGTGAAGCCGATGTTTTTGTCATCCAGACCAGCTGTCCGCCCGTGAGCGATAACCTCATGGAAATGCTGATCATGCTCGACGCGCTCAAGTTCGCGTCTGCCGCCCGCATTACGGCCGTGCTGCCTTACTACCCGTACGTTCGCAGCGATAAGAAGGACGAAAGTCGCATCTCCATCACGGCACGTCTCGTGGCGGATCTTCTCCAGGCGGCCGGGGCGGATCGGGTGCTCACGATGACGCTGCATGCCCCGCAGATTCTGGGCTTCTTCCGTATTCCCGCCGATCAACTATTGGCCACGCCGATTTTGGTCAACTACTTCAAGAATTCCGATACCACCAATTCCATGGTGGTGGCCACGGATGCCGGTGCCGCCAAGTTTGCGGGCCACATGGCCAAGCGCCTGGGGCTGCCCATGGCGATCATCGATAAGCGCCGCTATGACGATAACGAGCAGGCCCAGAGTGTGGCCCTCATTGGTGACGTGCGCGGCAAGGACTGCATCATTTTCGACGACGAAATTGCCACCGGTGGCTCCATCAAGGAAGCTGCCCGGATCCTCCGTGAATTCGGTGCTGCCAAGGTGCGTGTGGGCATCACCCATCCCATCCTTTCCGGTACCGCCGCCGAGGTCTTGGCCAATTCGGAGCTGGATGAACTGGTGGTCACGGACACGATCCCCGTGCCCATGGAAAAGCGATTAGCCATCCCGCAACTCAGGGTGCTTTCGACCGCCAAGCTGTTTGGTGATGCCATCCTGCGCATTCATGGCGGTCGCAGCCTCAGCGAGATGATGGAATCCTAAATCGGTGATCTCCAATCTCCGGCACCTGCTGATCCAGCGCGCCGCGCGATTGCAGGATCGGCCAGCCTTGAGTGCTCCCGAATGGGGGACGCTGAATTATTTCCAGCTGCGCAATCGTGTGGAAGGTGTGGCGCTTGGGCTCATGGCGCTGCCGCTACCTGAAGCGGGATTATTTTCGGCGACCCAAACACCCTGGGATTGGGTTTGCGAATTGGCCGTTGCATGCAGCGGCCTCCAATGGAGCCCCGCTGGGCTCTTGATCGAACCTTCCGTCTTAGGGGGCGTGCGCTTTAATGACGAAAATGGGCGCCAGCCCTATCACGAGCGGGAAGAGGGCATCGACGAAGCAACGCTATTTTTGGGCAGCCTTTCCCAAGGGGAATGGTTGCGGCGCCTTAAGCGACTCAATGTAAAACTGGGTTGGGATCACACCACGCTTGTGGAAATGCCCACCGAAGCGTTTCAGACAGAAGAAGGCCGTGGCGCATTATGGAGCGGCCTCTTCGCGGGTGCTCATGTGCAATGGATTCCATCAAACGCACGACTCGAGAAGGCGTGGGATGACGCGATCTTCCGGGATCTATTTTTAGAGTGAATCCCAAGCCTGCCTCAGGCTGCCACTACTGCGTTGGGCTTCGGGGCCGGCAATCGTTTTCGCTTGGGCGCGTAAGTGCTCCGGAAGGTACAAGGCTGAATTCAGGGCCTGCAGGCGCAAGGGCGGTGTGAGTGCTACCCAGTTTGCCTGAAAGGCCTCTACCCAGGTTTTATCGCCCAACCGCGCACGGGGAGTCCACCGCCAGACCGCGCCCAGACCTGCTTCCCGAAGCACGGCCAGGGTCTCCTGTTCTTGTCCAATACGCTGGGCCACCAGGCTGGCGGCTTCGGCAGCCTCGGCGCGGGCAAATGGGTCCGCGAGCATGTCCAGAAGAACTGGCAGGGCGGATGTGGCCCCCACTTGACCCAACGTCGTTACCAAGGCGAAGCGGGCGCCTTCAGGACAAGTGCTCAGGGCCTCAAGCAAGTAGGCTTCATCGCCTGGGCGTGCCGAAGTTCGCAGTCCTTCGGCGGCGGCACGACGGCTTCCAACGCCGCCGGTTTGAAGGGCGTCCAAGTACGGACCCAATCGCTCGTCGGCACCGCGGTCCTGAGCCTTTGCCATGGTTTGCGTCGGTGCATCCCGGTTTTCGATTCGGAAGCCGGGTAGGGGTTCTTCGCCCCAGGTGGCGGCTTCGGCGCGTTCAAGCCAAGCCGAAATTTGATCGCGCAAGGCCACCATGGTGGGGGTACGGCGGGCCAAATCCGGTGTTAGCGTTTGCATGAGAATCATGGCTAATCCGGGCGGAAAGCCCGGGCGGACGGCTGCAGGGGGCAACTG
This sequence comes from Deltaproteobacteria bacterium, assembly GCA_020048105.1. Classification (GTDB taxonomy): domain Bacteria; phylum Acidobacteriota; class Holophagae; order Holophagales; family Holophagaceae; genus JAYREN01. The sequence goes on along the minus strand of JAIFMW010000214.1, from coordinate 28,625 downwards.
CACCTGGCTGTAGGGTTGACCCGTGCAAAATTCATAAAGGATAGAGCCCATGGCATAGACATCGCACCGCCCATCCACCTTGCGAGGATCGCCGTGTTGCTCCGGTGCCATGTAGCCGATGGTGCCAACCACCATCTGGGAGCGGGTTACGCGGGTGCCTTCGCCCCCTTCCCAAAGGCAAACTCCGAAATCGGTCACCTTCAGGATGGCGTCTTCTGAAAACAGCAAATTGCTTGGTTTGAGATCGCGGTGAATGACGCCGTGTTCGTGGGTATAGGCCAAGGCGTCTAGAACCGGAACAATTCGCCGCAAGAGCCTGGAGGGCGGTTCGCCGCGGCAATCCTTGAAGCTTCCTCCGGGAAGTAGCTCCATCAAGATATAGGGCGTAGTGCCGGCTCGGCCGAAATCTTGGACTTCCACCAAGTTGGGATGCCGAAGCTGCTTGAGGACTTCGCCTTCGCGAAGAAACCGTTTGACGAGTTCTGCATCAGTGGCGGCCTCGGGACGCAAAAACTTGATGGCCAAATGGCGATCGGGTCGGAATAGATCTTCGGCCCGATGCACAAAGGCCATGCCGCCTTCTCCAAGGCGCTCCAAAACGCGCACTGAGCCGATTTTTCGTGGGAGCTGAAGGCTCATGAAACCTCGTCGAATTCGACGCGATTGCGTCCCGCGGCCTTGGCGCGGTAGAGCGCGGCGTCGGCGCGGGCCAGAAACGAAAGTCCTGTGCCATCGGCATCGGTGAGTTCCGCGACTCCAAAACAGCAGGTAGCGCGAAGGGGTTCGGGCACGTTTGGCAGAGTGATGTGCGCGGTTTCCAAGCTTTGGCGAAGATCCTCAGCGACGCTGATGGCCTCGCGGCCCAGGGTTTCGGGAAGGACCAGTAAAAATTCTTCCCCACCGATGCGACCCACTTGATCGCTGGTGCGCAGTCGGCCCAGCAGTAGGCCACCAAAAAAGGTCAGCACTTCATCACCAGCGGCATGGCCCCAGGAGTCGTTGATGTTCTTGAAATGGTCTAGGTCGCAAATGATAAGGGAAAGGGCTCGCTGATGGCGCAGGGCAAGATCCGAATGCTTTTCCAAAAAGCTCAACACGGTAACCCGATTGCTTACGCCAGTCAGGGGATCTAGGGTGGTTTGGGCCAGCATGGATTCGTGATAGCTGCGTTCGATCGGATCGAGATGCTTCAGCTTGAAGGCATGGGTGCCGAGGCGAAGAATATCCCCCGATTCAAGCATCATGGCGATTCCGGATGCTTCGATTCGCTGACCATTTACATAAGTGCCGTTAACAGAATGAAGGTCTTGAACGGAGACGCCTTGGATACCGTTTGCGCCGTGCACAAGCGAGAGTTGGGCATGCCGACGGCTGATTTCTGGCTCCGGAAGGTAAATGTGAGCCTGCGACGTTCGGCCCAACAAAACCGAGTCGCTGCGAAGGGGTATTAGCTCGCCGATTGGTTCGCCGGCATAGCGTACCAATACCCATTCTTCTCGGGGCAGTTCGCGGGGCGATTCGGGGACGGACACATACTGAGTCGAGTGATCCGAGTCTTCCGAATTTTCGGGATGCAGCAAGTCCGCGATCATGGGTTGAGGTCCGTCAGGGAGACCCACTAGCTTACCGGAAGGCTTGGAAACTCAGGCTCTTTTTAGGCTTTGCCAGCGGTTTCTACCCGATTGCGTCCAGCGGATTTGGCCGCGTAGAGTGCACCATCGGCACGGCCAAGAAGCATGCCTGCATTTCGGTCGGTGGCGTTTCGTTCCGCGATCCCCAGGCTGCAGGTCACGGGAACAGCTTCGTTGGCAATGATTTGAGGTGTTTCGGCAAGGGCTGAACGAATGCGCTCGGCCAAAAACATTGCCCCTTCCGTTTCGGTTTCGGGCAGTACCAATAAAAACTCTTCACCGCCGATCCGGCCAGCCAAGTCAGTGCCTCGCAAGTTCAACCGCAGAAGATCGCCAAAGTTACTGAGCACCGTGTCCCCGGCTCCGTGCCCATGCGTGTCGTTGATGCGTTTAAAGAAATCGAGGTCGCACATCACGACCGACAAGGAGCGCCCGTGCCGGCGACTAAGTTCGAATCGGCTTTGTAGATCGGCCAGAATGGCACCTCGATTGGCCATTCCAGTTAAAGGATCCTTGGTGCTCTGATCCAGAAGCGTCTCGTGGAAGGATCGCTCCAATGGGTCCATGGCTACGATCTTGAGGACATGGCCACCGACCGCAAGGCGATCACCGGCTGAAACCTGTTGTTCCCCCAGTAAGGCCTTGCCGTTCACAAAGGTGCCATTCGTGGATCCGAGATCTTTCAGGGTCAGCCGTGTGCCGTCCGCAGTTGACTCGAGCATCAACCGCGCATGGCTTCGACTCACTTCTTCGTCGAGAAGGGTGATTGAAGCTGTCGGCGAACGACCAAGGATATTTTCCCCAATGGAGATTGGAAACAGCCGTCCCAGTTGTGAGCCCGCATAGACTACCAATGCGAATCCGCAGGGAGCCTCGATCGAATCCTCGGGTTCTCTGGATCGGTAGGTGGTATTCGGATCACCCATCTCGCTTTCGGGCAAGGTGGGATCGGGTGCGTCGGTATCCTCGGGCCAAGGTCGTGGCGGCAGCTGCATCAGCCTTCCTCCAAGAAACAGCTTACGAGGCTTCGGTCATCTTTTCGCTGGGCAAGGAGGAATGGAAGGCGAGTCGCAGTGGTTGCCTCCGATGTCAGCTGCAAAAAAAGCTTGCCGGACTTGGGATCATGCCGCATTCCAGCGACACCTTTAGATGGGATTCGAAAAAGCCCGAGGAGCTCAAGATTGCGAATATTCTCCCCGGTGGCTTTGACGAGTTGAAGGCTGTAACGCATGGCAATGGTTTTCGGCAGCAGTTGGATATTTTGTCCCGTAAAGGCAATGGGCATCCCCATCGCGATCTCCAGGCCTTTCCTCACCGCGACGGAACCTAGAGCGGGCGAACCTCCGCGTACGGTAGGTATTGGAAAAGGCTCTTGGTAACTGCGGGTGGAGGTGGAAAAGCCCTCCATTGCCTGTCGGCGGCAGATGGCGCGTTTCGGTAACGCCGGGATGCCAACCTGGCAACCCGCACTTTTTGAAAACACGGGCATCTGGCAAATAACCGCTCCAGCTGCCCAATTGGCAAAGCTCTCCTCGGTCACCAAGCGCCCTTGGAATCGAATTGGAAGGTCGGTGGATTGAGTCAAAAAAAGAAGCTCGATGCCAGCGGGAATGGCGAAAGGTGAATAGGGCGGGGTGATGGCTTCGGCAGTTAAGGAAGGCACACTGCCGGAAAGGGGGGCATCCAGGGATGGGTTGATCGCGTGGCTGGGCGGTGATTGGAATACCCGCCTTAGGGTCTCGGAAAGATCCGAAACCGCCTCGGAGAACTTGCCGAAGACCACGATAGTTCCTTAGTCCGGATGCACCAGGGCCTGCAGAGCCGCAGTTACGCGGTCCAGGGGTTCGGCAAGGTCCATGTGGTAGCCCGCTTCGAGCAGCTTTAGGGCCGCAGCATCCTGGGCCGGAAGATCAACGGAGTTCGCAAAAATTACTCGCAGCGGGGCGGCGCCTTCGGTTACCTGCAGCAATACTTCGCGCTGCGAGGCCCGAAAAAGTTCTCCCGCCCTTGGTAATGGGGCGTCTTGGGTCTTTTGCACGGCCAGCACGGGGCAGCGGATATCGGCATTCCACCCCCCCGCCAATTCGGCGGGTTGAAGAATAAAGAGGTCGGGTGCGCCTTTGATTTCCTTTAAGAGAGTCTTCTGGATGACTTCCTCTTTCAGGTGCGATTCCAGTGCCTTTCCATACAGCAAGGACTGCAGCTTAGTGGGCGTGATGGGTTCCGTGTACCGGAAATCGAGAGGAATACCGGAGGTATCTGTGAGCAGCAAACCGCCGAGGTAACTCCCTCCTTCTTTCATCGCGACAAAGTAGGCAAGTCTTGGACTCTCGGCCATGGTGGAACCTCGATTTTGGCCAGCATAGCGCTCCCTGGCCCACACCGGAACAAAAGGGTTCACGTCTCGAGCCTTAGCCCTCTTGTTTTCCACGCTGGATTCGCTATTCTGGGAGTCACCGTTTGGGGAATAGGCTAACGGTAAACCAGCGGATTCTGATTCCGCCTTTCTTGGTTCGAATCCAGGTTCCCCAACCACTCCACTAGGCCCCGTTGGGGCCTTTTTTTTGTCTGAATTTTTGCCCACCCATTAAACCAAGGGTGGGAAGCGCTGCTCCATCGTGGGTAGGACTGGAACGCCAGGGCCTGCATACGAACGAATTTTTCGGAGGAATCCATGAACATTTGTCTCACGCGCCTAATACTAGTAAGCCTTGTCGTGACTGGGGGAATGCTTGGAGCCCAGGCGCCAGCCAGCACCACGACACCCCGTCGGGAAGCCCATATGGAGAAGCGTGCCGAGCGCCAACAGCAGCGCATTGGCCAGGGCATCCAGAGCGGCCAACTTACCCGTCGGGAAGCGGCTCGCCTCGAGCGCCAGGAGGCGAAGATCGGGCGTGATATTGCCAAGGCCCAAGCCGATGGCAAAGTCACGAAGAAGGAGGCCGTGAAGATCGAGAAGGAGCAAAATCGGGAAAGCCGCCGCATTCGTCGTCAGAAGCACGATGGACAGGTGCGCAAGTAGGTTCAGGGCTCGACCAATTCCACGTTTCCTAACGGTTCACCCAGAAAGCGCTCGCCCACTTCGCGCAAACGGCTGCTGGCGTCCGTCAGCAGAATGCGCAAGGGACCGCGAGCGCTTTCGGTGCGGTAGCCGAGGCTGCCTTTTAGGAGTCGATCCACTGATAGGGCGGTCACTTCGCCGCTATCGACCCAGCGAGTGTCGGGGCGGGTGCGTTCGAGGCTTGGTAGCAGCGTGGGGTAATGCGTGCAGCCCAGCACGATGGTTTTCACCTCGAAGGGCAGTTGGTTGAGATAACGACGCGCGATGGCATCGGTGATGGGGTCGTCGAACCAGCCTTCTTCGGCGAGGGGAACCAGCAAGGTGCAGGCCACGCTGTGAATGGTTTTGCTGGGGTCGTGGCGCAAAATGGCTTCGTCGTAGGATGCGCTGGAAACGGTGGCTAAGGTTCCGATGATGCCCACGGGTCCCTTGACTTGCGCGGCCGCTTCCGCGCCGGGCTCGATCACACCCACAACGGGACAAGGGCTAACAGCCTGAAGAGCTGGGAGCCCGTGGGCGCTCGCGGTATTGCAGGCCACCACGATGAGCTTGGGATCGAAGCGTTGCAGAATTTCGCCCATCTGGAGGGTGTACCGTTCGATGGTGCGATGACTCTTGGTGCCATAGGGCAAACGTGCGGTATCGCCGAGGTAGGTGATGGATTCACCCGGCAAGAGGCGGCGAATGGCTCGCACCACCGTTAGGCCGCCGATGCCGCTATCGAAAACGCCGATGGTGCGGTCGGCGCGGCTCACTGAACTCGCTCGCAGAGAATGGCAATCCATGCTCCTTCTTGCACGACTCGCAACGGTTTGAATCCGTGAAGACTGAGGGATACCAAGGCCTCGTCTTGGCGTTCGGCGAGAATGCCTGAAGCCACCAACCAACCGCCTGGGGCCGCGATTTCGGCCATGCGGGGCAAGAGCTCCTGAATGGTTTCCAACAAGATATTGGCGAGCAGGCCTTGATAAGGGCCTTGTACACGCTCGTCATCCAGCCTTCCCACGAACGATTCGAAGGGTTCGGCATGTTTCAAAACGGCTGCATTCATCTCGATGAATTCGACCATGGCGGGACCACAATCGGGATCGACATCGAAGGCGGTGATCTGCTGGCCACCGAGAAGATGGGCCGCCAGGGCAAGGATTCCCGTGCCAGAGCCAATATCGAGGATGGGGCCGCCCAGGCGGTGCTCGGCGGCCAGATCTTCCAGCAAGGCCATGCAGAGCCGGGTGGTTTCGTGCCCGCCCGTACCAAAGGCTAGGCCGGGATTAACAATGATGGGGGTTCGGCCCTGGGGTAGAGGTTCCTCATCCCACAGGGGCTTCACCAGAAAACCCTGACCAACTTCGATGCGGCCAAAGCCCTCGCGACTCTTGGCGAGCCAATCTTCGTCCGCAAAGGCTTCGGCATTCAGCAAGCGCACGCCCGCAAACTTGCCCAAATCCTCAGGGTTTGGTGCCTCGACCCCTGGGGGAAAGTAGGCGAAAAAGGTATGGGGTGGGTCGGCCTCGCGATAGGTCGCGGTGGCGCCGTGGTCCATCAGCCAGTCCGTAAGAGCGTCTTCGACGGTGGTGGATGCTTCCAATAGCCAACGGAGGTGAAGATCTGAATTTGCCATGCCCCTAGATTAACAGCCCTACGGCTAGGCTTCGGCCTCCTCGCCGCTATCCTCGAGATCCAAGCGTTTCATTTTTTCCAGGAAGGTGGTTCGCTTCAGGCCCAGCAATTCGGCGGCGCGCTTTTTGTTGCCGCGAGTAATTTGAAGGGATTGAAGCATCAGGTTTTTTTCCATTTCGGAAACTACCTGGTTCAGATCCAATCCTTCCGGGGGCAAATCCAAGGGTGCCGCAGCTATCGGCATTGGACTTGGAGTGGGAACACTCACCGGCGCGAAATCGCTCTCCGTGAATTGGTTCTGCTCCAAACGCTCGGTTAGGAACCTGAAGTCTTCTCGGGTCAGGATGGGTCGGCTGCTCGAAAGCACGATGGCGCGTTCGATGGCATTTTCTAGCTGTCGCACATTCCCGGGCCAGGGCAAGGCCATCAGAAAGGAATCCACACTGGGGTGGAGTGCCTTGGGGTAGAGTCCGTGTTCCCGGGCCTTGCGGTTGAGGAAATGCTGCGCGAGAAAGGGCACTTCCTCTCGGCGCGCCGACAGGGGTGGCAGGGCGATGGGAATGACCTCCAGGCGGTAGAAGAGATCCTCGCGGAATTGTTCCTCTTGCACGCGCTTCCACAGATCCATGTTGGTGGCGGCGATGACCCGCAACTCGACCTTCACGGGAGCTCCACCACCTAATGGCTGGACCTCCCGTTCCTGGAGCACCCGGAGCAGGCGCACTTGAGCGGGTAGGGGCATGGTGCCGACTTCATCTAGAAAAATCGTTCCACCATGGGCTTCGCGGAACTTGCCGGGTGTGTCTTTCCGGGCATCGGTAAACGCACCCTTGGTGTAGCCAAAGAGCTCGGATTCCAGAAGGTTTTCCGGGATGGCGCCGCAATGAACCGGCACAAAGGGACCGGTGGCCTCGGCACTCAGCCGGTGGATGGCGCGGGCGATGAGTTCTTTGCCGGTGCCACTATCACCCTGGAGCAATACCGTGGCGCGTGTCGCCGCAGCTGCTCTCGCCTTGACCAATACCTCCAGCATGGCACCTGAAACTCCCACCAGGCCTAGATTCAGGGCCTGCCCGGCAGTGAGCGGTGCGACGCGCGCGGCTAAAGGGCGTAGCCCAGGTTTCGGTGGATCTGGAGAAAAGGTACCCCAGCGCACCGAACCCAGCGCACTCCAGGCTTCCAGGGTGGTTAAGGAAATCGGTTTTCCCGCCTGGCGCAGCAGCAAAAGAGGCAGTGCGCCCACTTCGGCCAGCACCTTGAGCAAGGCTGGTGGGGGTTCTTCGGCCTCGGCTGTGACAACCCACAAATCGGTTTCCTCGGGCGGTAAAGCCACGAGAGGACTGCGATCCACGGTTACATCCCAGGTGCCGGCCCATTGGTGTTCGAGCCCCTGGGTGGGTTCACCAAAGGTTGACCAATGGAGGCGAAGGAGTGGGGGCATGAGGCGTCCTGAGGTTGGAAATAGCCTAGATCCAAAGGGCTAGGAGGCAAGTCAAAAAGATGACACAGCATCCCGTGCGACGCCTAAACTAAAATTCGTTTCAATAAATACCGCCAGGAGACCTGCCATGTCCTTCCGTGTTTTGATCTTCTGGATTGTTGCCCTGCCCCTGGCAGCCCAGGCCTGGGATGTGCGGGTGGAGGTGCCTTTCGCCAAGGGCCAGAGTTTGCCTCAGGTGTTGCTCAGCGGCACCGGCGATGTGGTTTCGGGAGAACTGGATACGAGTAAAGGGGCGATCCTCAGCGTGAGTCATCGAATCATTCGAATGGGGCCGATCCTGAAATTCGAATGGGGATTGGAATTTGCCCAACTGATTTCCGATGGCCAGTTGCAGCAGCAGACCGCAACGACCCTCCAGAAAAGTGATACCAAATTGAAGCAATATGGCGCAGGCCTTGGTGTTAACGCACAATTCTGGATTCCGTTCGTGGGAGTGGCTGCCGAAATGGGGCTGATCGAACGCTTTCACCGGTACCAGTACGAAGCGGGCGGATTTATTCAGGATCGCGATATTGCGCGCACGTGGTTGCGGGTTGGCGCCCGCTGGCAATTGCCTTTACCGGTCCTGAAACTCTATGTGGCGGCCAGTTATCAGGAGCCTCTTTCCAAGGATCGCCCCGTGCGGGTGAATTCCGGTACAGACTTGTCGAACTATCTGACGGCCCAGGGCGCTGGCCAAGAATTCCAACGAATGTGGACCTTTGGGGTTGGGGTGAGGTTCTAAATGTCCATGCGGTGTGCAGTCCTTGGGCTCATGGGCATTGTTTTGCTGGGCCAGGGGCCCACCTCAATGCCGGCCCCCGGCAATCAGGAGTTGGTGCGAAAGGTTGACCCGGCCCGGGTTGAAATTTTGCCGAAGGGGCGGGTAAAAATCCCTTCCATGGGACCCCGTGAAAAAAAACAAATTGCCTACGCCTTCAAAAACATCAGTGCCACGCCCATATCGTTAAGAATTTTGGATCTATCTCCGGGTGTAACGGTGGAGGGGCAGGTGTTGCAGCAACCCATCGCCGCCGGGGCCTCGGCTGTGCTAACTATGACCATCGACGCCACGGAATGGTTAGGGGTGCAGCGGCGGAATGTGCGGCTAACCACGGATGACCCCAAGCAAGGTGAATACCTGTTGCCCATTGAAATTGTTGTGCGACCCGATCTAACCGTGGATGCGGAGCGGAAGGGGTTTGGCGAGGTCGGTTCCTTCGAATCGCCCGAACTGTGTTTCCTATTCACGCGGGAAACGGGGGATCCCACGAAGATCCACCTGACATCCAGCCTTCCGGACTACCTGGAAAGCGAATTTGAATTCGTGAAAAACACCACCACGCTAAAACTCTTCCTTCGCCCAGAAAAGATCCTTCCGGGAGTGAATCTCGGGCTCGAGACGCTAAAGGTTGAAACCAATGCACCCCATCAACCCGAGTTTTCGCTTTACGTTGATTGGATCCTCAAACGGACGGTCGAAGCCAGCCCAACCCGAGTCGTTTTTTTGAATCCATCCCCAAAAGAAACCGTGTTGCGGCTAAAGCGCCGGGATGGCAAATCTTTTTCCGTCGAAAATTTCAAGGTTGAAGGCGAGGGATTCACGGTTTCACCTGCAACGGAAGGTTCGGCTAAACATCATGAACTGCGTGTGCAACGCAAGGCCACCCAGGATGCCAAGGCCATGCTCATCCTTCGTTTTGTGGGTGAGGAAGAGCTGCTTAAGGTGCCGCTGGCCTTTCTTCCCAGCAAGTAATGGAATCTGCTTAACCCCCAATCATCGCCCTTGAGCGGCGATCCTGAATTTCCCTTGTGGGGAGGGGCCTCGGGCGCAACGCTTACGACTGTTCTTTAAGGAGATCACATGGTTTTTCTAGCGGTACTGCTTCTGTTGGTGGGCTTGGCGGCTTGGCGGCTCAAGACCCGCGTCGAGTTCCCTCTGTCCAAACAGCTTGCCACTGTGCAATGGCTGGCCTGGGCTGTTGGGATAATCCTATTCATGGGCTCCATGGCCGTGGTGGTGCCGCCCGGTCAGGCCGGTGTGCAGGTGCTCTTTGGCTCGGTGAAACAAGATCCTTTACCGGCGGGGTTGCACTTCATCAATCCGTTTTCTAGCGTGGTGGAATTCGAAGTCCGCACCAAGAACTACACCATGACCAATGTGGCGGAAGAAGGGCAGAAGCGGGGCGATGATTCCATCGCCGTAATTACCAGCGACGGTCTGACGGTGAAGCTCGACGCAACGGTGTTCTACGCGTTGCAGCAGGCTCGCCTGCCCGAAATTCTTCGCACCATCGGTCAGGATGTAGAAGAAAAGATTGTGCGCAGTGAGATTCGGGCCAGTATGCGCGATGCCGCGGCGAACTTGACGGCCACGGAACTCTACACCTCCAAGCGCCAGACCTTCATCGATTCCATCAAGAAGACCCTAAAGGTTTCGTTTGAAGGCCGCGGCGTCACGCTGGAGGAAGTGCTGCTCCGCAACGTGCTGCTGCCGGATCAGATCACCCGCGCCATCAACGACAAGATTGCCGCCGACCAGGAATCGCAAAAGATGGCCTTTGTGCTCCTGAAGGAAAAACAGGAAGCCGAGCGCAAACGCATTGAAGCCGAAGGTCAGGCCAAGGCCCAACAGATCGTGAGTGCCTCGCTCACACCGCAGATCATCGAATACCAGCGCATTCAGGCTCTGCGCGAAATCGGCGCCAAGGGCAATATGGTGATCACCCCCATGGGCGGCGCCACACCCTTGATTCAGGTGCAGAAGAAGTAAGAAAGGATTAAACCGGAACCGTGACCTTCACCTCCGGCGCCTGTTCCCAGGGCCGGAGTGTGACGGTGATGGTCTTGTCACCGCGAAGAATTTCGAAGTCCAAGGGTGTTTCGGGTGGCAGAAGATCCAGGCGGTCCGCCAAGTCGATTTCGCTATTCACGGGTTTCCCCTGAAAGGTCATGATCACATCCCCAAGAACGGGCTTTTCCTCGGGCCCAGAAAGGCCCCTGAGTCCGGCGCGGGCGGCGGGAGAATCGGGAGTGACGGTGTATATCGCGATGCCTTCACGAATACCAAGCATGTGGTAGGCCGGAAGAGGGGCGACAAACATAAGGCCCAGTGAAGGTCGGTCCATTTGGCCGCGTGCGATCAGCATCGGGACCACTTTGTTCAGAGTGTCGGCGGGGATCGCGAATCCGATTCCGATGTTGGCGCCGGTCACGGCGGGAATTGCTGTGTTCATGCCGATGAGTCGGCCACTCATATCCAGCAGCGGTCCGCCGGAATTGCCGGGATTGATGGCCGCATCCGTTTGGATGACATCCTTGATCATCGAAAAACTGGAGGGAATCGATCGGCCCAGGGCGGATACCACACCACTGGATAGAGAGTGATCGAGACCAAAAGGGTTGCCGATGGCCAATACGGATTGCCCCGCCACCAGGTTCTTGGAGGAGCCCAAGGGTAATGGCGTCAGATCCTTCAAGGGCGCGAACACGTGCAGCACCGCAATGTCATTGGCAAGGCTTCGGCCGATGAGGCGAGCCTTGTAGGTTCTGTGGTCGGATAAAGTGACTTCAATATTTTCCAGATATTGCGCAGAGTCTGGGCCAGGCACATCCATTTTGATTACATGGTAGTTCGTCACCACATGACCTAGATTGTCCCAAACAAAGCCTGTGCCCGTGCCAGCGGGAATTTCGTACACCTGGCCGGTACTTCGGTCAATGAGGCTGTTGTTGGTGCTGGCATTGATATACACCACCGCCTTTTTGGCTGCGCGAAACACCCTGGCGCGCTCCTGTTCAACGGCTGAAAGAGGCCTTCCTTTCTCAATCGAACGTGGTTTGGCCTGTTTTCGATTGGCGGCGATGACGGCATCTTCCTGCATTTTTGCGGCTGGCGTCGTGGGTCGAATGCCTTCTTGCGCCAAGGCGCAGGTGCCCACCAGGCAGAACACCGCAACGTTGATTTGGCAAATGGAAAGCATGTACACCTCTGCTGGAAACATACCTGAATAATGCGATGATGTCGGCAGGAAGCCCAACTGCCCTTTCACTTCCAGGTCTAAAATCCGTGCGCTCATTTCCACCTCAACATTCGCCCAAGCCAACTCGACTTCGCGTTGGTGCCCCCCGTTTGGCAAGGGCGCCACTTGTGCTGGAGGGCTAGGATGGCTTGGCGACGCTGGATAGCGCTGGCCGCGATTTGTGGGTTGGCCATTTGGGGAATCGCTACGGTTCAAAAAAATCGCACCCCGCCTCCGCTCTTGCTCTTACGAACCGGAGCCGAGGCCAAATGGGTTGGGATCGATTCACGACAGCGCATTGGCATCATGCAGTTGGTGCAAGATGCTCTCGAGATCAATGCGGACCGAACGGTAATGATTGAGGTCCCCCTGGGGCAGGAGGGGACTTCGAAATTGGAAGTGCTGGAAGTGTCTGCCCAACGAAATGGGGATGATCTAATCCTGCTGGTGGATCGTACCTCAGTCGATGGTAAATGGAGCCAGGTGCGTTCCTCTGGCCATCCAGTGGAATCGCTGCGTGAATTGGTTCGAGCGCTAGGTTCGGAGGCTCAAGACCTTGCGGTTTTGCTCCCAAACAAATCCCAGACCTTTTGGGAGCTGAGTCGCCTTATGGCGGTGGGACCGCCGATGGTTTTTGCCGAGGAAATAAAGCGAGCTCAGCTTTTGGTGGAAAACGAACCGCGAAGTGCCGCAGTTCGTTTCGCTTTCGGGAATCTCTTGTACCGTCAGTTGTTAATTGCCGAGGCCAACAGCGACGATTCGCGCAGCCAATGCGAAAAATATTTTCTCGAAGCACTAGAGCTCATCCCCGGCTACCCACGGGCTGCTTGCAAGATGGTGCGATTGAAAACGGATGTTGGAACCCCTAAAGACGGATTGGAAATCGCCTTGGAGTTTCGCCGCCGCCATCCCCGAAATTTCGAGATCTATGGCGGATTAGCCTATGCAGCGCGGAATTGCGGGCTATTGGATGGCGCTTTGGAGGCCTTGCGGAGTCGAGAAACGTTGTGTGGTGGCCTTCTCGCGGACCCTGGACTGACTGAAAACACCTACCTCTATTGTGGTGATCTGGAACGGTTCCAGCGCACTCTTGCCCCTACAAAGGAGGCTTCTTTCAGCCTGATTCGAGAGTTCTACCGCGGCTACCTGAGCTTGCTGCGAGGCGATCAGGGAATGGCTTTGACTTTTTTTGTTCAGGCCCATCAAGGAGCTGGCCGTAGTAGCCAATTCGAGGGCCTCGCCCGGGTTTACGATTTGGCCCTAAAGGGGCGTCGAGAGGCTGCTCTGGTCGAGTTGAGGACGCTGCGGCGCGAGCGATCCACCCTGCGAGTTCCCGACGGGGAGTTTACCTTTAAGCTAGCCGAGGCCTTTGCCTTTCTTGGTCAGCGCGACGAGGCCATCGATGCGGCTTTCCGAGCCTACGGACAGGGGTTTGGGTGCACACGCTGGTACCGTGAAAGTCCGATGTTGGCCAATCTCCGGGACCTTCCACGGTGGAACGCTCTGCTTCAACATCTACAGGAGCGCCAAAGTTTGATGGAATTGGCCTTTCCCGTGCAACGCTTTGGCCTTGAATGACTGCGAGTCACAACCGTGCGACTAAAAAAAAACCCAGATTCTGCCATTTCCCTGCGGGCTGCCGGAATGAAGGCAACGCCTCAGCGGTGCGCCATTCTGCACGTGCTGGACAGTTCGGACCGGCCTCTCTCGGTAGAGGATATTCGACAGGAATTGGGAGACGAATCCGGCGTGCCGACCATCTATCGAAACCTTCAGTCTTTCGTTGATCAAGGCTGGGCCGAGAGCTTGGTGGGGGTCGACCAAGTTATGCGCTTTGTGCGCTGCCATTCCACCGGCCATCACCACCACCTCCAATGCGAAGGTTGTGGCCGCACCGTGGAGGTTCAGACTTGTGCGGTGGAAGCCAGCCTAGCGGCCCTGGGCCAACCGGCCGGCTTTCGGGTGACCCGGCACCAGCTGGCACTCTATGGTCTGTGCCCGGAGTGCCAGCATCAATAAAGCCAAGGGCTCCCGGGGGAGCCCTTGGCTTTATCTATCTGTCGAAACCTACTTGGTGGGGGCCGTCTGCGATGCCTTATCGGCTTCCTGCTGCAGTTTGTCGATGCGCCCCTGCAGCTGCTGCATGGCCTTCTTCAAGGCTTCGATCTGAGCCTTGGGGCCCTGATTCTGCACCTCGAAAACCATGACTTCCTTGTTGGAGCCCTTGATGTCATGCCGTTTTATGGTTGCGTGCTTGCCGTCACCATCGGTTTCCACGTCCAGGGTAATCGTGTCGGGATTGCCATCCTGCATATAGATGGTTAGAGGTTTCCCCTTAACCTCCCCATGTTTCACCACGATACGTTTCTTGATTTCTTTGCGAATCGTATCGCTTTGTTGGGAGTCGTGTTCGGCAGCAGCCTTTGCATCCTCCACAATCATCCGGATGTTTTTGTTCCTCAGTGAATCGGAGGTCGCGAGCTTTCGCGCCTGGTCGGCCACTTCTCTCGCTTGCTTGGATAACTCGGCTTGCATTCGCGCCAAATCGGCCTCGGAGCCATCCTTGGCCATGCGCTGCTCGGCGAATTTTTTGGCCATTTCTTCAAGGCGAGTCGCCTGGGCTTGCAGCTCTTTTTCGCCGCTGGTATTGCTCATTTCCCCGGTCCAAGTCAGGCGCATATCTTTTGAAGGAGTGCCGGCAGAGTAGATGCGGATTTTTTTGGTGGCCTCCAGGCTCTTCTTTAACCAGGCTTCGGCCTGGGCATCGGGCGCCATTTCTTTGCCTTCCACCTTCCAGGTGCGCTTCTCGCCACCCGGGCCTCGTTCGGCCACAAAACTCCGGGTTTGTTCACCATCCTTGCCTTCGATTTCAATGCGAGCGCCATCTTCCAGCAGCAGGGAAGGCGTGGTTTCGGGCTGGATTTTTACCTTGCCAGTCATCTCAATATTGATACGGTGCGGAGTCTTCCCGTCTTTTCGCACGATGACAAAGGCTTTTTTTTGGGCTTCGTGGAGTTCCTTTTTGTGTTCAGTGACTTTGACGGTTTCTTGTTGCCTTAGCCCAAAGGTGCTGGCGGCCCCCAGAACCGACACCGCAAGGGCCGCAATAAGACCGGCGCGGGCCGCGGGTGAAGGGGGCAGTTTGGGGGCAAGGATTCGATGGATGCGATTCATGAGCGTTCCTCCAGTAGCCGCGAGGGCCAGA
Source organism: Deltaproteobacteria bacterium (assembly GCA_020048105.1). Taxonomy (GTDB): domain Bacteria; phylum Acidobacteriota; class Holophagae; order Holophagales; family Holophagaceae; genus JAYREN01. The sequence continues at coordinate 13,606 of JAIFMW010000214.1, read as the reverse complement.
TTGGGATTCAAGTCGGGGCGGAGTTCTTCCAGGGCGGCCAGCGCCCGGGCATAGAGCAGGGGATCTCCGCAGAGAGACACGGCAATGTCATCGCAGCAGTTTTCGCGCTCGGCGCGGATCTGTGCGGAAAGCCACCAGACCGCAGGATGGAAGAAGAGCAGGACTTCCATCGCGGATTGCAGCAGGTTCACAAGATAATCATGGCGACGCACATGGGCCAATTCGTGGGCAAGGATCGTCTCTAAGGCGCGTGGATCCATGGCGGTAAAAAGGGCGGCTGGAACCAAAATCAAGGGGCGAAGCCACCCAAGGACAATCGGAACTTCCACGGCAAGGGATTTCATCAAGCGGACCGGGCGCTTGACTCCTAGGTCTCGCGCGAGCCATTGCAAGCGCTCCTGCCACGGCGCGTCCACTGCCTCCGCACCGATCCATCGGAAACGTTGGATCCAGAACCAGCCACCGGCCAACCGCAGACTCATGGCCAAAACGCCAATCGCCCAGGCCGCAATGAGCCACGGCAGAAAGGAGCTAAGGGCCGGATTCGTGGGGGGTGTCGCCGTCTGCAGCATCACCAGCGCCAGATCGCCACCCTGCGCACTACCCGAGATTCCGAGACTGGAGGGGGTCCACAACAGGAAAAACGTGGCTGTCGGTAGCGCCAGCATTAAGGATAATGCCGCACAACTCAGCAGGTAGCGGGCTTCAGGACCACGAGTGTGAAGGCCCCGGAGCCCGAACCAGGCAAGCAGCCCAATTACGGCGCACTGCCATATCGAATGGATAAGCGCCCAACCCAGCGCTGAACCTAGGGCTGAACCCAGCATGGGCATCAAGCTCCACCTCCTTCGTCCAGGAGCCTACGGATTTCATCCAACTCCTGCTTAGAGGCCCGTTTGGCGTGGAGGGCTTGGATAACCAGTTTGGCCGCCGATCCTCCAAAAGCCCGTTCCATGAGATCTCCCAAGAGGGATCGCTGGGTCTGGGTTTCCGAAAGCGTGGCGGCAAAAACATGGCTCCGCTCCGATTCATTCCGAAGCACCAACCCCTTTTCCGTCATCACCTGCAGGCTCTTGAGAACCGTCGTGTAACCCAGGTCTCGGTTTCCCGACAATACATCGTGGATCTGTCTCACGGTGCTGGGGCCGCGGTCCCACAGTACGTTCAAGACAGCCAGTTCGGCATCGGTGGGCCGGGGCAGGTTCATGGGGTCTCCAGGTGACTACGACGACAAGCGTACGGCGATCGACGTAGATGTCAATGCTTACTTTAACGCGAAGGTTCCCATGCGGTTTATGGGGTGGCAGCGGGAACCTTATGTTGTCCAAAAGCGTGGCGAGCTTATCCTCATCCGAAGAGGTCGAATGATGTCCGACGAATCACTTTCTCCGAAGCTGGAACCGCAAAATTTCCCAAGGGCAACCCCTAACTCGGGTCAAGATCAACCCATCACCATCGGCATTCTGCCCTTGGTGGATCTGAGCGAGGGCGCGGCCGAAGGTCATCTATGCGAGGGCCTTGCCGAAGAAATTCTTCAGGGCTTAAACAAGGTGGAAGGCGTGCGAGTGCTTTCGCGCACCTCGACCTTTCTCTATAGAGATGCCGGTCTTTCCTACCAAGAGATCGGGAAGCGCCTCGGCGTTCTCTACGTCTTGACGGGTGGCCTGCAAAAGGGAACCACACGCTTGTTGCTGAACCTCGAGCTGATTGCGGTGGATTCTGGCCAGGCCATTTGGACCATCCACACCACTCGCGAAGCCTCTGAGCTTTTCACGCTTATCGGGGAATTGGTAAGTGGCGTTGCCACGGCCTTGAACTTGGTTTCGCCGGGACCAAAACACTCGTCGCTCAATCTGGAGGCCTACGATTTCTACTTGAAGGGTCGCCAGTATTATTTCAGATTCAATCGCCACGGAATGGCATTCGCGTGCGAGGAATACCAACAAGCTTTGGCCATCGATCCCGAGTTTGCCGCAGCCTGGGCGGGTTTGGCCAACTGCGCTGCCTTCCTCTACATCTACGTTGATCGCAGCGAGCATCATCGCGCCCAGGCTGAATTCGCAAGTCGAAAGGCCCTCGAACTGGATCCGGATTTGGCCGAGGCTCACGTTTCGCGAGGAATTGCGCTCTCCGCAGTCGGTGAATCCGAAGAGGCGGACGAAGCCTTCGAAACTGCGTTGCGCTTAGATCCGAACCTATATGACGCCTTCTATTTCTACGCTCGACATTGTTTTGCCGCGGGGAAATTTGAAACCGCCATTCAATTCTTTGAGTGGGCCGCCGCGCTGCGCCCAGAGGATTTCCAAGCGCCCTTGCTCGTGGCCCAGGTCTATACAAGCTTGGGCATTCTGGACGAGGCTCAAGCCGCCCGCAGGCGGGGACTCGCCTTGGTGGAGGATCGCCTTAAACACACGCCCGATGATGTGCGGGCGAGATACATGGGCGCCAATGCCTTGGTGGCGCTAGGTGAGCGCGAAAAGGGATTGGCCTGGGCGCGCATCGCACGCAGCCTGGATCCCTCCGATTCAATGCTGCTCTATAACCTGGGATGCATTCATGCCTTGGCCGGTGAGATCGATGACGCCTTGGATTGCCTGGTTCAGGCCTTGGCAGCAGGGCTTTCGGAAAAGGCCTGGCTGATCCATGACGCCGATCTGGTTTCACTTCATGAGCACCCCAGGTTTGCAGAGTTGGTGCGGTCACTGGACGATTAGGCCTATCGCAGCTTGAAGGGCATGGTCAGCTTGAACCTCGCCTTCACAGGCTTTCCATTCAGCATGGCTGGCTTGAAAAGCCACTGTTTAGAATATTCGACCGCCGTTTCGCGAAGTTCTTCGGGGCCCTCCAGGGCCTTTACCTCTTCGGGAACACCATGCTCGTCAATGGTGATTGAAACCACGACAGTGCCCTGAATGCCCTGAATTTTTGCCACGGCCGGATAGCTGGGTGGGTTGGTGGGCTGCTTGGCGATCTTGATTCTTGAGAAGTCAAAATCGGTCACCGGGTCGGAATTTTTTCCATCATGGGCTCCATCGCGAAGACGGAAGGGCATGGTCAGTTTGAAGCGTGCCTTCACGGCACTTCCGTTGATTTTGACCGGCTCAAACCGCCAGGTTTTGGCGTATTCGATGGCGGTATCTTGCAATTGGGGTGGTCCATCCAGGGCACTCACGGTCTCAGGGACGCCCGCCTCATCAATGGTGATGGAAACCACCACTGTGCCCTGGATCTTGGCGATTTTTGCCTCGGCAGGATAGGCGGGTGGAGGGGGTTGGAGGGTAATTTTGATTTGACTGAAATCAAGCTCGGGGTACGTCAATGGCCCGGATTTATCAGGTTCGGGGATCGCCGCCGTCAGGATTTCCACCGTGGCGCTGGGGCCGCTGGATTTGGGAATTTGGGAGATGACGTCCTCGGCACCCGTAGACCCAATAATTGTGAAAATAAGGTTCAGTCGGAAGGTGGCTTCGGTAGCTTCTCCGGTTCGTGGCTGAAAGCGCCAACCCTTGGCATAGGCCGTGGCGGAAGCACGAAATTCTTCGGGTCCCTGGACCATTTCGACCGTGTTCGGCGTGCCGTCGGGCTGAATGTGTAAGCGCAGCACCACAGCGCCCTGGATATTCTTTTCACGCGCTGCTGCCGGATAAGGCAGGGGAACGGGCTGGAAGGCGATCCGAAGTTGTGAAGCTGCGGGTTTGGAGGTGGCGGTGGGCGCCGGTTTCTGGCTGACCTGCTGGGCACTCAAGGCGGCAGCACCAAGGAGTGAGGCACCCACCAGGGTCCAGGCCAGGTCACGAAGCGAAGATGTGGGCACATCCTGGGGCTGAAAGAGTCGCGTGATTCGGGACATAAGATTTCCTTTGGCAGCCGCGAGGGCTGGTTCGGGGTCGGAATGAAGGGATCGCCGCAAGCGCTCCAGGGCCGAGAGCCCCTCGGCCAGAATCATTGGATCTCCGCAAAGTTCGGCGGCGGCATCGTCGCAGCAATGCTCGCGGAGTTCGCGAATCTGACGGGAAAGCCACCAGGCGGCGGGATGAAAGAATAAGAGTGCTTCTGCAAGGCACTGCAAGAGGTTGGCGAGATAATCCAGGCGCCGAATGTGGGCCAGCTCGTGCGCCAAGACCGCCTCCAGTGCCAGGGGGCTGAGGTTAAGCAAGGCTGAAGTAGAAATAAGAATGACGGGGCGAAGCCACCCGATGACCAAAGGGGTATCGACGGTGGCTGATTGAAGCAGGCGAACTCCGCGTGTTAGGCCCATGCGTTGCGCCACCTGGTTTAGGGCGGACTGCCAAGGTTCCGCAACGGGTCGAGACTGGGATCGATAGGTTCGATCCAACCACCAGATGCCGCCCGCCAGGCGCAAAAGCATCCCAAGGGCACCCACTGACCACAGGATGGCCATCCATGGCGCCATCTCGCTGACTCGCAGAAAGAGTCCGCGCAGGCCGCCGGGTTCTAGGATGGGCGCTGCGGCCAACGTGGCAACCTGGATTGGAAGGATCTGAGCGGAGGTTGTGTTCACGGGTGGTTGGATTAAAAAGAACGTCACCACGGGGGCCAGAACCATCGCGAATAGAACAGCACAGGCAAAGCCATAGCGCAGGGTTGAGGCTTGGCGGCGCAATAGCACGAGCCCGAGCCAAGCCAGCAGGCCCAAGGCCACGAGCTCCCACAGGGCGTGAAACACCGTGATGCCAAGGCGCGATAACACAGGGTTCACAAGAAAGGGAGTCATGGCTTCCTCGCTTTCAAGAGATCCAGATAGGCCTGAATCTCGTCCAATTCCGCATCATTGGACTTGGTGTTCGACAAGGCGCGGACCACCAACGATTTGGCGCTGCCTTCGAAGGCCTTCTGCAGAAGGTCATTCAAGAGGCAGGACTGGGTGGATTCTTCCCCCTGGGCGGCCTGATAGACATGGGTGCGCGAGCTCTCGTCCCGTGTAACCAAGCCTTTCTCTACCATGATCTGCATGAGCTTCAACACGGTGGTATAGCCCATTTCCCGCTCCTTCAATAGTTCGTCGTGAACTTCTCGAACCGTGGAAAGACCGTGGCTCCAGAGCACCCGCAAGATGGCGAGCTCACCATCGGAAGGGCGAATCAGGGGCTGGGACATGGGCACTCCTGGGAGAACTGAAGGTAGTTTACGAATCGATTCGTAGTTGTCAACGAAGAGCTTCGTAATTTCACATCGCTGTGACACCCAGTGTCGGGACTAGATTGAATTGAAATCTGTCAATTCGGACGACCGGGGTGTTGGGGCGAAGATCTACCGCCCGCAGAAGAGAGAGCTATTCGACGACGTCCAGTTCGAGACTGATGCATTCGAAACATGAGGACAGAACCTGTGCTGCAATGGAAACGACGGTTAGGATCTATTCAAAAGTTGTTCAGAGACTGGAGATGACGATGTCAGCCATATGGTGGGTTTTAGCGGCCCTGATTCTGTTCCTGATTGAAATGATCACCCCGGGCCTCTTCTTTTTCGCCTGCATGGCTGCAGGAGCCCTCCTGGCAGGCTTAGCCACATGGCTGGGTGTGGGGCCGGGATGGGCCTGGGTGATTTTTTTCGGCAGTTCCGCGACGCTTGTTCTAGTCGTGGCGCCGCTCGCTCGCCGATGGATGAAACACATGCCCTCCAGCCCTGTGGGGCTTGATGCCTTGGCCGGGCAGCGAGCTCGGGTGATCGAAGCACTGGACCCTGAGACGGGGAAAGGGCAAGTCCGGCTTGAGAATGGTGCCCTATGGCGGGCCATGGCTGAAGACCATATACCCGCGGACACCTGGGTGCAGATCCTCGAAGTCCAAGGAACCCGCCTTCGGGTAACAATTCCTTCTGAACTCGTTTCACCTAAGGAGCCCAGCCATGCCTGAACTGTTCTTTCTGCTCATCGGTGCCTTTTTCCTGCTGATTCTGGCGGCCAAGGCGCTGCACATCATTCGGCCCTTTGAAAAGGCAGTGGTGGAAACCCTTGGCAAATATTCCGCACCGCCTCGGGAACCGGGGCTCACCTTCGTGATGCCCTTCTTTCAGGCCATTACGAAGGTGGATACCCGCGAGCAGGTTATCGACGTGCCGCCTCAGGAGGTGATCACCAAGGACAATGCTGCTGTCACGGTGGACGCCGTTATCTATTTCCGCATCACCGACCCGGTGCGCGTGATCTACAACATCGTCAATTTCCAGTACGCGGCCGTAAAGCTTGCGCAGACCAACCTGCGCAACATCGTGGGCGAGATGGAGCTGGATCAAACCCTGTCGAGCCGGGAGAAGATCAATTCCCAGTTGCGCCAGGTGCTGGATGAGGCCACGGATGAATGGGGCGTGAAGGTTGTACGTGTCGAGATCCAGAAGATTGAACCCCCCGCCGATATCACCAACGCCATGTCCAAGCAGATGAAGGCCGAACGAGAAAAGCGCGCCGCCATTCTGGAATCTGAAGGATTTAAGCAGAGCGCGATCCTCAAGGCTGAGGGCGAACGCGAAAGCCAAATCCTGCGAGCTGAAGGCGATCGCCAAGGCGCCGTCATCCGAGCCGAGGGTCAGGCCCAGGCCGTGCGCACGCTTGCGGATTCCGAGAAATTCCGCATCGAGACCGTGTTCAACGCCATTCACGCCGGTAAACCCGATGCTGCCATCATCGCGATCCGCAGCCTCGAAGCCCTTGAAAAAGTGGCGGACGGCCAGGCCACCAAGATCTTCCTGCCCACGGAAATTGGGGGAGCCCTGGCATCCCTGGGCGCGGTCGCTGAAATCTTCAAGCATCAAACCGCTCCCGTTGTCCCTGCTGCCGCACCAGCCCAACCTGCACCCAAGGCACCAGTGCTGGTGCGGCCCATGCCCAACACTGAGAGCTGAGGCGGGCGGGCAAACCCTTTTCTCGATGACTTGACTTCGGGGGGAGGCATCCATGTGGGTGCTTCCCCCCGGGGCGATTTTGGAATTCACTGCAGCAGGGAGGGAGGCCAATAGCCATGTCAGGACTGCTGGGAATGAGCACCATGATTTTGGGAGGAGCAGCCTTGCTCTACCTCGGTGCGGAATGGTTGGTGCGTGGGGGCGCCGGCTTGGCCCGGCGCCTGGGCGTTTCCCCCCTCATCATCGGTTTGACAGTCGTGGCCTACGGCACTTCCGCGCCAGAGGTCGTTGTGGGCACCCAGGCAGGCTGGACCGGCCATGGCGAGCTGGCGGTGGGCAATGTCATCGGTAGCAACATCGCCAATCTGGGCCTGATCCTAGGCCTCACGGCCCTCCTCCGACCCGCCCCCGTGCCCCGCAGCATGGCCCGGGGGGATGTCCCCGTGCTGCTGGTGGCATCCCTCGTTCTGTTGCTGATGCTCGGAAACGGACAAATCGCCACCTGGGAGGCGGCACTGCTCCTCGGGTTGGCGTTCACCTACAGCGTGTGGATGGTGCTGCGCGCTCGGAAAGACTCACAGACCGATAGTCGTCTTGCTGTAACCGAAGCCGCCGCAGAAAGTGCCGGAGCCCCAACTGGGGGGTCCCTGGCCCGTCTCTCAACCTTGATCGCCGTAGGCTTTGCCCTTCTCGTCGTGGGAGGCCATTTCCTGGTGCAGGGAGCCTCAGGGCTGGCTCTCAGGCTAGGTATGAGTGAGCGCCTGATCGGCCTCACCATCGTAGCCGTTGGCACTTCCATACCGGAGCTTGCCACTTCCATCGTGGCCGCCTGGAGGGGGCACACCGACATGGCCGTGGGCAATGTCGTCGGGTCGAACATCTTTAATATCTTTCTGTGCCTAGGGCTTGCGGGCCTCCCAGGAAAGCTTGTGGCCCTACCCACCCTGGTCAACCCAGACCTCCTCGCCCTGGCCTTGATCACCCTAATAGGGCTGCTGCTCCTGCGCACGGAGCGCACCATCCGCCGCTGGGAGGGTGCCCTGCTGCTCGGTAGCTACGGGGGCTATTTGGCCTACCTAATCATGCAGGCGTGAACCGGAATATTGCGATTCACCAAAGGTTATTACTATGGCCTGTTTTCAAAGTTTGGTGCGGCTTGCGCCAGAACGAAAACAGACCCTGATGAACCCCGAAAGGGGCAGAGGCTGATCGAGGCGCAACCCTGTTCGGAACCGACTGGCAAATCTTTGGTGATGACGGTGTATATGCAAGATCCTACGGTCCGATTATCGAATCCGCATCGGGCGGTTCCTCGGGATTTACCCACGCAGGATCCTAGGTGTTTGAAAAGGTGATGCGCATCGGCTCTTAGAAAAACAAGCTAATTCTAGCCCTATTGGTTGTTGCGTCGGATTTCGTCTACCCGTGTTCAACCCCATCGAGTCGCCGAATTTCGACGGTGATGTGAACGATTTCCTCGTGGATGGAGAGGCACTGTTTCACGGTCTCGGCATCGACATTCGGTCGATCGGTGGCCAGCGAAAGGATGCAGGCAAACTTGTTTCGACCCACCCGCCACACATGCAAATCAAGAATCTCCGCGAGGGAGCCCCACTCTGGGTGGGTGGTGATGGCTTCCCGGATCTCTTCGACCACCGGATGATCCATCTCCGCATCGAGCAGGATGCGGGTTGTGTCGCGAAGAAGTCCCTTGGCCCAAACCGCTACCAGGATGGCGCCCGCAAAACCCATAGCTGGGTCCAGCCAGGACCATCCGAAGAGCATCCCACCGGCCAGGGCGGCAATGGCCAGCACGGAAGTGGCGGCATCGGTAATGACGTGGATGTAGGCGGAGTGAAGATTTAAATCGTGATGATGATTTTTGGAGTCTGCAGGGTGGCCATGATCGTGATCGTGGGCGTTGCCAAGGATGAAGGCGCAGCCGACATTCACCAGCAGGCCCAGGATGGCCACGATCATTGCTTCTTTGAAATGAATCGGCTTTGGCGCGAGGAGTCGCTCCACGGATCCAAAAACCATCCAGGCAGCCACGCCCAGAAGAAACAAGGCACTCGCAAAGCCTCCTAGAATCTCGATTTTCCAAGTGCCAAAGGCGAAGCGATGATCGTTGGCATGGCGCCGCGCCATGGCATAGGCCAAGGCGCTCAGCCCAATGGCCACGGCGTGGGAACTCATGTGCCAGCCGTCTGCGAGCAAGGCCATGGAGTTGAACCACCACCCAGCTAGCACCTCCACCACCATCGTGAGAACGGTGATGAGGATGACGAGTCGGGTGCCCCGTTCTCCTGCCTGATTGCCAGAATCAAAGAGGTGGCTATGAGCTTGTGGCGCTGATTCGGGAGGTTTCAAGGGGAACTCTCAAGAAAGGAAGGGTGGAACTCAAAAGCAATACCAAATTGATTTTAAGGCTACGCTGCCTCGGCGATCGCTTGGGCCGGGTTAGTTTTTTTGCATTGGTTGCTGAAAGGTAATCTCGATGAATTCGGCGGGGCGCGAGAGGGCCACCCGCACTGTGACGCGCAGAATGCCTTCCAAAATGTCCTCGGCGGTCATGGTCTCTCCTAGGCCAACCTGCACGCTGAAGGCATCTTCGGGCCCAGCACCTGCCAACCCACCGCGTTTCCAGATGTTCGTTAAAAAGGCTTCGGTCATGGTGCGGATCGAGCTCCAGGTTGTGGCCACATTCGGCTCAAAGACCATAGCCCGAGCGGCTAGGCGGCAGGACTCTTCGAGCATGATCATGGTGCGGCGCACGTTGATGTAGCGCCAATCTAGGCTGTTTCCATCGAGGGTGCGGGCACCCCAAACCAACACACCCTCACCGACGAAGCTGCGAATGGCATTGATCGATTGGCCTTGGGCCGAAACGCTGAGATCCTCCTGGTCTTCGGCGGAGAGGGGCACGGCAGGGGTGACCACGCCATTCAAACTCACGTTGGCCGGTGCCTTCCAGACGCCGCGGGTATTGTCCACCATGGTGTAGACGCCGGCCATGGCTGCACTCGGGGGAAGTACATTGAGTTTGTGTTTGATCACGCCAAGGATGGTGATGTAGAGATGGCTCGCGTTGAGCAGGGTTTGGTGCAGCTTCGCCGGGTGCTGCGGAAGGATCTGGGCTTCACCCGAAGAGCGAAGGGCTGACCCGGTCGTTTCCAAATCCTCAAGGGCCTGCCACAACTCAAGGAGTCGGGTTTCCGTTGTGTCAGGCTTTTCATCCGACAGGCCGAGGTCGATTCGCAGGAGGGCCTTCAAAAGGGTTAGATTTTCCACCAGCTCATGGTTGAGATTCTTATCGCCCATCATGGTGGTGTGGAGCCAGGGGTAGTAAGCCGCGCCAAAGCTCACGAAGTCTTGGCCAAGGGCTTTTCGAAAGGCGTTGACGGGGTCACCGCTGAAATCCGTTCGCTCCTTATCTCCGCCCCAAATATCCAGGATCGCCATGCGGTTCTTCATCGTGCCGCCGCAATGGGTGAGCATGGCTTGCTGGAGTTCGATGCATTCCGATTGCGTGAAGAGAACGGCTTCCGGAATCACAAGCAGGGTGGGTTCTTGCTCTTTGACCAGGGCATCCACTCCGGCTTTGAAGGCATTCAGATCCAGATCTTGGCTGTAATCGCCCACCGACACGATGTAGCAAGGGCCGCCGCCATTCTGGAAAAAGTGGCACAGGCTCCGATGGAAGAGATACGATCCGCCCTCTTTGCCGGGGATTTGATCGATCTCATAGCCTACTGCCCCCAGCGTGAAGTCGGGTTTACCGGGTCGAATCGCTGGTTCGGTCGGCCCAATTTCCTCGATCCTGAAGCGGGGCGAAGGCCCACCCCCGAAAAACTGCTGGAACTCCGACATTGAGCAAATGCGCCAGGGCTTATTCGTCAGTGACCTGCCGTGATTATTCGCCATGGCCGTGTGTCCGATGAAGGCCGGCACGGCCGTGGCGACTTCCACGACGGAATTGGGGAAGGCGTTCTTCTCGACAACATAGACACCAGGGGTCTTCATCGCGCCCATGGGAGGCTCCTTGTGGGTGAGGTCCGGACGTGGGCTCCGGTGGCACCTAAGCATAGTGTCCCTTGCTGCAACGGTTCGGTGCGCCACGTGGGGTCCGGGCCCGAAAGCTCGTTTGAGCGTGGCGCAGGTGCCTGTCGCGACATCAATTTCACCTCAAGCCAATGGCCCCTCCAATGGTTCACTGGAGGCATGTCCAACCTGGATCCCTCGTTCTGGCAAGCCATCTACGAAGCTGAGTCTCGGCTCGGTTGGGATCTGAATCGCCCCACTCCGCTTCTTTCCGAGCTACTCGAACTGACCATGGGGTTGGGCTTGGCGGTTGGCCCCACGGTGGCGGTGCCTGGTTGCGGATTCGGTCACGACGCCGCCGGTTTGAATGCCCTGGGCTTCCAGGTCACAGGCCTTGATTTCGCGCCAGCCGCCATTCTGGGTGCCCAAGAGCGCTATGGAGATCAGGTGTTGTGGCGCTTGGAAGACTGGTTCGCCCCGTCGGAAACCGTTTTCGAAATGATCTTCGATCACACCTGTTTTGTGGCCATGGATCCACCCACCCGTGCTCGCTACATCGCCGCCTGCGCCCGCCGTCTGCAACCGCAGGGACTTTGGCTGGGTGCCTTCTTTCACACCGTGACTGGCGAAACCTGCCCTCCCTTTTCCATTCCCATGGAGGAACTCCGGAAGTTAGCCGAGCCTTGGTTTGAGATTCTCTACCTTGGGCCTGCGACCCGCAGCCATCCCAAGCGCGCGGGTCGGGAATTCCTGGTGGTGGCTCGCAAGCGGGTGGATTAGCTGGGGATAAATGGGATTCCATGACCGCACGCGTTTTGCCACGCTTTCGAAAATAATAATTAGAAGATTGCCTAAATATCGTATCCTTCCTTCATGGAATACTCCTCAATCGTTTTCAAGGCCCTCTCCGATCCAACTCGTCGCTCCATGCTGGAGCGTCTGCGGGCGGGGGATCTGAACGCTGGCGAACTGGCCGAGGGACTGCCCATGACCAAGGCCAGCGTCTCCCATCACTTGAGTCTGCTTAAGCAGGCCGGGCTGGTGCGGGTGCGACGTCAGGGGCAAAACCAGGTCTACACACTAGATACGACTGTGTTTCAGGAGGCAATGCAATGGCTGATGAACTTCTTTCAGCAGGATGGGAAGGCGGAAGACCGGATACCCAAGGGCTGATTCGGGACTGGCCGCTGTGGGTGCTCATGGCCGCGGATTGGACCCTGGGGCTTTGGCTATTGCCGAAAATCCCTAAGCTGGTGCCCCTCCATTGGGGCTTATCGGGGCAGGCCGATGGCTGGGGTTCGCCACTGAGCCTCGTGCTGCCGCTGCCCGCGGCCACCGTGCTGATATATGTGGTTTTGCTCGGCGTCAGCCGCTGGGGCCTGGATTCCATGAGTGGTTTTCACCTCTCGGCACCCATCCGCCGGCAGCTCCGCTGGTTGGTCGTGACGGTGCTCAGTGGGATCCACATTGCCCTTCTCCTGAAGTCCCAGGGGCAGGACACTGGCCTGCCCCGGTTGCCCTTCCTCGGATTAGCACTGGGTTTCATGGTGGCGGGCAATTTATTGCCCCGCATGGAACCCAACCCGCTCACGGCCCCAACCCCAGAGCGACGGGCGGAGTGGCGCACCATCTATCGGAGCGCGGGGCGGTACCTGGTGGCGGCAGGCCTTTTCCAGGCGGTCACCCTTTGGCTGCCTTCGCCCATGCTTATTTTCACGGTACTGGGCAGCATCATCCTCGCTTCCTTGGATCCCATGATTCGGGTGGCTCATCTGAGGGCCTACCGGCCCGGGCTCAATAACCCAGCGGAAGAGACCCACGAGCCGATCAGCCTCTTCTCTGCTTATGACCTCCTGGCCCTGGGTGGTTTCATGGGGCTGTTTTTGTTCCGCCTTGCGCTGCCTATTTGGATGTGGGTTGGCGTCCCTCTCCTGGCCTGGGCGCTGCTCTGCGGCGAGGCCATCCTGCTCTCCAATGGCGAAGTGAAGCGAACATCTGTTCAGATGAGGGGTTGGGTGGTGCTGGGCCTGGAATTGTCCCTCGGCTGCCATGCCCTTTTGGTTTACGGGCAGTTGCTTCCCATCCTAGTGGGCTTAACGGCCCTAAATCTATGTGCAGCCGTGGGGCAGGGGCTGGCCCGCAAAAGTGCTACCCCCATCGCCCAGGATCAGTGGGGCCAAGGGCCGGTGTTGTGGGATCCCGCAGACCCCCGGCTCTTCGCGCCGAAAGGACTGGGGTTGGGATGGACCTTCAACTTTGCCCGCGTGGCCTCTTGGGTGCTGCTGCTGGGGATGTTTGGGTTCATGTATTGGATGGCGTTTGCCTTGGAGCGATGAAGGCGAGTGCCGAAGTCGCGGAATCGCGGGGGCGAAATCTGGAAGGCCCACAAAAAAGGCCTTGGATGAGGGGTCATTGAAATTACCGCGGGAAAAAGGCCCTCTACCAAATACCACCTTGGCTCTCTCGCGGGTCTGCGCACGGCGCTAATCCATTTTGAAAGCCCACCGGGCTTTCAAAATGGGCGCCTACCTGCGCACCCGCTTCGCCGGGTTCAACTCCTGTATTTTTATCAGCCATCAAAAATGGGAAGGCCCCTTTCGGGGTCTTCCCATTTTTGGTGGAGGTGGCGGGAGTTGAACCCGCGTCCAAGAAGCGTGATGTGGAAGCTCATCCACAGGCTTGGTCCGTTTTGCGTGGCCTCTGC